>JANXRX010000093.1 GCA_025352905.1 Bacteroidota bacterium | reverse complement strand
GAAAAGCCTGGTAAAAGCTTTGTGGGACAAGGGAATAACGATTGTTGCGGGAACGGATATGGGTTTCCCTGGTTACAGCGTTGCGCGCGAACTGGAACTTTATGTTGAGTCGGGTCTTACACCCATACAGGCCATACAAACCGCTACCATTATTCCGGCGCGCGTCATGCATACGGATAAACAAACCGGTTCTATTAAAACCGGTAAACAGGCCGACCTGGTTATTATTGATGGAAACCCATTACAAAATATCCGTGCTATCCGAAAAGTAGCGCTCGTAATCAAGGAGGGTCAGGTATACGAACCCACTGCCCTGCACAAAATGGTAGGGTTCAGTAAATGAATTCTAACGAATGCTCAATTATGAATTTCAAGATCTACCCTGGTATGACGCTGAACATACTCAGGGCTATGATGATGATTTGTTCTGTAATATCGGCCTTCTACGGTACAACCAACTAATGAAAATATAGCTGCCAGGCCAATGAGCATAAGCGTAAATACGTTCTTTTTAATGTGATATTGTTTAGGATACTACTGAAAAAACAGCACCTCAATATATGTGAACTCTTTTCTACAATTTAGCTACCGCTATATTCGATACATAGGTAGTATACTGACGGGAAACCCCTGTTTTAATCTGTTTTTAATGTTTTTTTTGTTTTCCTTTTATATCTTTTCGTTACCAGACTTTCTACACCTTAACCCTGCTTATGCAAACAACTGCTTCAGACCAGCCTGTATCCAATTTTGTTGCGCCAATTGCGCAAAAGGACCGTATCCTGTTTTTAGATTGTGTCAGGGGCATGGCGATACTCGGCATCCTGATTATGAATATTACCGCACAGGGACAGGCCTATCAATTATATGAAAATATGGATGTGCGCCATGCACTCACGGGCTTCAATTATTATGCATGGGGCATCGAAACATTTATTTTTGAAGGAACCATGCGGGGGCTGTTCTCCATTTTATTTGGTGCAGGTACTTTATTATTGATCAACCGCCTGCAAAAGAATAACAGTGGCCTGGTGCCTGTAGATATTTACTACAGGAGGTTGTTATGGTTGCTGGTCTTCGGGCTTATTAATGCGTTTATTCTTTTATGGCCCGGCGATATTCTATATACATATGCATTAGCAGGTTTATTGCTCTTCCCATTCCGCAACCTATCGGTTAAGAAATTACTATTAGCCGCTTTTATTGTATTGGTGATTATTTCGTATAAAGAGAGTGCCGGCTTGTTTGAAAAAAAGGACATCATTACAAAAGGCAGGGCGGCACAAGCTTTGGTAGCACAAAAAAAGACGCTGACTGATGAACAAAAAGAAGTTTTAGGTAAATGGGAAGGGCTGAAAAAGAATGGGGCCAAAGACAGTTTACCGGCAAGGCTTGCCGAAGAAGAAAAGAAAATTGTGCATAAGAATTATGCGCAGATTTTTAAATACTTTGCTGAGCAAAATGTTAATATACAAAGCATCGGCTTTTACCGGTTTAATATCTGGGATGTATTAGTGTTCTTCTTCTTAGGGATGGCCTTGTTTAAAAGTGGATTTATTACCGGTAGCCAGTCTACCCGTACGTATGTATTAACCGCCTTTACCGGCACCGCTATCGGGCTCCTTTTAAATTATATAGACCTGTCAACGCTGTACAGGGTACAGTTTGATTATATAAAATATCTTGAACAATCGAAATTCGGTTTTTACGAAATCAGGCGGATATTTCAAACGATGGGATATCTAAGTATCCTGATCCTATTGTACCGGTCCGGCATCGGTAAAAAATTAATGGGCATATTTGCGCCTGCTGGCCAGATGGCGTTTACCAATTATTTATCTCAGTCCATTATCACCTCTGTTATTTTTTATGGCTTCGGCCTGTTCGCAACCTTACAGCGTTACCAGTTATATTATGTAGTAGGCAGTATCTGGATCTTCCAGATCATTTTCAGTCATATCTGGTTGCGGTACTTCCGTTTAGGACCATTTGAATGGTTGTGGCGCAGCTTAACGTACTGGAAAAAACAGCCATTGAAAAAGGATCCGGCGATTGCGTAATTTTACTAAATGACCAAGGAGCAACTACTAAAAGAGTTACAGACAGAAATGTTTGTGGCCCTCAAACCATCGGCTACACATGGCATCGGCGTATTTGCCATAACCCCTATCCCAAAAGGCTGCCGTAATATTTTTTCAAAAGAAACGGATGGATGGATAAAAATAAGTTTCGCCGAAGCAGAACAGTTACCGGCACACGCAAGAGAATTTATTGAGACCTATTACCTGTACGATGACGAACAGTATTTTCTTCCCGATCATGGATGCAAGGTGATGGATATGGCTAATTACCTGAATCATTCACATACCCCCAACCTGCTATCAGTGGAAGAAGGTAAGTGGTTTGAAGCTACACGTGATATAGCAGAAGGGGAAGAGTTGTTTATCAATTATGAAGAGGTAGTGACAGGGGTGGAGGACTATTAAGAAAATCCCTTCACCTCACGCATATCCCGCTGCAGCCAGTTGTTACCCGGGTAATGTGCCTCCCAGTTGATCGTATGGATGGCATATGCCTGTCTTGATCTGCCGCTGGTATTGGGTAAACTGTAATGCGGCAGCAGCCCGTTCAATACGATGCAGGTTCCTTTTTTTACTTCCAGCGGTATCATGCCTTCCATCGAAAAAGGTTCGGCATCCAGTTCCACGAATTCTGTTCCGCCGCTTTCTTTCTTGCGGAACCAGGAACGTAGTGGAGTAATATGACCAGCAGGTTTTGCCCATAAACAGCCATTCTCAATCGTTGCATCTTCGAGGGCAAACCAGAACCCGATACAGGAATTGGGTTCGGTATACAGGAAAGCCGCATCCTGGTGTATATCCACTTCACCGCCGATCTTCGCATGTTTTAAGATCAGCATACTCTGTATAATGATATGTGTATCCAGCCCAAGGTCTTTCGCTAACTGTTTCATTTGCGGCGAACGGGAAAATGCATTGAATACCGGGTCGAGATCATGCAGTGCGTGTCCTACTTTATTCAATGAATGAAAAAGATCATTTTTTAAATTACCGGAAGCATCAAACGCATCCTTCTCAAAAAAGAAAGAGATCTTATCTCCTGAGGCAAGAAAATAATCGTCGCTCGTACGGGTCTGCTGGGCTGTTTGAAATACAGAAGGGTGCCCTTCATAGTCAAACCCATTGGCCAGTTCTTCGCCCCGTTTCATTACTGCATCACATTCTTCGGGCGTATTAAACCCTTCCAGAACAAGGTATCCGTCTTTTTGAAATTGCTGAAGCTTAGTCAAAACAGGTAATTTGATTGATCAGGCAATCTACCAAAAAAAATACATCACCATCCGATCCCGTAATCTTCTCCATTATTACTGCTCCCGCCCCAGATGCTTCCATGCTTCCAGTCGAGAAAGATGGCATTGATGGGGCCACTGGTCCGGTCGCCAAAACTTACATGGTATCCCATTTTTGTAAGGTCATCGGCAATGGAGTGCGATGTGGTATTGGACAGTAAGATATTCCCGGGTCTTGGTTTCCTGTCTTCCAGTTTGCTACCACCCAATGATAACCATAGCTGGTTGGTATTAAAATTAGCCGCCTCGGTAGCCTGCTGAATAGTCATCCCAAACTCTACCATGTTCAGGAAAAACTGTAACAGGTTCTGGTCCTGTGTATCGCCGCCCTGTACGCCAAAACACAAATAGGGTTTCCCTTCTTTTAACGCAAGCGTAGGAGTAAGCGTAACGCGGGGACGCTTGCCGGGTTCCACTACATTAAAGGGATCGATCAACGGGTCGAGTACAAAACTCTGCATCCGCTGGCTCATGCCCACACCGGTATGACCGGCAATACAGGCAGGCAGCCATCCGCCGCTGGGCGTAATAGATACCACCCACCCTGATGTGTCAGCCGCTTCCACAGAAGTGGTTCCGCGCCATAAACGGTCCATATACTCCGCATCCACATCAGTATTCATGGCAAGTGTATTTTTCAGATCCGTATTGTTCATTGTATTCTGATCCTGTCTGGGTACAGCAGAGCCCGGTCTTGAGCTGCTGTCTGTTAATGCCCTTCTTTTCCGCAGGATGTCGAGGAAGGGATTCACTTTTCCTTCGTAAGGATAGGGATCGCCCGGCGTAGCATACGCGTCGTTTTTATCTGAACGTATCTGTACCGACCTGTCTTTTGCATAGCCTTTACTCAGGAGGCCCTTCATGGGTTCCTCTGGTGGAAAATAAGGATCGCCATAATAAAAATCGCGGTCGGCGAAACTCAGGTTCATGGCCTGATAAAGCGTATGAATATATTTGGTGCTGTTATAACCCATGCTTTTCAGGTCGAAGTTCTCCAGTATGTTCAGTGCCTGTAACAATGCCGGACCTTGTGTCCATTGTTGCATTTTGTATACATCAATTCCCCGGTAACTGGTTTGCATGGGTTCTTCAATGATGGGTTTCCATTTGGCAAGGTCTTCCATGGTGATCAGTCCACCCTGTTCCTTGCTTCCCCGCACAAATTCTTCAGCAATATCCCCTTTATAAAAACGATCGAAAGCGGCCATGATCGCTTCTTTACGTGTCTTTCTTTTTTTCAGCGCATCCTGTTCTGCCGCCACCAGTTTGCCCAATGTAACCAGCAGGTCTTTCTGTACAAATATTTCTCCCGCATCCGGCGCTTCTCTTTTCTCCCCGGCATGCGGGAAGAATATAGCAGCAGAATAGGGCCATTGTTTGATCATCTCTTTTCCTTTTTCCATACTGTTGGCCGTTTGCGCCTCAATAGGATAACCGGCTGCCAGTTGCATAGCAGGCGATAACACCTCTTTCAGGCTCATGGTGCCAAATTCCGATAACATATAACACAGTCCGCCAACGGTACCCGGTGTGGTTGCGGCAAGCGGGCCATACTCGGGTGGGAAATTATATCCTTTGCTTTTAAAAAATTCAACCGTTGCGCCGGTGGGTGCAACACCCAGGGCATTGATCGCGATCACTTTTTTTGTTTTGGGATTATAGATCAACGCCTGTGTTTCGCCGCCCCAGCTCAATACATCCCACATGGTGCAGGTAGCTGCCAGCATGGCGCAGGCGGCATCTACCGCATTGCCGCCTTTCTGGAACACGATAGCCCCGGCAGTTGCCGCCAAGGGTTTGCCGGTAACCGCCATCCAGTTCTTCCCGTGTAAAGGTGGCTTCTGTGTTTGCTGGGCGCTCAGGTTTGTAAGGATGCATACAAACAATAAACAGGATACGCTATTTTTTCTCATGTATTGGATGATTGTGTTTGAATAAATTTAAGTAGAATAGCGGAGGATACTGAAAAAATTTAACGCCTGGATGCGGTGCCAAAACACCGTTAAAAGAATTCAGCCGGAATCCATAAAACTGTCTTCCACAGTATATTTAATATTATCTTTATAAGCGGTATTCACTTAATCCCGTATCCATGCAAAAATCCATTCCTGCAAACGAGGCCCAACGGCTGAAGGCACTGGAAAATTACCAGATACTGGATTCATTATCGGAAACAGAGTTCGACAGGATCACCAGGCTGGCTTCCCTTGTCTGCGATGTACCCATCTCATTAATCTCCTTGATAGACGATAAAAGACAATGGTTCAAATCCAAAACCGGGCTCGATGTAGCAGAAACACCCAGGGAACTTGCTTTTTGTCAATATGCCATCACGCAGCCGGATCAATTGTTTGAAGTAGAGAATGCCACTGAGGATGAGCGGTTTAAAGATAATGAGCTGGTTACCGGGTTCCCTGATATCCGTTTCTATGCCGGGCAGCCCCTGACCGATCCGGATGGATATACCCTTGGTACGCTATGTGTAATTGACAAGAAACCCAACCGGCTAACCGAAGAACAGAAACAGGCGCTGAAACTACTGGCCGAAGAGGTAATGATACTGATCGTGGAAAGAAGAGGCAAAGAAGAACTCAAACACTTTGAAAAGATATTCCAGTTCTCAACCGATCTTATCTGTATTGCCGGTGCAGATGGCTTTTTTAAAAAAGTGAATCCTGCTTTCAGTCTGCTTCTCGGGTGGCAGGAGAAAACATTGCTTAAAAATTCCTTTTATGAACTGATCCATCCGGATGATCTTGCCGCCTCAAAAACAGAGTTAGACAAATTAGCGGACAGCCCCGTTAATATCCAGTTTACCAACCGTATCAAAACAAAAACAAAATCTTACCGCGTTATCCAGTGGGTAATTACGCCTGAACCCTCTACCGGCAATTTCTTTGCCATTGGCCGTGATATTACCGACGAAAAAGAAAGGGAAGCGCAACTCAAGAGCAGCAAAGACAGGCTGCGAACTTTCTTCGAGACATCCCAGGGTTTGATGTGTACGCATGATATGCGCGGTACGTTTATTACCGTAAATCCCGCCGGGGCTGAATTATTAGGATACAAGGTGTCGGATCTGCTGGGTAAAAGCCTGTTTGATATTGTTCCTGAAAAATTTCACCCCGTACTGGAAGATTATTTAATAGAGATCCGGAAAAAAGGCAGGTCGAATGGTTTGCTGAATACCATACACAAGAACGGTTCTTTTAAAATATTCATGTATAATAATGTCCTTGCCAAAGATGATGATGGCCAGGATTTTGTGATTGGCAGTTCCATAGATATTACAGAAAGGTATTTGCTGGAGATAGATCTGCAGAAAACAAAACAAATGCTTGAGCAAACCAACCGTGTAGCCCGCGTGGGCGGATGGGAGTTTGATGTAGCTAAGCAGAAAGTGACCTGGTCGGATATTACCCGCGAGATACATGCAGTGCCCGCAGACTATGAACCTGGTTTTGAAAAAGCAATTAATACCTATAAAGAAGGGCCCGGTCGCGAAGCCGTAAGCAAAGCGATCAAAGCGGGGCTTGAAGAAGGGAAACCATGGGATCTGCAATTACAGATCGTAACGGCGAAAGGAAAAGAATTATGGGTACGCTATATTGGTACCGTAGTAATGGAAAACGGCAAGTGCAAAAGAATCTTTGGCACCTTACAGGATATAGACAGACAGAAAAGAACCGAGCTGGCGCTGGAGGCCAGCGAAAATAAATACCGCGCCTTTTTCGAGATCTCTCCTGTGGCCATTGCCATTAACCGGCACAGCGATGGCAGGTTCATCGACGGTAATAAAGCCCTGTTCGACCTGATCGGCTACAACGAAGCTGAATACCGCAAACTCACCCACCTCGATGTAACGCCTTCCAAATACGATGCTGAAGAGATCATACACCGTGATGAATTAACCAACGATGGCCGGTACGGGCCCTATGAAAAAGAATATATTCATAAAGACGGGCACCTGGTTCCCATTCTGCTGAATGGTATTAAATTCAGTGGTGCAAACAATGTAGAGTCTGTTTACTCCGTAATACAGGATATCACCGAAAGAAAAAATGCTGAGCGCATCGTTGCCATCGCCAAAGAGCAGGCCGAGCTGGCCAGCCTGGCAAAATCTGAGTTCCTGGCTAATATGAGTCACGAAATCCGCACACCTCTTAATGGTGTGATCGGTTTTACCAACCTTGTTTTAAAAACATCGCTGAACGATACGCAGCGGCAATACCTCACTATTGTTGAACAATCTGCCAATGGTCTGTTAAGCGTGATCAACGATATTCTTGATTTCTCTAAAATTGAAGCAGGCAAATTTGAGCTGGACGTTGAGAAATGCGATCTCTATGAAATAGGAAGCCAGGCCGCAGATATCATCACTTACCAGGCCCAAACCAAGGGGCTTGAGATGCTGCTGAATATCCCTTCAAACCTTCCCCGTTTTATATGGGCAGATGCCCTGCGGTTAAAACAGGTTCTCATCAATCTTCTTGGCAATGCCGTGAAGTTTACGGGAAGTGGTGAAATAGAATTGAAGGTTGAGCTGCTGGAAGAAGAAGCAGAGGAGGGCAAAAGCCTGTTCCGTTTTGAAGTTCGTGATACCGGTATAGGCATACACCCCGATAAATTTGATAAGATCTTTGAAGCATTTGGGCAGGAAGATGGTTCTACTACCAAGAAATATGGTGGTACCGGTCTTGGCCTGAGCATTTCCAATAAACTGCTGGCCCTTATGGGTAGCCGCCTGCAATTAGACAGCTGGCCGGGCAAGGGCAGTAAATTTTACTTCGACCTGTTATTAGCGGCAGAGCGTGGTGAGCCTGAGATCTGGGAAACCCTCGACCGGATCAAAAAAGTATTGATCGTGGATGATAACGATAACAACCGCGTTACCCTTCATGAGATGCTTTCTTTAAAAGAGATCCAGTCAACCGAGGCTAAAAATGGCCTGGAAGCGATCCAGCTTTTGGCGAGCGGTGAAAAATTTGATGTGGTGCTGATGGATTATCATATGCCATTTTTAAATGGGGTTGAAACCATTAAGAAAATAAGAGAGAATTTGTATCCGTCTGCCAAAGACCTTCCCATTGTTCTGCTGTATAGTTCCCCTGATGATGAAACAGTACGCAAAGCCTGTGATGAACTGGCCATCAATCACCGGCTGGTGAAACCCATAAAAATGCATGACCTCTACAATGTTCTCGCGCGCCTTCACAGGATCGAAGAAGTTAGTCGCAAAACAGAAACGGCATCAGCGATTGCCAATAACAAACAGTTTGGCAAGGTGCTGTTGGTGGAAGATAATTCAGTGAACATGCTGCTTACCAGGATCATTGTAAAGAAAATAGCGCCGGATGCGATCATTTTTGAAGCAAAGAACGGGATCGAGGGATGGAAATTCTGCGAATCCATCGTTCCCGATATTATTTTGATGGATGTACAGATGCCTGAAATGAACGGGTATGAATCTACCCGTAATATCCGTAAAATGAAAACCCATCAATCGGTTCCCATCATTGCCCTCACAGCCGGAAATGTAAAAGGTGAGAAAGAAAAATGCCTCGAAGCAGGCATGGATGATTTTATTGCCAAACCGGTGGTGGAAGAAGACATCGCCTTTATGTTCAGCAAATGGGGCAAGCTATCGAGGAATAAAATGGCAACAACCGGTGTGGCTAAACCTGCTCCTTCCGTTTCGCTGAACCTCGATAAAATGAAAGAATCTATCGGCAACGATGCGGAGTTGTTCCCGGAGATAAAAACGCTCCTGAAAACAGAGTTAACACAGAGCCTTGAACAATTGCAACGGCATATTAAGCAAAAGGACCTTACCGGTTTGCACGAATGGGGCCACAAACTCTATGGCACCGCTGCGGTAACGGGACTGGATAACCTCGCAGCCATGAGCAGGCAGACTGAACAACTGGAAAGCCTGGAAGATAAAGGTATAAAGGGGCTTCTCTCTGCTGCAGAGAAAGAGATCAGGCTGGTGTTGTCGTTACTGGAACAAGAGGCGTTAGACGTGGCGTCAACCTGAATAAGCAGTTTTTGACAATTACATATGACGTACACATGACGATTCATCCTATTTTTTATCCAATTCGCCGTTATATTTCTCATTTTCCCGCATTTCCCTTGGATTTTTGTATTTTATTGTGATTTGCTGACGGTTTTCTGGCTTAATTTTTCACATTATTTTAAAGTTACAAGCAAGCAACATTTGTCTCCTAAATGTGGTCTGCTTAAAAAGTCCTTTCTATGGAATTAAAGAAACAAAGGTTTCTGCTACTATTGTTTATCGGCTTGTTTTCCGTAGGTGCAAGGGCACAGTTCTCTCTGGGCCTGGAGCTTGGGACCAACAAAAACCAGTTGTACACCAATACTTCCAACCTCGCATTTACACAATATAAAACAGGGAGCGGTATTTCTGTTGGTATTCCCGTGCTCTATAAAATAGAAGACTGGTTTTCTATACAGGCTACTCCTTCTTTCATGCAAAAGAACTATTCCGTTGAGAGAACCGGTTATTTCCAGGGAGTTTACCAGAATAGCACCAATGGCTACATCCAGTTGCCGGTGATGGGCCAGTTTAGTTTTGGCGGCGAACAGTTGCGCGGTTTTGTAAACCTGGGTATTTATGGCGCTTACTGGGCCAGCGCAAATGTGAAGGGTGCGCAGTTAAATGCTTTGAACCCGGTAGATACTGCTTATTATACGTCTCCGCCAGCCAGCGCTACCGGTGAAACCAATCTGTATAATTACAATGAAAAATACGAGTTCAGTACTGTGAAGGATAACCGGATGGAATTTGGCTGGATAACCGGTGTAGGTATTAGCTACGAAACACAGGGAGGCTATCGTTTTTACATTGAGGGAAGACGTACCTCATCATTTACCGACCAGCAAAAAAATTATATGACCAACCAGGTGCCGCGTTATAATGATACCTATGGCATCAGTATCGGTTTTATGATAGACATGACAAAGCTGTTTGGCAATTATTATTAGGAGCATACATCGCAATAGGCAGAACCCGTGACAAACAAAATACCTGACATGAAAAGAGTAAACATCATACCATTTACAACCTTGCTAATGATCGCTTTCCTAATGATCCTTGGTTTCAGTTCCTGCCGAAAGGAACTTACCCAGGTAAACTCGGCAAGCAGTTATACCGGCAATAATTTCAATGATATATTCGAATCATTCTGGAACGGGATGAATAATAGTTATGTTTTCTGGAGCATCGACTCAACCAACTGGGATAATGTCTATACTACTTATAAACCCCTGTTTGCCACTCTTAACCTTTACGACTCTGCCGATAACCAGAAAGCGCTGAGTTATTTTACGAAAATGACTGCGGGCCTTGTAGATTCGCATTATACACTTACATTCCCATCACTGGGCGGATACCAGATCAGCCCTGCCTATAACCGCAAGATCGCGATCGATGCAGTTACGCCAGACAGTATTTACCAGCTTCCGTCTGCCATGTTCACCACCCTGATCCCTAAAAATTATATCGACCCCGCCTCCCTTAAAAAAGGATCGGATACCGTTTATTTTGATGGCTCGGCCAGTTTGTATACAGTGGTAACCGGTACGATACAGAGTAAAATATTGTATCTCTATTTCAGCGATTTTGCTTTTTCACAGTCGGGCGCCAATACCGTGCCGGTGCTCAATTCTTTCTTTAATACCATCGCGCAGCTACCTGCCAGTATCAAAGGCATCGTGATAGATGTTCGTGGTAACGGCGGCGGAGAAATAACAGATCTTGATTACCTGGTCGGCTCCATGATCACCAAGCCGCTTACTTTCGGTTATTCGCGATCTAAGAATGGGAACGGGCGACTGGACTACACGCCATGGGCGCCTGCCATTGTTACGCCGCAACCGGGCGCTGTAAATATTACGGTTCCGATCGTGGTGCTGGCAGATCACCTGTCGGTAAGCATGGCCGAGATAACGGCCCTCGCGATCAATACATTGCCTAACGGAAAATTCATAGGCACCACTACCTGGGGAGCGAATGGCCCATTGGCGCCACAGGTATATTATAATGGCGGGCAGTTCTCCATCGGCAGTTTCCTTAGTGTGTATACCTCATCTTCCATGTTCAAATCATTGGATGGTAAAATATTTGAAGGCAAGGGAATACCACCGGCGATCTTTTCAGCAGAAACCAGTGCGGCTTATAACAGTGGGGTGGATCTTCAGTTGAATACGGCTATTACGTATATCAATTCACACTAAATACCATGATCCGTTTACGATACGTATTTGTTTTCAGTTGTTTACTGGCCTGCTCACCATATAAAAAGTAGTGCTCACCATGAGTGAGCAACAGACAGATCGGTGGAAGGGCGCAAATGAGGCTGCCGTGATCAATGCTTTGGGCGCCTACAAATTAAGAACGCCGCATGATGATGGATATATTCTCCACTTTGATTATTCTTATGCAAAACGCATCAGCAAATTAGGAGCAGAGCCCAGCCTGCGGGCAAGGGTAGCTGCTTCCTCAACTAATTACGGTCTGAAAGACCCCGGTCTTGTGCCGGCTTACAATACAAATCCTTCTGACAGGAGATATGCGCCAGACAGCGTAATAAAATATATGGATTTCTTTTTTACAAAAACCGGCAATGTAGGTAGTGTGTATTCGCAGGGATATCCCGATTCCGTTTATTATGTAAAAAGAAAATAAAACGGTTGCTATTTGATCTTTATTTCTGTGCTGGTACTTTTGCCAGAACAATCTCTCTCCATATCTTATCCTGTTTCAGAGCCCCTCCGCCCTGTCGCCCGCCACCCAAAGCACCAGTGCCAATGGATAATCCCATACCGCCACCGCTGCCAAAACTACCCAGACCAAATCCGCCACCAAAACTGATTCCGCTACCCCTTCCATTACCCCGCCCCTGTTGAGAAGGCGCTTCATCCAGTACAAAACCGATAGCAATACTGCGGCCCGGGGCATTTATTGCACCGCTTTCATTATATACAGCGCTGAATGGAATGGCGGCCTCGTATACCAATGCATGCGAACTGTTCAGGCCAATTCCAACTTCAATATGTTCTGGATTCTCACGACCGTAATCATAATTCTCTACTGTTTTAACGGTAGTAAATCCGAACAATGAATAATCTTTCACATTACTCAGTGCTATATTGATATTATTACTGAGTTCGGGTCTGCCGGATAATGTATTGTCTTTGCCGCCCGGGTTGCCCGTTGGAAAGCTGATACCCGCTGCGCCGTGTTCATCTTTTACGCCATGCGAATTGATCAATACCGTTAACCCGCCCCTGAGTATCTGCTGCTGTGTTTGCTCATTCGTAGTTCGTATGCGTATATAAAGAGTAGATGCATCGCTTGTTATGGAATAGCCCATCTTCAGTTTCTCATTATAAAAAGCCATATTACCTATCCATTCATTGTCGTTACCATCGGCCACGAGTGTATTGGCCTGCCAGCCGGCCGTTGCAGTAGCAGGCACCTGTTCCATATTACGCGAAGAACTACAGGCGCTTAACAGGCAGGTGATAAGCAGAAAGAATGAGATACTTTGTTTGATCTTTACCATAATGGAGGTTCTATGTTTATATAAAAGATGCCGTAAAGTTCGGTATGGTTGCCTTCCTGTGCAAGTGAATCGCTTATAAATGCGTTAAACTTAAGGCAAAGCGCTTTAGCCGGGCGAAAAGGTTTTCGTGCTAAATGAAGCAGTCAACAGGAAACTTCAATAAATTTAGTTGCTGATTGTCATATACAAAGAAAGATCGCCATGCTGCCAAAACGTTTTCTTCGCTTTTTACTATTCGTATCTGTTTCTCTTGCCATCTCGCATTCCGGCTACGCACAGGCACAAACTTTTACCAACCCGTTACTTCCTTCTGGCGCCGATCCCTTTAGTATTTATAAAGACGGTTATTACTATTATACGCATACCACAGGTAAGAACATCACACTCTGGAAAACAAAAAGCATTGCGGATTTGCCAACTGCCGAAAAGAAAGTGGTATTCACGCCTCCTGCATCCGGGCCTTATGCAAAAGAATTATGGGCGCCGGAGATCCATTTCCTGGAAGGTAAATGGTATATCTATTTTGCCGCCGATAGCGGCAGCAATATCCAGCATCGTTTATGGGTGCTCGAAAACAGTTCCGCCAACCCCTTACAGGGTGAATGGGTCATGAAAGGAAAACTAACAACACCGGAAGATAAATGGTCGATCGATGGATCTGTGTTTTATAATAAAGGTCAGTTGTATTGCATCTGGTCCGGCTGGGAAGGAGATACCAACGGTCAGCAAAATATTTATATCGCCAGGATGAAGAACCCCTGGACCATTGAAGGGAAACGCACCCGGGTTTCGGCACCGGAACTGGATTGGGAAATGCATGGCGACCTGAAAAATGCATGGGATCCCCCACATGTAAATGTGAATGAAGGGCCGGAAATCTTACTGCATAATGATATGGTTTTTCTGATCTATTCTGCCAGCGGTTGCTGGACGGATTATTATGCGTTGGGAATGGTATATGCCTCTGCCAGCAGCGACCTGATGGACGTTCGCTCCTGGAAGAAATCGCAACAGCCTTTGTTTAAGCAATCGCCCGAGAATAGTGTGTACGCTCCCGGGCACAATTCCTTTTTTAAATCAGCTGATGGAAAAGAAGACTGGATATTGTATCACGCCAATAGCAAACCGGGACAGGGTTGCGGAGGTTTCCGTTCGCCCCGTGCGCAGCCATTTACCTGGAACAAAGAAGGAATGCCCGAGTTAGGTATTCCTATAAGCGAAGTGACACCTGTAAAGATCCCATCCCATTAAAAATAATCCTGATGAGAATAGTATCTGCCTGTATTTGCCTGGTTATCTCTGTTAACCTGTTTGCCCAGGTAACCAAAGCGCCTGCTTACCCGTTGATCACGCATGACCCTTATTTCAGCGTATGGTCGTTTACGGATGAATTGAATGCATCACCCACCAAACACTGGACCGGCGCCGATCAATCGCTGCAGGGTATTTTGAAAGTGGATGGAAAGTTCTACCGTTTCTTAGGGAATACGGAAAAAATAGTCAAGACTATTTTACCCGCCGCAGATGAAAGACCCTATACCTGTAAATACACGGAAACAACGCCGGAAGATGGCTGGATGAATAAAAATTTTAATGACGCATCCTGGAAAATAACAGAAGCGCCATTCAGTGACGACAGGAACCGGGCAAAAACGCTATGGCTATCCAAAAATATCTGGATGCGGCGTTCTTTTGAATTGAAAAATACGGATATCAACAGGCTTTTCTTACAACTGCATCATGACGATAATGTGGAAGTGTATTTAAATGGTGAATTGATTTATACCTGTACCTGCTGGAACGGCAAGCCGCAGATGTTTCCTGTTGCTGATGCCGTAAAGAAAAAATTAAACATAGGAGAGAATGTACTGGCTATTCATTGCGCCAATACAGCCGGTGGTGCTTTCTTGGATGCGGGTTTGATGGAAGAACCGGCCGAACAGTCCGATGCAAATATCTTGAAAGCAGAGCAGAGCAGCGTTGAAGTAAAAGCAACCCAAACGCTGTACGGTTTTCATTGCGGCGGGGTGGATCTTGCGCTTACATTCACCTCACCACTGATTATGAAGGACCTTGACTTGTTATCACGGCCCGTATCCTATATCTCATTCAAAGTGAGTGCGAACGATGGCAGAACCCATAGTACACAATTGTATTTTGGCGCCGCTACTTCCCTTGCGGTTAATATGGGTTCGCAGGAAGTAACTGCAGGTAAAGACAATGAAAATGGTTTGCTCATTTTAAAAGCCGGAACTACGGAACAACCGGTATTACAAAAAAAAGGCGATGACCTGCGGATAGACTGGGGATATATGTATGTGGCCGCCCCAGCAGCTGCTGATGTAAAGCAAAGTATTTCAACAGCGGATGATTTTTTGCAGGCGTTTACCCCGCAGGCTTCTGCCATGAATCTAACAGGCAAACACCTGGTATTGAATACTGTATTTGATCTCGGTGTAGTTTCTGCATCGCCGAAAGAAAAAATGATCCTGCTCGGGTATGATGACCTGTATGCTGTTCAGTATTTTAACACGAACCTGAGCGCCTGGTGGAAAAAAAATGACACATATACGATCGGCAAAGAATTGATAAAAGCGGCGGCCGGTTACGATAAGATCATGCAACAATGCGATTCTGTTAACAGGCTGATATATACGGATGCCCTGAGAGCCGGCGGTGAAGCCTATGCAAAGCTTTGCGTTCTCGCTTACCGTCAATCCATTGCTGCGCATAAACTATTGAAAAGCCCTACGGGTGAAATTCTTTTCCTGTCTAAGGAGAATTTCAGCAATGGTTCTATTAATACTGTGGATGTAACTTATCCTTCCGCACCTTTATTCCTTGTCTATAATCCCGAATTATTAAAGGGGATGCTCAATGGTATTTTTTATTATAGCGAGAGTGGTAAATGGACCAAGCCTTTTGCTGCACACGACCTTGGCACTTATCCCAAAGCAAACGGACAAACCTATGGAGAAGATATGCCGGTAGAGGAATGTGGTAATATGCTTATTCTAACCGCGGCCATCGGCAAAGCAGAACGAAATGCCCTTTATGCAGAGAAGCACTGGCAAACATTGACAACCTGGGCGGAGTACCTGCAAAAAGAAGGGTTTGACCCATCCAACCAGTTATGTACGGATGATTTTGCCGGGCACCTTGCCAGAAATGCCAACCTTTCCGTGAAAGCCATCGTGGGTCTTGGCGGGTATGCAATGCTGGCTGACATGCTGGGGAAAAAAGATATTTCAGAAAAATACAAGACCCTGGCAAAGAATATGGCTATGCGCTGGATGGAATATGCAGGAGCAGGCGATCACTATGCATTGACCTTTGATAACAGGAACAGCTGGAGTCAGAAATACAACCTTGTATGGGATAAGATCCTTGAATTACAATTATTTCCTGAATCGGTTTATCAAAAAGAAGTAGCCTGGTACCTCACAAAACAAAATGATTTCGGGTTGCCTTTAGATAGCCGGAAAACCTATACAAAGTCTGACTGGATCATGTGGACCGCTACGCTGGCCAACAGTCGGAATGACTTTGAAGCGTTTGTGAAACCTATAGAGAAATTTGCGCAACAGACACCTTCGCGCGTTCCGCTAAGCGATTGGCACGAAACTACGAATGGAAAACAGGTAGGCTTCCAGGCAAGAAGCGTGGTGGGCGGGTATTTTATAAAAGTACTGGCAGACAAGCGAAAACGATATTTTGATTAAAAAACAGAAAGGCCCGCAAGATATTCTTACGGGCCGTTCTTTGTTATATATAGGGATATTAGAACAAGGTAAATTCTACGCGCCTGTTTTGCTGACGTCCGGCTTCTGTTTTATTGGTTGCAATAGGTTGTGTTTTACCATAACCGGTTGCTTCAATTTTACCATTGTTGGCTCCTTGTGAAACCAGGTAATTTTTAACTGATTCAGCTCTGTCCTTAGACAGTTTCATATTTGCAGTCTCAGATCCAATAGCGTCTGTATGACCGGCTAACCTAAGGCTGAATCCTTTTTTAATCAGGATAGCTGCAACCCTGTCGAGATAAGGTAATGACCTTGGACGGATAGTTGCTTTGCCAAAATCAAATTCCAGGTTACGGATAGCTTCACTTACGATCCTTTTATCTTCTTCGGTGATCACATAGGTATTATTGATCACTTTGGTAACTGTATCCGGTGCAGGAGGTGGAGGCGCAACCGGTAAGGCACAACCTGAGCCATCTACTTTCACACCCCTTGGTGTATTAGGACATTTATCAAAATAATCAGCTACACCATCGCCATCTGAATCCATTTTCATTTTAGCGAGATCATCTTTTACCCCGTTAAGTTCGGCAAGGCGTTGGTTATACCTCATTTCACTTGCGGCTAATGATGCACGTAAAGCATCATAATCATCTTTTACATATTTAGCCAATTGTGCAGGAGCATTATGCCTGGCTAACTGTGGTTTTTTACTATCGCCCAGGCTAAATTCAAGACCGATATGCATATAAGAAAACTTGTCGCTGAAATAAGGAGGTTTCATATAACCATCCAGGTTATCACCATCAACAAAGCCTGTGGTATAACCCAGGTCAAGATTGATACTCTGTGATAAATTTGCTTTGATGCCAAGACCTACAGGGATATACATGGTGGTAACACTGCTGCCGTCTGCATTATAGGGTGCAGAAGTACCAGCCGCGTTAACCGTAGTTGGATTATAGTTCGCTCCGCCAATACCTAATGAAACATAAGGTTGGATAGAAGTATGTAATTGTGACCAGTTAATATTACCCAGGGTAACTACCGCACTAATACTGGTAGCCCAGTTCAGATCTGTTTGAAAAGATTTATACGGGCTAACCACCGGGGCGCCTGCCCACTGTCTGTCGTTATTGCCTTTTAAGCTGCCTCTCATAAAATCAACCTGCAATCCCAGTGTGTGGGATATCTGGTGCTTTATATAAGCGCCATAACCGATATCGGGAAGCCATTTGGAGAAATCGTTTTTGCCACCTGTAGGTGCAAATGCGGCAAGTATGCCACCGTGTACACCGATCGACCAGGTTCTGAACCCACTGTTACCGCTAAAAAGCGGCGGCGGGGTAGGCATGTAATAAGCGCTGGTATCCTGCGCAAAAGATCCTGTAACTGCAATACATGCCAGGGATAAACTGCAGATGCATTGTAAAAAAGCTTTTTTCATAACTGTTGTTTAGTATTACCTCTTATAAGCGGTAACGGATGATTGGTTTATATAGGTTGTATAAGGATATGTTCTATTCCTTGTGAAAAGAACCTGTCAACTACTTTGGCATGGAGAAATGCGGCACATAGCTAACAGTACCCGCACAACAGGTATAATAAATGTGCCAGCCGGCCCGCTATTACTGGTTTCTATCGAAAGAAGGTCTTTCAGGGCCGCAGGAAAAATGGAAAGGAAAAGAGGTGGTGTGGAAAAAAATCAACACAAAATTTGCTTCTGGAGAAAAAAATGAGGCGTGAGACGTCAGGTGAGTGGAAGATATACGCACGTCTGACGCCTCACGAAATCACTCTGCCGGCCTTACTTATTATAGGGAAATTCATTGATCCAGTGAAATCCTCTCGCCATCAGCCGGAATTTTTTTTCATCATATCTTTTAAACCGCATATACACAGAATCTTTCTTTATCCATCCGCTAAGGTTAAGGTAAGCGCTGTCTTTTGTATAGTGAAAATAAGCCCTCGACACCGAATCCTGTGTAGTAAAAACCTCTGCTGTATGTTTAATGGTATCCACCCGGAAAACATAATTGACTACCGAATCGTTCATCATTTTTATCCTCGCATAATCCTTTGACTGAATCACCAGTTGTTTCCAGCGGGTGGTATCCGTTATTAAGGGCGCAACCGTATCCCTGTTCCTGATAACCGTTACCGTATTATAAATACCATATAAGGCTGGCAGGGGCCTGTCCTCACCATATATCTTTGACCGGTCGATACTGTTTACCACGCCATAAAAAATGGCGTCTGCTATGATCAGGACTTTTAAAATTTTTACTGCCAGCCGTATCCATCGCTTTGTAAAAAAGGGTTGCTTTTGTTTTTCCAGTACGCCGGGTTTGTGAGCAATAAACAGTGTGTACAGGCTGGATAAATATGGCGCTGCCAGGTAAAAAGCCATTATCTCCAGCATACAGGAAAACAGCTTGACTGGTACATCATAACAGAAATTGATCACGACCACGTTACCCATCACGATCAAAGAAAACAAGGCGCCTGTTAAAGCAGTCCTCCTGAATACGAGCAGTAACCCGCAGATCACTTCGCTCCACCCGGCAATAATGCTGAATGCTTTTGACTGGCCCACATAGGTCCAGGCCAGTCCCATCGGTGATGAGTCGCCATACGGCTGTAACAATCTTGTTAAGTAGGGGTAAGGCATCTGTAAATGAAATACCTTGATAAAACCATAACTAAACATCATCCCTGCTAAAAAATAGCGCACCAATACACAGAGCCAGTAATACGCGGTGTTATAGCTGGCGCGCTTCCTGTCGAGCAGGGTCCATACAGTGCCGATCACAAACGACAGCAATATCTGCGTAAGCAGTAATATATAATCAAAAGTGGTATCGCCGCTTCCATTCGTAAATATGGTAACCGGGGTTTGCAGGCGCAGCATTTTCTTACCTACATGTGGTATGAGCCAGTGCCAGAAAACAGATACCTGGTCCATTATAGTAAAGTACCAGCCAAGTATCTTCTCGCTTATTTTATTGATGCTGGATCCAAAAGGAATATCATCGAAGGGAAAGGGAAATGTATACAGAATAAAAAGGCAGCAAAAAAAACGGAACCAGAATTTACGGGATGCGGTCCAGTAAGCCGTAGCGGGTTGTGTCAGCTGCATGCAGTAAGTTTTTCTGAAAATAAAACTTTGGCAATAAATAACCTAAATTACTTCCATGTCTGATACAGCCTTAAAACGCACATTAACCCCGGCGCTACTCTGGGGATTGGGCGTTGGGTATGTGATCTCGGGGATGTATTTTGGCTGGAACCTGGGTTTGGAAAAAGGCGGAACCGGTGGCCTGGCCATCGCCACCTTTTTTGTGATCATCCTGTATACCTGTTTCAGTTTTTCCTATGCAGAGCTCGCCTGTGCCATACCAAAAGCAGGCGGTGCGTATGATTATGCCGAAAGGGCTTTTCAAAAAGATCTTGGTTTTATTGCCGGCCTGGCACAGATAATTGAATTTGTTTTTGCCCCGCCGGCCATTGCTATTGCCATTGGCACTTACTGGAACCTTGCCTTTCCGCAGGTGCCCGTTATCGGCGGCGCTATCCTGGTATATGTACTTTTTACGGCCCTCAATATATATGGCGTTAAAGCCGCTGCCGGTTTTGAACTGGCCATTACTATCCTCGCGGTGGGAGAACTCGTTCTCTTCTCTGTATTAACACTCCCTCATTTTTCCGCTACGAAGTTTGTACATAATGCCTGGCCACACGGTTGGGGAGGCGCTTTTGCCGCATTGCCTTTTGCTATCTGGTTCTTCCTCGGCATAGAGGGTCTCGCCAATATTGCCGAAGAAACGCTTAACCCGCAAAAAGTAATTGCGAAAGGATTTGGCTGGGCCATTCTTACACTGGTCATTCTATGTATCCTCATTTTTATCGCCGCTATCGGTATCGGTGGATGGGAAAGTATTGTTTACCTGCGATCAGGCGAAACCTCCGACTCGCCCTTACCCCTTGCCCTCGGCAAAATATTTTCCCCCGATCATTTTTATTACCGGGTATTGATCGGTATCGGTTTGTTTGGATTGATCGCTTCTTTTCATGGATTATTGCTCGCCAGCGGCAGGGCCAGTTTTGAATTTGGTAAAATAGGCAATGCGCCTAAAATCCTGGGCGCGATACACCCGAGGTTCCAGACACCGGCCAATGCCCTGCTCTTTAATTCGGTTCTGGGTATTATAATTGTCTGTACAGGTAAAACCGGCGAGATCATTATCCTGTCTGTATTCGGGGCGCTTACACTCTATATCATTTCAATGCTATCCCTGATAAGGTTACGAAAAAAAGAACCGCAGATGGTACGCCCGTTCCGCGTGCCTTTTTACCCGCTAACGCCTGTAGCCGCTTTATTGTTAGCGATTATTTCATTGGCCGCTTTGTGTTATTACAATGGATTTTTAGCAACTTTATACTTCGGGATCATGGCCTTCTTTTTCCTTGTTTTTAAACTATACAAAAAATGAACACCCAATCCATTTTCGACTATGTAAAAAAACATCCTGGTGGCCGGGTTAAAATTGCGGTAACGGATATTGATGGTGTGCTG
>JANXRX010000092.1 GCA_025352905.1 Bacteroidota bacterium | reverse complement strand
CCGTTACCAACGACCTTGTTTACGATCAGCGAATGCATCGTATAGCCGGGGCTTTGGCAGCGGATGGGAAAAAGGTTTTACTGGCAGGACGTCTCTTGCCAGGTTCTCCCTTGTTAAAAATGCAACCTTACCGGCAAAAACGGCTCCGTTGTCTTTGTACAAAGGGCATATTTTTTTATGCGGAATTTAATCTGAGGCTATTTTTTTATTTATTATTCACACCGGCACAGGTTCTTTGTGCGATCGACCTGGATACGATTTTACCGGTCTATTTTGTTTCGGTTTTCAGGCGTTGCAAAAGAGTATATGATGCGCATGAATTATTTACCGAACAAAAAGAGGTACTTACACGTCCTTTTATCCATTACATCTGGCTTGCTATAGAAAAATTTTCTGTTCCCCGTTTCGTGCAGGGATATACGGTAAATGATTTTATTGCCGGCGAATTTGCCAAAAGATATGGTGTATCGTATACGGTGATTCGGAACCTGCCCATCTCTTTTTCCCTGGCTGCCGATATCCTTAAAAAAGAAAGATGGATCCTTTACCAGGGCGCCGTTAATGAAGGAAGGTGTTTTGAAACACTGATCCCGGCGATGAAGGAGGTTAACGCCAGTTTAGTGATCTGCGGTAATGGGAATTTTTTTAGGCAGACCCGTGAACTGATCAGGGAAAATAAATTGGAAACAAGGATTGAACTGAAAGGCAGTATCCGCCCGGATGAACTGGTTCATATAACACAGGCGGCTTATTTCGGGATCACTTTATTTGAACGGGCAGGTATGAACCAATATTATTCCCTGGCTAACCGGTTTTTCGATTATATCATGGCGGGGATCCCGCAGGTTTGTGTAAACTATCCTGAATATGCAGCGATCAATGAAAGATACCGCGTAGCCTATCTGATCAATGATACCCTGCCGGCCACGATCGCAGCGGCAATGAACAATTTGCTGTCGGATACTGTTCTGTATAATAAGCTTGCCGCCAATTGTATGGCTGCAAGGGAAATATTGAACTGGGAAACAGAAAAAACGGTTTTACTTCATTTTTACAGGCATCTATAACCTTTGGAAAAGCATTTACATATTATATCGCTTACTGTGCCTTACCCGGTGGATACCGGCGGTGCGTATGATATGTTCTATAAGTTACCCGCCTTGCAGGCCCAGGGTGTACGCATCCACCTGCACTGTTTTGATTATGGCAAAGGAGAACAGCCTGAATTGACTAAATACTGTGAAACCGTACATTACTATGAGCGTAACCATGGTCATAAAGGCATTTCCAATACACTCCCTTACATTGTATCCAGCAGGAAAAATGAAAAACTTTTACAAAATCTTTTACAGGATAACTATCCCGTAATGATGGAAGGCATTCATTGTACCTATCTCTTAACGGATAAACGCTTTGCGAACAGAAAATGTTTTGTGAGGCTGCACAACGTAGAGTTCCAGTATTACCACGATCTCTACAAGGGATGCCACTCTGTTGTTAAAAAAATATACTACTGGTTCGAAAGCAGGTTACTGCGTGCGTATGAAAAAAAGATCGCGGGAAAGACTTATTTCTGGGGTGTAACAGAAAAAGATACTACTGTTTACAGGGAAGAACTGGATTGTAAAAACATCAGTTATTTACCTGTGTACCTGCCCGATTGGAAAGTACAGGGGCAGGAAGGTATGGGGTCTTACTGCCTGTACCATGGCGATCTCAGTATCGAAGCCAATGAAAAAGCCGCAGCCTGGCTCCTTACAAAAGTATTCAGCAAAATAAATGTTCCTTTTGTGATTGCAGGAAAAGGACCTTCTGAAAGGTTGGGCGAACTGGCCCGTGAAAACGGTCATACCTGTTTGGTAGCCGATCCATCCGAAAAAGAAATGCAGGATATCATCGCGAAAGCGCATATTCATGTTTTGCCTTCCTACACCACCACCGGTATCAAATTAAAACTGATCAACACCCTGTTCAATGGCAGGCATTGCGTTGTAAATCCTGCAACCGTTACCGGCAGCGGGCTCGAAGCGGCCTGTCATACAGGTACCACCGTCAACGCTTTCCGCGAGATCATTGCCCAATTGTATCACCAGCCTTTTACAAATGAAGAGACCGAATTACGGAAACGTTTATTAGCGGGGATATTCAATAATGAGTCGAATGCTGTGAAACAGGTAAAATGTATATGGGAGTAATTGCCTAATGGCTGAATAGTTTAATTGCTTTTGACAATTGATCAATTAAACAATGCAACCGTTAAACCGCCACTGCTGCACTATCCACTACCTTTCCATTCTCTGTCTTCAACATCCTGGAAGGATACCGGTTAATAACGATAAAATCATGCGTGGCCATGATCACGGTAGTACCATAGTCTTTGGCGATCTGGATCAGTAACTGCATGATCTCGTCGCTGGTTTCGGGGTCGAGGTTCCCGGTAGGCTCATCCGCCAGTATCAGCTTGGGTGAATTCAACAAAGCCCGGGCAATATCAACCCTTTGCTGTTCGCCGCCGCTCATCTCAAAAGGCATTTTAAATCCTTTACTTTTAAGACCTACCTTATCCAGTACGTCATTTATTTTTTCTTCCATCAAACGTTCATCTTTCCAACCTGTTGCCTTTAATACAAATTTCAGGTTCTCATACACATTCCTATCTGTAAGTAATTGAAAGTCTTGAAAAACTACGCCTAGATTCCGACGAAGAAATGGCACTTTCTTCCAATCCATATCACTCAAATCAAATCCTACAACATTTGCCTTCCCTTCTTGTAGTTTTAGCTCTCCATACAATGTTTTTAGAAGGCTGCTTTTACCTGTACCTGTTTTGCCAACCAGATAAACGAATTCACCCTTTTCAACTGTGAAATTTACATTTTCCAAAATAAGGGTCTGCCCTTGAAAAATCTTTACATTTTCGAGTGATATAACTGTTTCTGCCATTACTATCTAAATTTTTGAATCTTATAACTAAAACGAAAAAAGTGTGTAAATATGATTTCTAAAAGTAATTTTAACTAATATACTATCCCGCCAAATTTACCACTTAATATCAATTCCTTCTTTTCGGATGCTTCCACTCTCCCAACAATTTTAGCTTCAATATTAAATTGATTTGAAATTGCTATCATTTTCTCTGCGGCTTCTTTATTTGTAAAAACTTCTAACCTATGTCCCATATTAAATACCTGATACATTTCGCGGTAATCAGCACCAGAGTTCTCTTGTATCAATTGAAAGATAGGGGGTATTTCAAAAAGATTATCTTTTACAATTTTTAAGGGCTTGGGTAAATATTTCATACACTTTGTTTGCCCACCCCCACTGCAATGAATAATGCCAGTAATATCATCAAAATGTGTATCTAATAAAAGTTTCAACAAGGGGGCATACGTTCTTGTAGGGCTTAGTAATAATTGCCCAATGGTAAGTTCATTACCTTCTACAATAACTTTATCTTCTACTTTATTTTTACCTATATAAACCACTTTGTCCGCCAATGTTGGTTCAAAAGTTTCCGGGTATTTCTTCCCATAGTACTTACCCAACACATCATGTCTGGCACTGGTCAATCCATTGCTACCTAGCCCACTATTATAACTGGTTTCATAAGTAGCCTGCCCACTGCTGGAAAAACCAACAATCACATTGTCTTCGGTTATCTTATCATTTGTAATCAGCTTATTCTTTGGCCATCTTGCAGTCATTGTGCCATTTACGGCAATGGTTCTAACCACATCTCCCACGTCCGCCGTTTCTCCACCGAGATAATGAATATTTACACCAAATTCTTTTAATTGATTAAAGAACTCCTGTGTTCCATCTATTACCGCCCCTAGTACTTCTCCAGGGATTACGGCTTTATTTCGATCAATGGTTGAAGAAAAGAGGAGATTGTCACAGACACCCACGCAAAGCAAATCATCCAGATTCATGGCTACTGCATCTTGTGCAATGCCTTTCCAAACAGAAATGTTGCCCGTCTCTTTCCAATATAAATAAGCAAGAATACTTTTTGTCCCAGCACCATCCGCATGGCTGATATTTACCCAATCAGCATCTCCTCCCAAGTAATCAGGATACATTTTACAAAAAGCATTTGCATATAAGCCTGCATCGAGGTTTTTAATTGCTGCATGTACTTCTTCCTTTTGTGCTGAAACCCCTCGTTGCGCATATAATGACATAGTAGAATGATTGATTTTGTTTTTGTAAAGAGTGCGAAAGTAAGTAATGGTATTGAACAATCTTTTGGTTTAATTAATCAGGCATTATGAATAAAAAAGCCCGAAGCAGATGCTTCAGGCTTTTTTGATTTATTTTAGTATAATTATTAGTTTTCCATTGGTGTTCTTTTGCCAGATGTTAGTTTCTCCAAAACCGATTCCAGCC
>JANXRX010000087.1 GCA_025352905.1 Bacteroidota bacterium | reverse complement strand
CGACAAGCTCAACCATCTCGCCACGGTTATCAGTATGATCGGCACAGATATCTCGCCTACCACCGGCCCGGTATTACTCGGTGTGGCTGAGATCGAAAATGATACGGTACTGAATGATCTTGTGCATCATCCGCTTCTTATAAAAAGGGGCTATCGCATTATACACTACGATTCGAAGGACCCGCGCGGGATAGACATCGCATTAATCTATCATCCGCGTTATTTTATACCCGAAAAAACAGAAAGCTTATCCGTTAAAATACCCGGTAACAGCAAACACGTTTATTACACCCGGGATATCTTATATGTGAAAGGCCGGCTGGCCGGAGAAACCATACATATATATGTTAATCACTGGCCAAGCAGGAAGGGCGGTGAAGAAAGAAGCGCTTCCGCGAGAGAAGCCGCTGCCATAGTTTGCCGAAAACATATTAATACAATACTCGCAACTGACCCACAGGCCAGGATCATCCTGATGGGTGATCTGAATGATGATCCCGACAGTAAGAGCATCATCCAAACACTGGGCGCTAAAGGGAAAAAGCAGGAGGTGCAGCCGGGCGACCTGTTCAATCCCTGGCTGGCGCTATACAAAAAAGGAATGGGCACCATCGCCAACCGGGATACATGGGGGCTTTTCGACCAGATCATGGTCTCTTCAGGCTGGCTGGATACATTACAAAAAGGCCTGTTTTATCATCATGCTGACATCTTTAACCCGGGTTTTATCAAAGAAAATGCTGGCCGTTACAGGGGCTACCCCATGCGCACATGGGAAGGAAATACCTACCGCGGCGGCTATAGCGACCACTTCCCAACCTATATCGTATTAATAAAAAAGCTTAATTGAGCTGAACCCTGCCATAAAAACAACTGTTTTAGCTAAAAAGAGGAAACTTATCCCTTATTCCTTGCCACTTATCCCTCCCTTCCCCTACCTTTGCAGCCCCAAATCTGTTTTGGCAGATTCTCCGCCTCCGGTGGATGTCCATTGGGATAAACCAATTTAAAACCTAAAAATTCAGTTAATGAACAACTACGAATTGATGGTGATTTTTACCCCGGTACTGTCTGAAGAAGATTTTAAAGCTTCACAGAAAAAGTACGCTGACCTGATCGCCGAATTTGGCGGTGCAGAGGTACACAGCAATCCATGGGGCCTGAAATCACTTTCTTATCCGATCCAGAAAAAAACAACCGGTATCTATTGGTTGTATGAGTTCCAAGGTCCTTCTGACCTGAATGAAAAACTGAAGATCCAGTTGTTGCGCGATGAGCAGGTAATGCGCCACATGATCACACGTCTCGATAAATACGCCGTCGAGTACAATCACGTTAAAAGAAATGGCGGATTTGCAATGCAGGATAAAATCGAGGCATAACCATGGCAAAGAACGAGATCAAATACCTGACCGCCATTAAACAGGAGAAGCCAAAGAAAAAATTCTGCCGCTTCAAAAAATATGGTATTAAATACGTTGATTATAAAGACATCGACTTCCTGAAAAAATTCATTAACGAGCAGGGTAAATTATTACCGCGCCGTTTGAGCGGGAACTCGCTTAAATACCAGCGTAAAGTACAGGACGCCGTTAAGAAAGCCCGTCAAATGGCTTTGTTACCTTACGTAACTGACTTATTAAAATAGAATTAGTATAATAAACATCCCTAACTCAATGGCGTACTAAAAAGCACAGCTGTCGAAGACAGGCCGAAGCTTCAGCGAAGGCCTGGGACTAAAACAAAAAATATGCAAGTCATTTTAATTCAAGACGTAGACAACCTGGGTGGACGCAATGAAACCGTGAACGTAAAAAACGGTTATGCCCGTAACTACCTGATACCCGGAAAATTTGCGGTAGAAGCCAGTGCTTCCAACCTGAAGCAACAGGAAGAGCGCCTGAAAGTAAAAACAAAAAAAGAGGCCATTATGCTGGCCGAGCTGAACAAGGTGATAGAAGTATTAAAAGCTTCACCGGTAACCATTGGCGCCAAAACAGGCACCAGCGGAAAGATCTTCGGAAGTGTTACTTCTTTACAGATCACCCGTGCCATCCGCGATCAGAAAGGTTACGAGATCGACCGCAAACGCATTTCTATCCTCGATGAGGTAAAAGAACTGGGTATCCATAAAGCGGCTATCGATTTCGGCAATGGTACCACTGTTGAGATCGAATTTGAAGTGGTAGCTGAATAAGCAATTACGGTAAACTGATAAGAAAAGCCTGTTCCTTCCGGAATAGGCTTTTTTGTTGTGCGGCGTCCTGTTGAGTCGTTAAAAATGCCCCGTTTACCGCTATTCCGGCCTATTTCGGGGTAAAAAAATCCACACGGCACCGGCTTTAAAAAAAGTAGTAAAAATCTATAAAATCCATATCTTCGGTAGTCCAATGACAGTTCTTCCATATTCCAGAAGGTTTTCTACGTAAATGCTTCAAGGTTTTTGGTTACTGTTTACTCATTGGTTTTTGATCATTTAATTTTTTTTAGAACATGAACATTTACGTTGGAAATCTTAACTGGAATATGTCCAGTGAGGACCTGCAAACCCTTTTTGCACCGCATGGCGAAGTAACCAGCGCCAAAATTGTTACCGACAAATTCAATAATGACCGCAGCAAAGGTTTCGGTTTTGTTGAAATGGCTGATGATGACGCAGCCCGTGCAGCTATCGCGGCATTACACGATACAGACGTGTTAGGCCGTAAGATCGTTGTTAACGAATCTACCCCTCGCCCTGAAGGCGAAAGAGGCGGCTTCAAAAAGAAGAGCTTTGGTGGTGGTGGAAGCGGCGGCGGCGGAAGTCGTGGCGGTTACGGTGGTGGTGGCGGCGGCGGAAGCCGTGGTGGTAGCGGCGGCGGTGGCGGATACAACCGCGATCGTGGTGGCAACAGTGGTGGTGGTGGCGGTGGATACAACAGGTATTGATCCAACATCAACAAAAACTATTCAAGTCCGGCTTCTGCCGGACTTTTTTTTTGCCCGGCCCTGAAGGGCCGGGCTAGGAAGGGAAGGGCAGGGCTGTGGGGGGTTTTATTATATTTATGGGATGAAAGCAACTATTATATCTTCTCCTGTTGCGGGCTGCATGCGCTGGGGAGTTTGGGGAGCAGAATTTTCCACTGCCCAATACCGTACAATGATAGAAGCCTGTTTGGAGAATGGCATCGCCTGTTTTGATCATGCCGATATCTATGGCGGTTATACGACGGAAGCCGAGTTTGGCGGGGCTTTAAAAGAAGATCCATCTATCAGGCAGCACCTGAAACTTGTTACCAAATGCGGCATCCAGATGACGGGGCCCAACCGGCCGCAGCATACAATCAAATCATACAATACTTCCAAAGAACATATCATCCGTTCTGCAGAGCGCTCGCTCCAAAATTTTGGAACGGATTACCTTGATGTGTTCCTGATACACAGACCCGATCCCTTATTAGATCCTTCAGAAGTAGCTGAGGCCGTTTCACAATTAAAACAACAGGGAAAGATCCTGGCATTCGGGGTTTCTAATTTTCTGCCGCATCAAACAGATCTGCTGGCTGCACATACGTTGATAGAATACAACCAGGTAGAAATTTCCGTAAGCAAAGCCGATGCATTTTCAAATGGAACATTGGAAAATTGTATGAAACACGGGATCATCCCTATGGCATGGGCGCCACTCGGCGGTGGCTTATTCACAGATGAAACACATCCTCATTTCAGAAGTATCACAGCTACGACCAAGGAACTGGCTGAAAAATATAATACCGGCTTAAATGAGATCCTGCTGGCCTGGTTACATACACATCCTTCCGGGATCGTTTCTGTGATTGGTACCACAAAGATTGACCGGCTACTACAGGCAAAAGCCGCCGCTTCTATCCGGTTGCAAAGGGAAGACTGGTTTGCCTTATTACAGGCGGCAACTGGCGAGGAAGTGGCATAGACAGCTATACACCTTACTCTTTCGAGACATGGAAATTTATAAACGGGA
>JANXRX010000053.1 GCA_025352905.1 Bacteroidota bacterium | reverse complement strand
CTGGATATTAAAGTCTTGCGCAACAACATACTTCCGGCCGATAAAGACTATGATGTAACGCGGAACATCACCAATTTCGAGCTTTTTTTAGTAGACACATCGTACATCCATAACTGGTAATCCTTTTCAAAAACGATCTTTCCGCCATTCGCATTTACGGAAGGTGTTTTGATAGAAGTTGCAAATTGCGTAAGCCCTGTTTTCTTTCCTTTCTCAAATGTATACAGGTTGTATTCGCCATTGGCTTCATCGGAAATAAAATAGATATTGCCATTTTTGTCAATGGTGGTCCCGAAATCCTTTCCTTCCCAGTCGGTGTACTTTTTATACTGTTTGGTCTTGATATTATAGGATTGGATATCGGGATTAAATGGCCCCTTATATCTTTTCCGCGCTACCTGGTTGCTGCTTTCCCAGGTGTCATTAAAGAAGATTTCGCCGCTGGATGGGTGCTCGAATAAACCGTGGTCGAACAAAAAATAATGATCGCCAAACAGGCGCTGCGGTGTACCGCCATTTATGCTTACGGTATAACCAGAGATCTGACCGGTTCGGTTAGAAGTAAAATAGATACGCTGCCCATCCCAGCTCCAGCTGTTCACTTCATCGGCTGCGCTGTGAAAAGTAAGTTGTTTGATACTGCCACCTGCAAGCGGCATTACATATACATCTGCATTGCCCATCTGTCTGCCGGTGAATGCCACCCATTTTCCATCGGGAGAAATTTTCGCGTTGGTTTCATAGCCCTGCATGGCGGTTAAACGGACCGCATCTCCATTATTAGTATTGGCTTTCCAGAGATCTCCTTCAAAACTAAAGACCACGGTTTGGCCATCGGGTGTTAAAGTGGGATAGGATAAGAAATAGGTATCTGTTGATTGTGCAACGGCACCAAAAAAGGCAATACATGCCAATGAAACGAAAAGCAGTTTTCTCATTACAGTAGGGTTTGGTTGGAAATACAATATAAGATATTAAGAAAACAGGAAGGCAAATATTCCATGTGCGGCGGAAATTATTTATATCGTTTGAGGGCCTGTTGCTTTTTATGGCGGATCCGTAAAAGAATCATGTGCTCATTTTGATCAGTAAAATAAATAATGTATGGAAAAATCTCCATTAGACAAGGTCTGATGCCAGGTGCAACAGTTTTAAAAAGACCGGGGGCTGTCGTTATCCTGTGTATGCTATGATTAAGTTCGCCAAGAAACTGATCAACAGTCAAAAAAGACCGGTAACCATACCAGCCAATGATTTCGTTAATATCAGTCCGCGCCCTAATGGCAACAACTATCCTTCAGTCATTTATCATACCACGTAACTCGAGGTAAACCTTTTCCCATGTTTTTGCTGCGGAAGGATCGCGGTTATACTCCTCAAGACTTTCTTTTAAAAGACTCAGCTCTTCTGCTGTTTCTTCACCGGCGTTATCAACATAGGGTTCTTCTTCCATCACATCCCAAAATATAGTAAGTAATTCTTCTCTTTCCTGCATAGACAATGCTTTGATATCTTCCTTTGTAATAGTCATAAAAATAATTTGCATAAAACTAAAAAGAGTTCTGAAAATTCAGAACTCTTTTAACAAAATCAGGTATAAATACGCTAGTTAAAAGGGCTTACACCACTACATTGATCATCTTCCCTTTTACGAAAATGAACTTCTTTACCGGTTTTCCTTCTATCCATTTTTGGATGAGTTCGTTGGAGAGGGCGATTGTCTCTACCTGCTCGGCAGTAGCGTCTAATGCGATATTAATATTGGTGCGCACTTTCCCGTTAATACTTACCGGGTATTCTTTAGAGGATTCAGTCACGTATTTTTCCTGGAATATTGGGTAGGATGCATCCAGGACACTTAACTCACCCCCGGCCCCTCTCTGCTGCGCAAAGAGGGGGGTATTTTTTAAGTGATGGTAGAGTTCTTCGGCAATATGTGGGGCATAGGGAGTAAGCATGATTGTAAGGGGTTCCAATATTTCGCGTTTGCTGCACTTCAGATCGCTGAGGTCGTTTACACAGATCATGAATGCACTCACCGCGGTATTAAAACTATAACGCTCTGTATCGTCCTCAATTTTCCTGATCGTTCGGTGTAATACTTTTAATTCTTCGTCTGTAGCTTTTTCGTCGTTCCATAGCTTGCCTTTTATCTCGTCGAAGAATAAGCGCCAGAGTTTTTTTAGAAAGCGATGAACACCTTCAATACCCTTTGTATCCCATGGTTTGCTTTGATCTACCGGGCCGAGGAACATTTCGTACATACGGAAAGTGTCGGCGCCGAATTTATTTACTAAGTCATTTGGGTTAATGGTATTGAATTTGGATTTAGACATTTTCTCAACTTCGGCACTGCATATAAATCTACCTCCCTTCAAATCAGTTTCCGAAGATGTGATTAGCTGGTTATTATCCAATAGCAATTTTACATTCGCAAATTCCGGTTTCCAAATGCGAAAAGCGGCAATATCCAGCTCAAGTCCATCTACTATGTTTACATCAACATGAATAGGCAGTGTATCGTATTCGGAAATAAGGTTATGAGAAACAAAAAAATCAGGATCCGTTTTAAGTCTGTGCACAAACCTGCTACTCCCTTGTATCATCCCCTGGTTAAGCAGTTTCTTATACGGCTCCTGGAAACCGATATGCCCCAGGTCAAATAAAACTTTTGTCCACAAACGACTATACAATAAATGACCCACCGCGTGTTCCGTTCCGCCGATATAGAGATCTACCTGGTTCCAGTAGTCACTTACTTTCCTGTCGCAGAAAGTTTCATTGTTATGCGGGTCCATATAACGAAGAAAATACCAGCTGCTGCCGGCATAACCAGGCATGGTGTTGGTTTCAAGTTCTCTGGCCACCCATTCAGGGATATTGGCCAGCGGGCCCTCTCCTTCCGGGCCCGGACTATAGCTATCCACTTCAGGCAATAATAAAGGCAATTCCGTTTCAGGTAATGGAATCGCGATCCCGCTTTTCCATTGAATGGGAAAGGGCTCGCCCCAATACCGCTGGCGGCTGAATGCGGCATCACGCATTTTATAGTTTACTTTCTTTTTGCCAATGCCCATTTCTTCCAGCCGGTTGTTCACAATAGCGATGGCATCACGCATCACGATCCCGTTCAGAAAATCGCTGTTCTCTAATTTGGCATCTTTGGTGGGGTTGGCTTCCACCCCGTTATAATATTCTCCAATGATATTGGTTATGGGGATCTTAAAATGCTGCGCAAACTTATGATCGCGCTCATCTCCGCAAGGCACACCCATAATAGCGCCGGTTCCATAACCTGCCAGTACATATTCTGATATCCAGATCGGGATCTGCTTACCATTAAATGGGTTTATCGCGTAAGCGCCCGTAAAACAACCACTGATCTTTTTCTCCGCCTGTCTTTCCCTGTCACTTCTACTTTTAACATAGGTGATATATTCCTCAACAGCCGCTTTCTGTTCACCCGTACTGATCTTCTCTATCAATTCATGTTCAGGCGCAACCACCATAAAATCAACACCGAAGATCGTATCGGGGCGGGTAGTATACACCGTGAGTGGTGCGGCGTGCGGCGTGAGTTGGGCCGATGACTGGGGACTTACAATTGCAAAATCAATTTCAGCACCGTAAGATTTTCCTATCCAGTTTGTCTGCATCTCCGTCATCGCTTCGCTGAATTCGATGGTTTTGAGGCCATCGAGCAGGCGGTCGGCATACTCCGTAATGCGCAGGTACCATTGCCGTAATTTCTTTTTTACAACCGGGTGACCGCCACGTTCGCTCACGCCATTTACCACTTCATCATTTGCCAGAACAGTTCCTAACGCCTCGCACCAGTTCACCTCGCCATAGCCGCAGAAGGCAAGACGGTACAGCATTAAAATATCCTGTTGCTCTTTTTGGGTAAAAGCCTTCCATTCCGATGCGTTGAACTGAAGAGAGCTATCACCGGGACATTCCTGGTTAAGGTTACCCTCCTGTTCAAATACACTCACAAGCAACGCTATACTTTTCGCTTTCTGTGCAGACCGGTCGTAATAACTATTAAACAGCTGCAGGAAGATCCATTGTGTCCATTTATAATAACCCGGTTCGCTGGTACGTACTTCGCGGTCCCAGTCGTAACTAAACCCGATATTATCTAACTGTTCGCGGAAATTCTGAATATTCTGCGCGGTACTTACCGCGGGATGGATGCCATGTTCAATAGCGTATTGTTCAGCGGGTAGTCCAAAGGCGTCGTAGCCCATGGGGTGTAATACATTATATCCCTTCAGCCTTTTAAAACGGGCATAGATATCCGATGCGATAAAACCCAATGGATGCCCTACATGCAATCCCTTACCGCTCGGATAAGGAAACATATCCAGTACGTAGAATTTAGGCTTGCTGCTTTCATTACTTACCTTGTAAGCCCCGGATGCCTTCCACTGCTCCTGCCATTTTTTTTCGATTGCCCTGAAATTGTATTCCATAACCCCATGCCCTGGAAGGGTTTTTATTTTTTATGAATCCTAACAGTTCTTTAACCCAAATACGCCCGGAATGCCCTATTTTCAAAACGAAATAGGCTGTTTGAACGGTTGCAAATGTAAGCGTTTAGCCCTCAAAAGCGTACATTTGCCTCATTGGATGGCAACCCAGCATTAAAATTTTTCAGCATGGCAACACCCGGAAAAGCATCTTCCATGAAACGCAGCAAGCCCAACTATATTTATAGTATCATAGGCGTGGCCCTGGTACTGTTGATCATGGGTATCATGGGATGGTTCTTTCTGAACATCAGCTCGGTGGGTAATGCCTTTAAGGAAGACATCCGTATGAGCGCTTACCTGCGTACGCTGAACAAAGACACCATCAGCCAGATACAGCAGTTCATTGCCGGCAAACCTTACGCTAAAAATGTTACTTATATAGACAAAAAATCGGCGAAACTGATCTGGAACAAAGAGAACAACGAGGACTGGGCTAAAATATTAGACGTGAACCCCCTGCCGGAGAGCATTGATTTTTATGCAAAGGCGCAATATGTGAACAAGGACAGCCTGACAAAGATCTCTTCTGAACTGATGGCCGCTTATGGTAACCAGATAACCGACCTGCAGTACCCGCAGAACCTGGTGACCAATCTGAATGAGCGCGCCTCCAAGATCGGGTTGATCTTCCTGGTGATTGCTGTGATCCTTTGCCTGATCGTTATCTTTAGTATCGATAATACCATCCGGCTGGCGATGTTCAGTAACCGTTTTCTGATCAAAACCATGCAGATGGTGGGCGCTACGCGGAGTTTTATTGCCAAACCGCTTAATCTCCGTGCCCTGATCAATGGTTTGATCAGTTCAGGAATTGCGATACTTTTGCTGTTCTCGATCATCGGCTGGGCGGAGAGTCAGTTTCCGCAACTGAAGGCGATCCGGGATATTAAACTGACCCTTGTGCTTTTTGGCGGGCTGATCCTGCTGGGTGTGGGTATCTCTGTTTACAGTACACACAGGAGTGTGTTGAAATATTTAAAAATGAAACTGGATGATCTTTATTAGTCCTTCAGGGTAAACCCTGGGGTATTACAAAAAATAAAACCTAAACCATGAGCGAACAAAAACAAACGGTACAAGCACCTTTATTTGTGAAAGAAAATTTTACCTGGATGCTGATCGGCGGCGTGATTATCGCCCTGGGCATGTTCCTGATGAGTGGCGGTAAAAGCACCGATCCGAAAGTATTTGATACCACCCAGGTATACAGTACTACCCGTATTACGGTTGCTCCGTTGCTAATAGTGCTTGGGCTGGTCATTGAGATCTATGCCATATTCAAAAAACCGAAAGTGGTAACCGCTTAAATATCCTTATGACCTTATTCGAGACGATTGTTATTGCCATTGTTGAAGGACTGACCGAATTCCTGCCCATTTCTTCTACAGGACATATGATCATTGTAAGTTCTGCCATGCATATCGGTGGTACGCAAAATGAAAAAGAGTTTTTAAAATTATTCGAGATCGCCATACAATTGGGCGCCATTCTTTCGGTAGTCGTTTTGTACTGGAAAAAATTCTTCCCGCTTAACCGTTTCAATTTTTACCTGAAACTGCTGATTGCGGTAATACCGGCGTTGGTATTGGGAGCCATATTCTCCAAAAAAATTGATGCATTGCTTGAGAGCCCCTTAACGGTTTCAATTACCATGCTGGTGGGTGGCGTGATCTTATTATTTATTGATAAACTGTTTACCCGGCCAATTGTTGAGAAAGAAGAAAATATCAATCTCTCAAAAGCCTTTATTATCGGTATCTGGCAATGCCTTGCCATGATACCCGGCACCAGCAGAAGCGCTGCCAGTATCATTGGCGGTATGCAACAAAAACTGACAAGAAGCCTGGCTGCTGAATTTTCGTTTTTCCTGGCAGTGCCTACGATGGCAGCAGCCACCGGTTATAAACTGCTCAAAGCATATAAAGAAAATCCCGAACTGCTAAAGAATAAAGATAACCTCCTGATGCTGGGTATCGGTAACCTGGTTGCCTTTGCGGTTGCCCTGGTTGCCATTAAATTTTTTATCGGATTTTTACAAAAACATGGTTTCCGTTTATTTGGCTGGTACCGGGTGATCGTTGGAACTGCGCTTCTTATATTGGTATTAAGCGGCTATTTAAAATAATACCGGAAGAAGTTTACTTCACTATCAGATAATTATTAATTTCTAATTATTAATTGTTAATTAAACCTCCGTTGCCGATCATGCAAACCGCTCCTAAAAAAGTAATTAACGGTTGGGCCATGTACGATTGGGCCAACAGTGTATATAACCTGGTGATCACTTCCACCATTTTTCCCGCTTATTACGAGGCAGTTACCGGTGATGGCAATGAAGCTACTGCCAATGACACGGTCCATTTATTCGGGCGGGAATTTGTAAACACCTCCCTTTACAATTACGCTTTGGGAATTGCTTTCCTGATCGTTGCAGCTATCTCTCCCCTCCTTTCTTCCATCGCAGATTATAAGGGTAATAAAAAAAGTTTCCTTTTCTTTTTCTGTACCATGGGCAGTATCGCCTGTAGCGCCATGTATTTTTTTGATAAAACTAATCTTGGTTATGGCTTGATCTGCCTGATCATTGCCTGCATCGGTTTCTGGAGCAGCCTGGTATTTTACAATTCATACCTGCCTGAGATTGCGGCGCCGGAGGATCAGGACAAAGTAAGTGCGAAAGGTTTTGCGATGGGCTATATCGGCAGTGTGATACTACAGCTGATCTGCTTTGTATTTGTATTAAAACCCGAACTGTTTGGGATCACTGTTGGCAAGGCCTCGCAGATCTCTTTCCTGCTGGTGGGTGTATGGTGGTGGGGTTTCGGACAATTCTCCCTTGCTCGTTTACCCAAAGGCGTGCCGATGGAACAGGTGAAAACAGGAAGCATCTTTACCAATGGCTATAAAGAACTGCGGAAAGTATGGGAGCAGGTGCGCCATATGCCAGTACTAAAAAAATACCTGGGCGCGTTTTTCTTTTATAATATGGGTGTACAAACCGTGATGCTGGCCGCTACTTTGTACGGCAAGAGTGAACTGAATATTCCGACAACAAACCTCATCATTGCGATCCTGATCATACAATTGGTAGCCATACCGGGCGCTTATCTGATTGCACGCTTATCTGATAAGATCGGAAATTTTAAAGCGCTGATGATCACGGTGGCGTTATGGATCGTATTGTGCATCATCGGTTATCTATTACCCAGGGATGGGATCAATGAATTTTACGGGTTGGCGATATTGGTGGGTTTTGTGATGGGCGGAATCCAGTCGCTAAGCAGGAGTACCTATGCGAAACTGATGCCTGAAACCAAAGACACTACCTCTTTCTTCAGTTTTTATGATGTTACCGAAAAGATCGCGATCGTGATAGGGATGTTCAGCTTTGGTTATATCAACGAGCTCAGCGGCTCACAACGAAATTCGGTGCTGGCGCTGGTGGTATTTTTCGTGATCGGGCTGGTGTTGCTGATCTTTGCATCAGTAGCCAAAAAGAAACAGGAACAACTGATTAATTCATGAACCTCTATACCATCAATACAGGCTTTTTTAAATTGGATGGCGGCGCTATGTTTGGCGTGGTACCTAAAAGCATGTGGAGCAAACTTAACCCGGCAGATGAGAACAATATGTGTTCCTGGGCATTGCGTTGTTTACTGATCGAAGATAACGGGCGCCTCATACTGATCGATACCGGTATGGGAGATAAACAGGATGCAAAATTTTTTGGTCACTATTTCCTGCATGGAGATGATACGCTCAACAGTTCATTAAAAGCACATGGTTTTAGCGCCAATGACATTACAGATGTTTTTCTCACGCACCTGCATTTTGATCATTGTGGCGGAAGTATTGTCAGGCAGGGCGATCAACTGGTTCCTGCTTTTCCGAAAGCAACTTACTGGAGTAATCAGGATCACTGGCAATGGGCCACTGCGCCCAATGAAAGAGAAAAAGCATCTTTCCTGAAAGAGAATATTCTGCCCATACAGGAAAGCGGGCAGTTACAGTTTGCTCCGTTACCGGGTGAGGTTTTATCCCCAACGGGTCTACTGCAATCAACCGTTTTTACAGATACGGTTTCCATCCGCTTTGTAAATGGTCATACAGATAAAATGATGCTGCCCCAGATCCGTTACAAAAACAGAACGATCGTATATATGGCTGATCTGCTCCCTTCAGCCGAACATATTCCCCTTCCCTATGTAATGGCCTACGATATGTTCCCGTTAACTACCCTGCATGAGAAGCGGTCGTTCCTGCAGGAAGCGGCAGACAATAACTATATCCTTTATTTTGAGCACGACCCTGTAAATGAATGTTGTACTGTTCAAATGACAGAAAGGGGCGTGCGTAAAAAGGATTGTTTCCGTCTCAGCGATCTGTAACCCGATACTTCATCTGGTATTTTACTACAGGATTCCCGTGAAAACACGTCATAAAAAACGGTGTTTTACGTTCCCGTATCCCTGTTTCTTGTTTTATATTGTACCAGGAATTGTTTCACACAAAACCTGAATCCTATGTCCAAAACCCAAACTGCCTCCTGCCCAGGTTGTGGCGGTCGTATTTCGTTTAAGAAATTCGTACTGCTCAATAATTTTTCAGCCACCAACTGTGAATGCTGCCATACGCGCATCGAAATCTCTAACAGGGATAAAAATGCAATACTGGCAGGTATTTCGGGTGTTATCGCTGCCGGTTCCATTGTACTCGGGCCTTATTTGGGCGGCAAAATGATTGATTCATGGGCCACCGGGCTCTTATCGGGTATTATCTTCTCCACTGTTCTTATTCTTTTGATCTGCCGGTATGCGTACAGGCATTCGGAATTGAACAGTATCTGCAGGGGGTGAATAATTTCAAATTGCCCTTACCGGAAACTGATCATGGAAGTTAACGGGTACCGCAGGTTCTTGTACCCCATCATATCCACCTTAACACTGCCTACTACGATAGGGCTTTCGATGCGCAGGGGAATATGGTTGGCATCGTCGCTTACCCAAACGGTCATTTTTTCGCCACCCTGGAAGAGTGTGCCTTTTACCAGTAATGGTTTGAACTTAATGGAATTGAATTTCCCATACTTTGTTTTCACCACTTCCTTGCCCATATATTTAATGTACAGGTTGTACACTTCATTGTCGAGGAACATAAAGAACGGGATCTTATCTCCTTCCTTATAATTATTAAAATTAATGTTGCGGGCATAATAAATGGAACTCAAAACATCCTGTACACAATTGGGTACCTTAAATACACCGTTGGTTGTAATGGCTGTATTAGCCTGGTGATTGAAAGTGATATTCTCGTACTTTTTAAAACCCCCTTCTTCAATATTGCGTATAAATTTCAGCGGTTGCAGCGTAGCGGTATCAATATAGGTTTCGTACCGGTCGCGTACTTTAAATATCCAGTCGTAACTCGGATTAGAAGTTCCTGAACCCACCACATGATAACTTGGCCTGTTATTAACCATTTCAGGATTAAGAGAAAAATTGGCCGTGCCGGCATTCACATAAATTCCGACTACCGAATAAAATATCTGGAAACTGATATTTTCATCCTCTGTGAAGGCAAGGTTGTGTAAACCGCAGAACTCATCTGCCGGGGTAGATGATTGCCCGGCAAAAAATAATATAAAGAGTATTGCGATTTTTTTCATTTCCTTATCACCTGTTCCTGAACAATCTGATGCCCAGGATAAATAAACTGCCTGCTATAGCCGGAATGATCAGGTTAATAATCCAGATACCTGCGGCCGTTGCTATGATGCCTATGGTATTGGTACTTAACAATCCAAATAACTGTATACTGACCTTTCCCCTAAACCCCAATTCCGCAAGGGCGATCGTTGGTACGATTGCCAGTACAACAAACAAAACACATGCCATACAGGCTGCATCTGCCCAAAAGACCTGTACGTCAAACACTTGCAGGAGGATCACATATTGAATCACAAACACGATATACCTGCAGGTAGAAAGGAACAGGATCCGTGTCAGTTCTTTCGGATGAAAATCTTCCAGTTTCTGCACAAAGAATTTATACTTTGCTACAAAGGGTATTTTTTCCAGCACCATGATAAACCACGATAACCGGAAATATAAGGCAATGAATAGTATAATGCCTACCCCAATCAGGTACATCAGCCCGTCTAACCAGAATATGGACAATCCTTCCAGGTGATGTGTTGCATCCAGTATATGAAACCGGAGATAAAGCAGGGCAGCCAGGCCCAGTAAAAAGGTAACGAGTATCTGGCTCATACTTCCCACGATCGATAATACGATACCCCTGATCCGGTTTCCCTGCTGGAGAAAAATGGCCCTGCCGGCAGATTCTCCCACCCGGTTAATAGTACTAAAAGCAAATGCCTGGCCCGAAAAAATGGCCCGGTAAGCGCGCATAAAAGATACCTTCTGTATACTGCTCACCAGGATCTGCCATTTTCTTGCCTCAATCCCCCAGTTCAACAGCATGAAAAAAACCACTAATACCAGTTTCCATGCCTGCGGGCCGGTAAGCGCCAGGCGGATCATTTGCCATGACTGGTGCACATCCGCCTGCTTTTGTATCTGGCGATAGATAGAATAGGATAACCAGGCAAAAAGAACCGGGCCAACAAAATAGTTGAGAAATATTTTTAGTTTCTTGTTCAGGTAACTTGTTTACTACAAAGAAAGGATAAAAGCGGCAATCGTGAGTAGCGAGACATCAATCGTGAAGGCGTGATATTACGCTGCTCCCTGTCATCTGTTTCCCGTCATCTATATTATCGTATTTTCACCTTCAGAATGATAAAAACAGACATTATTTTGGGTATTGATCCCGGTACGCAGTTGATGGGTTTTGCGCTTTTACGTATCCATAATGGCCAGCCACAGGTGATATTGATGGATGTATTGAAGCTTACGAAGGAAAAAGATATTTATGCACGTCTGGATATGATCCATTCAAAAGTGTGTGAACTGATCCAGCTATACAAGCCCGGCAGTTTTGCCATTGAGGCCCCGTTCTTTGGCAAGAATGTACAGAGCATGCTAAAACTGGGCCGGGCACAGGGCGTGGCTATTGCTGCTGCCATGCAGGCAAAGATCCTGGTAACCGAGTATTCTCCCAAAAAAGTAAAACAATCTATCACAGGTAACGGAAATGCAGATAAGGACCAGGTTTGGAAAATGCTGCAACGTGTTTTACACATCGAAGAAAAACCACAATATTTCGACGCCACCGATGCGCTCGCAGTGGCTCTCTGTCATCATTACCAATCCTCTTCCGTAACAGGTAAAACGGTAAAAGGACTTAAAGGCTGGGATGATTTTATTGCCAAGAACCCGGGGAGGGTAAAGAAGCAGGGGTAAGGGGTAAGCCGTGAGTAAAAATCAAATTGCCTTATGCCTTACGCCTTGTACCTACGCCTTATCCTTCCAACCCCCCAATGATTTTCTCCTGCACCGACTTGAGTTCATCTGCAGATAATACCAGTTTGGGTCTTGTAAAATTCAGGTCATCGGCGTTGTTGATGGGTACGAGGTGCATATGGGCATGGGGTACTTCGAGCCCTACCACGCTGATACCGCAGCGATTACAGGGAAAAGCTTTTTCGATGGCTTTTGCAATGGGTTTTGCAAACAATAATAATTCGGCCAGGTATTCATCCGGCACATCAAAGAATTTATCGGTTTCTATTTTAGGTACCACCAGTACATGCCCCTTTACCAGCGGAAAGATATCCAGGAAGGCAAAGAATTTTTCGTTCTCCGCAATTTTGTAGGAGGGAATTTCCCCCGCAATGATCTTGGAAAAAAGGGTCATTTTTATTTTGAGATTTTGGGATTGGGGAATTTTGGAATTGGGATTTAAAATTTCAAAATTTCCCAATTGCCCTTTCCAAAAAAATTAGACCGTGATCTCGTCAACGCGGAACTTTACCATCCCGTTGGGTGCCTGGATCTCGGCCACTTCGCCTTTGATCTTGCCCATCAGGCCCTTACCGATCGGCGAACCGGCAGAGATCTTGCCGAGTTTCAAGTCAGCTTCTTTTTCGCCTACGATCTGGTAGGTAACCGTTTTTTTTGTGACCACATTGGTAATGGTGACCCTCGTTAAAATAGTCACTTTACTGGTATCGATCGAATTGGTATCTACAATTTTGGCGTTGGCAATAGCGCCTTCCAGTTGTTTGATCTTGGCTTCCAGCATACCCTGGGCCTCTTTGGCCGCATCATATTCCGCATTTTCTTTCAGGTCGCCTTTTTCGCGCGCTTCCGCTATGGCCCGGGAAGAAGCCGGGCGGTCTACAGATTTCATTTGGTGCAATTCTTCACGGAGCCTGTCAAATGTCTCTTTTGTAACATACATAGTAGCTTCACTCATGATCTATCGTTTAAAAGAGGTAAAAAAAATACAACGCCACATTTGATTGCAGCGTTGCAGGCGTCAAATTTAAAAAATCTTTCCCAGTACACGTAAATAATTTGGCGGCTTGGGATATATTTATATATTTATATATTATATGTGTTGATAGGTAGCAAGTCCTATCTGCGTCTCAGACACTGAATTGAGAACAGGAATTGTTCAGGCCCGGCACTACTACCTAACCATATCATCAGGAATAATTCCTAATTTTTCAAGCGCCACTTTTGCCATCCGGTAAAATGCTTCATGACTGTACCCGGCAATATGTGGCGTAATGATCACATTGGGTTGTGCCAGCAGCCACTCCATATCGGCTTGTTCCTCCGGAGTATAGGTTTCCAATTTTTCATTCTCCAATACATCCAGTCCCGCTGCACGGATCTTACCGTTCTGCAAAGCCCGGATCAATGCTTTTGTATCGGTTATTTTGCCCCTGGCAGTATTTATGAAATAAGGCCGTGTGTCTAATGCATTGAAAAAATCGTCATTGGCCATATGAAATGTATTCTTTGTAAGAGGTACATGAATACTTATCACATCCGCATACCGGGCCACCTGTTCCCATGACGCTTCGCGGATATATCCTTTAGCAAATCCTGATTTATGAATATCATTGGCCAATATCGTTACCCCAAAAGAAGAAAGGATCTTACTGAATGCGCTTCCTGTATTTCCATACCCAATGATACCTACAGTTTTACCCGTAAGTTCATCCGCTTTATTCGCGTCCCTGATCCATTGTCCGTTCTTTATTTCCTGGGTACTACTGTTGATTTTATTCATCAGGTTCAGTAATATAGCCAGTGCATGTTCTGCAACGGCATTTCGGTTGCCCTCCGGGCTGCTCACGCATTTGATCCCTTTTGATTCGGCATAAGCCACATCTATCAGTTCCATCCCGCTACCCAGGCGCGCGATCCATTGTAATTGCTTCGCCTTATCCAGTATGTCCTTATCAATGCTTAATCGTGTGGTAATAAACAGCCCTGTGGCCTCGCCAATCATATCACTTAATACTTCATAGCTGATCGAGGGTTGGTGTATCACTTCATACCCCTTCTCTTCCAGTATTTGCAGGAGGTAAGGATGTACTTTCGAGGTGATGATTACTTTGGATGTCACGGATCGGGGGTTACTCGGATTTGTTTATGATTTTTTAGCGCATTTTAAAAGTGAGCGCTGCAAATTGTTCTATGCTTAACTGTTCAGCTCTTTTATTGAATAATTCCTCCTGCAAAATGTCCTCATCAAACAAGCTCTTCAAGGCGTTTCGTAACATTTTGCGGCGCTGGTTAAAAGCTGCTTTCACCAGTATGAACAGGGCCCTTTCATTTTTTATACTGATCGTTGCTGTTTTTCTTTTCAGCCTGATCATCCCGCTCATTACTTTGGGCGGTGGTGTAAAACTCTCCGGTGGTACATCAAACAGGTATTCCACTTCATAAAACACCTGCACCAGCACACTTAATATACCATACACTTTACTACCGGGTTGTGAAACAATGCGCTGCGCCACTTCTTTCTGAAACATCCCGATCATTACCGGCACCAGGTCCTTCCACTCCAATACCTTAAACAGTATTTGGGAAGAAATGTTGTAAGGAAAATTACCCACCACCGTAAATGCTTCTGCAAAAGGTGCGTCCATATCCAACACACTCTCATGTATGATCTTTCCGCTGATAGCCGGATAAGTATTCTGTAAGTACGCCACTTTTTCATCATCCAGTTCCACCGCTTTCAGGTCAATTCCCGGCAACGGCAGCAGAAATTTTGTTAGCGCCCCGCCTCCCGGGCCCACTTCCAGCAAGCGCTCAAACGCATTTTCATTCAGGGCAACCACGATCTTTTTACAAATGGATTCGTCCTTCAGAAAGTGCTGACCCAATGATTTTTTTAACGTGTACTGCATCCCCGCAAAAATAGGGCATTTGGTCTCGTGAATCGTGAGACCTGGGGCCTGAGAGGCAGGTGAATTATGCTCACGCCTCAATTCTGATGCCTCACGATTCATAACCGCAAACGCTATTTCCTGCCCGATTATGCTTATTTTCACTCCCTAAACGATGTAAATGAGTAACGAATTGCAAAAGCCGGTTGTTGGCTTTACCTCCGGCGACCTGAACGGGATAGGAATAGAACTGATCATCAAGACCTTATCCGATATCCGCATCTTGGATGTTTGCACGCCGGTGATCTTTGCCAGCAGCAAGAGCCTGAATTTTTACCGTAAAGGATTACCCGATCATAACTTCAATTATGCCAATGTTAAAGAACTGAACAGGCTCAACCCCAAACAGGTAAATGTTTTCAACTGCTGGGAAGAAGAAGTAGCCATCTTACCCGGGCAGCTAAACGAAACCGGCGGTAAATACGCCCTGTTATCTTTGCAACAGGCTACACAGGCTTTAAAAGATGGTCATATACAGGGCTTGGTAACCGCACCTATCCACAAAAAAAATATCCAGTCCGAAGCATTTAATTACAGCGGGCATACACCCTACCTGAAAGCTATTTTTGGCGTAAATGATGTTGTCATGTTTATGGTTGCTGACAATATGCGGGTAGGGCTGGTAACCGAGCATGTGCCGGTAACAGAGATCGCCAAACATATTACGAAGGAAAATATCATCAGTAAACTGAAGATCATCCATAGCAGTTTACAAAAAGATTTTGGCGTAGATAAACCAAAGATCGCCGTACTGGGACTTAACCCGCATGCCGGCGATGAGGGATTGATAGGCAATGAAGAAGAAACAATTATCAAACCGGCGATCAAGGAAGCCAAACATAGCATGCTTGTGTATGGCCCATATAGCGCAGACGCGTTCTTTGCTCGCGGCCAGTTTGAAAGATTTGATGCGGTACTGGCTATGTACCATGACCAGGGCCTGATTCCTTTTAAATCGCTCGCGCTGGGTGAAGGTGTGAATTACACGGCCGGGTTGCCGGGTATACGAACAAGTCCGGATCATGGAACCGCGTTTGATATCGCCGGAAAAGACAAAGCCGATAACAGTTCATTTGTTGCCGCCATGTTTGAATGTATCGAAATCATCCGCAAAAGATTTGGCTATGCAGAAATGCGTCAGAACCCATTGAAAAAGATCAGCGCCCGCATGATCGCCAATGCAGTTGATGAAAGAATTGAAGAAGCGGAAGGATAAGAAAGTTTATTTAAACACGGTATCGCTAACTCCCTTGTTAATAACATAGTTGGTATAGGTGATCTCTACCCTGCCCTTTTTGTTTTTTAGCTTTTCCGCTTCGGATACCGGCTTTTCGTCGTCAAATTCAAGCGTAATACCTTTAGGTAGCTTATAATTCTTGGTGTTAAAGGAGAAGACTACTTTATCCGGTAGTCCATATGATGCAAACTGGCCGTAACTCAATGCTATTTCGTAGGTTCCGTTCTCACGCGTGGTGGTAACCGATTTTTTGATTAACAGGTTTGTTTCATCAATATACAGGGTCGTAAGAACGATATCGCTGTTCTCATTGGAAGGCAACAATTTTACGATCCGTGTTTTTGTTCCGTCTATGACCGTTTCACCGGCTGATAAGGCAACAAAATCAGTTGCTGCAAAAACACTGTTCATATTTACAGATACTCCGCCTTTCGGCAAAAGGGAGATGCCGCCATCTTTTTTTAACCGGAACTTATTGGGCTTTTTAAAATAAACCTTCACTTTTCCAATGGGCGCCTTAATAAAAGAGACATCTGTTTTCATCCTTCCATCTGCTTCATAATCATTTACCTGGTCCAGTTTCGCTTTTACCTTCATCACCAGGCCAGTCATATCCTGCGCGGAGACAAGAAGACAGCAGTGAATAGAAACGAGGAGTAACAGGGATTTATACATGTTTGCAATTTATAAATGATTTATTCGCTCTTAGCTCAACACATCTTTCCGTTTAAATATCACTACCGCTGCTGTTACAAACCCAACGATATGTGCCATCAATACCAATGCCGATGTAATGATCTTCTGCGGGTTTTGAATACTCCCAACAATAGCTTCATTGGCATCGTTCACTTTGATATCAAAAAATTCTTTCCAACCGATCATATGTGTTGTGAAAAGGAACGGTTTCAGTTTATTGAATACAGGGATATTCAGCGTACTTAAAATAGTAAAGAAAATGATCACACTCATAGTGGCAACGATCGGGCCGATAGAATTTTCGGCAAATAACGAGAATAAAAAACCGAGTGATGCAACCGTGGTCATGGCCAGCATGGCAAAAGCAAACGCCCAGATATAACGCCAGAAAATATCATCTTTCTTCAGCAGAACCACATAATCCGATTTTAGAAGGAAGAGATCATCTGTTCCAAAAATGAGCATATTCAGCAACAGCGCCAGAATGGCCAGCCATACCAGCAGGAGAAAGGTATAGGCAGTGGCAGCTAAAAATTTGGCGAGCAGGAACCGGGTTCTGCTGATAGGTTTGGTGAGCATGATGCGAAGTGTTCCCATATTCGCTTCCCCGGAGATCATATCAGCCGCTACCAATGCGATCAGCAGGGGAACATGCACGAGTAATACCTGCAATGAGATATAACAAACCTGGTACCCATTCAGGATCTTTCCTTCTACCGTTATAGAAGAATTGATATCACGCATCATAAAATCAATATAGGCTGCCCCATCCAGCTTGAGCCCGAACTGGATAATACCGATCAACCCCGTGATCGCCGCAAAAGCAATATAGGTCCTCGGTCTCCGGAAGATCTTGAATAGCTCAATTTGAATAAGTGTCCACATGCTGGTTGCCGGATGTTACTTGTAAAAAATAATCTTCCAATGAATGTCGCGGTTGCAAAGAGAGAAGCTGTATATCCATATCCACCAGGTCCCTGTGCAATTGCGGGATCTGCTGCCTGTCGAGCCTGATCAGTATAGCCGTATCTCTTTGCGGTTGCAGGTGTTTGCTCCAGGCGCTTAACTGCAATTGCTGAATGGCATATACATTATCGAAAGTTTGTAATTCAACAATGGTTTGTGCAGGGTCGAATAGATCGGCGGCATTCCCTTCGATGATCTTCCTGCCTTTATCAATGATCAGTACACGGGAAGCTACCTGTTCAATTTCATTTAACAGGTGAGAAGAAACGATCACGGTTTTTTTCAGGTCCCTGCTCAGGTGCAGTACCAGGTTACGGATATCTGCGATCCCCTGCGGATCCAGCCCGTTGGTAGGTTCATCCAGGATAATGAGTTTCGGATCATGCACCAAAGCGATGGCAATACCCAGTCGCTGCTTCATTCCCTGTGAAAAAGTTTTTACGGTATCTTTTGCGCGGTGCGAGAGGCCCACTTTATCTAACTGCTGCATCAGTTTTTCCCTGGATACTTTCACCCCGCTTAACCGGGCGAACAATTCCAGGTTTTCATAAGCAGAGAGGTATTTATAAACATCTGGCTTTTCTATTACGGCGCCCACCTGTCTTAATATCTCGTTGCGATTGGTGAGTAAAGGTCTACCGAAGATTTCAATGCTGCCCTGTGTTGGCCGTATCAGCGTAGCCAGCATCCGGATTGTAGTACTTTTACCCGCGCCATTCTGTCCGAGAAAACCATATACATCTCCTTCATTCACAGAAAAAGAAAGATCCTGAACGGCGGTGATATGTTTAAAGGATTTGGTAAGACCGGTTACCTTAACAATGGGTTCCATGTGCTTGTAATAGCACAAAGGTACGGGACTTAGCCCTTACCACTTGTTCCTAAATATGCCTGTAAAGCCTGAACATAGGCTTCAAAAGCCTCAATTCCTTTGGGCGTGATCCGGCAGGTGGTTTGGGGATAGTTGTCTTTGAATTGTTTGGCCACATCAATATAGCCTACTTCTTTGAGCTTCTGTACCTGTACGCTCAGGTTACCTGCAGTGGCATTGGTTTTCTCGCGGATATACGTAAACTCCGCTTCCTTAACCGCAATGAGCAAACTCATTACAGCAAGACGCAACTGTGAATGTAATATAGGGTCTAGTTCTTTAAACATTCTTCATTTTCAGGTATCGTCTGCGTAAAATAATTCCGGGTAGTAACCATGCCGCAACGGCAGATAATGCCATCAGCAACATACCATTGGGAAATGAAACATAATAACTCGTAATGCTGCAGATCCAGCAAATAAGTCCGCCGAGTATCATTGGTTTAAAATTTCGGATGCCCCCGGTAATAAAGGTTGGTATGCCAAACACCATCATATATAATGCAATACCGTTGGATGTATGTGTTTGGCTAGTATAAAATGAAAGCATAAACACGCATATTGCAAATGTACCCCATACATAATTCATCATGGTTTCATCATGCGGTATAAACACTTTTTCTTTTTTTGCGCGCCATGTAAAAAATATCTGCGGCAAAACAGCGATCATCGAGATGAGCCATATATCAAAGCCCAGGGTAACATTAAACTTAGTTTCTGCAAAAGTTACCAGGCTGCATATCGTGATCAGTACGCCCCAGAATAACGGGCCGATACCGGAATCGATACTGGAGTTTTTTGCTTTGCTGATCATGGAGGTGATCAAGGCAAGGCTTTCCTTTTCGGTTAGTTGTTTTTCTTCCCGCATGATTTAATTTTTTTGTTTTTTATATTTCATACGCAACAGGTGTCCCGGAATAATATAACTTGTTACCAGGGCGATAGCGGCTATCAGTAACTGGTTATCATAACTGAACCGTACACAAACGGCAGCCAGTATAAAGTTGATGATCCCGCCAATAACCAGCGGGCGGAACCTGATAAGGCTGCCGGTAACAAAAGTGCCAATACCATAGAGTAAGATGTAATAGGTAAATGCGGTTTGCCAGGTATTTGCTGTCATACTGATGATGATAAGCACTATAAATGAAATAGCCAGGCTAAGCCATACATAAGCCACCGCTTCTTCCACAAAAGATTTTACTTGCTGCTTTTTTGACTGGCGTGATCCGTAGATACCGCTTATTATGCCTCCAACGGGCATCAGCCACCAAACAATATAATGATTGGGATAAAGCAAGTATACTTTTAAAATATATTGCGCAATACAACAGCCAAATACCAGCCATCCCCAAAACAGGAAATAGAAACTGTCATCCGCAACGGAGTTTTTTGTTTTGCTGATCATTGAATGGATCAATTGAAGGCTTTCCTGCGGCGAAAATTCTTTTTCGTTGGTTTCCATGATGGTAAACGGTTAGGTTACAAATGTAGCAGTGGCGTTCCGGCCACTGCTGTATTGGATGCACATATTACTGACAAGCTGCTAATAATTTTTCCGCTTCTTCCTTACCCCAGTCAGGATGTAAAGGTGAAGCGGGTTTAAATGTTTTATACAGTTCCAGTGATTTTTCAAATAACTTTTTGGCAACTGCTTTGCCGCCTCCGTATGCTTCCGGCGTATTCATGAGCGTTTGCCCCTGCAGGTAATAGATCCGCGGATTGGATGGGTCGCTTTTTTTTGCATTTTCCAATGCATTAGTGGCTAATGCACCATAGCTCTGGTAGCGAGCCATCGGATCCACCACCATTTGCAAAACAGCTACCATCTGTTCAAGACAATACAATTCTGAATTATGTTCGATCACTTCTGCTTTGGCTATAAGGTCCTTGCTTTTCTCGGCAACCTTATCCTTATCTGCCTTGGGGTTCATCCAGCCGGTTAAATAATTGCATTGGGCTGCATAGTAATAGGGCAGCCATTTATCTTTTTCTGCATCGCCAATGCGTTCAAAAAAAGCGGATGCCGTGTTCATATCGTCTACTGTTGTGGCTGCTTTAAACTGTGCCAACCCTCTTTCCATTGCGGCTTCATATTTTGTTTGTGCCGTTACCATTCCTGCAAAGAGCATACTAACAATGATCAATACCTGTTTCATAAAATTGTGTTTACTGTGAATGAATTATTGTTGATTTTTTAATTTCCTATATTCTTCTTCCACGGCGTTGTGGCGATTTACACCATATGCCTTACTATAACTGAATGCCAGGCCAATACCCCACCACAGCATGATCCAGGCTGGCCATGGGAAATTATTTTCCAGGTCATGTTGTCTGCCTGATAGGAACCAGATGGCCCATAAGAAAGAAATTACTACCAGGTAGCTTACCAGGTGTTTTTTGAAAGCGGCCCTTTTTTTGGCCATTTCCCATAGTATATCATTTTCGGGTTTCATATAAAATGTTTATGTATTAAATAATTGTGTGAGCGGTTAATCCTTTTGTTGTCTTTTCAGTTTCTCATATTCATTCTGTGCCGAGATATAGGTATTGCCATGAAAAGCATGGAAATACTGGAAAGCGATACCTACGCCCCAACCCATCATGGACCAGATGGGCCAGAAATAAAACCCGGGGCCTGTGGTAAAAAACCAGATCACTACCAGCATGGCATTTACAATAAAGTAGGCAGCAAAGGCCCAACGGAATGCCACCCTTGCTTTGGCCGTTTTCCAGAGTTCTTCGTCTTTTTGTTGTTCAGTGTTCATGGTATAGGTTTTATGGGTTTAACTACAAATTATTATTGATCGCATCCTGCCGCCTGTCAACTCCCCAGCTCAGGAACAGGCCCAGGAAAAAGAACTGCGGGGCCGCCGGTGTGATCGCTTCTTTATAAAGGCCGTTATGCGAGTAATTATATCCGAATACCTGGTTGCTGTTAAGCACATTGGTTACCGAAGCCACAATCACACCATATGCTTTTCCGATCGAGCTCAGGTAATTCATACTGAACCCAAGGGTGTTATAATCGATGGTCTTACCCTGGTCGGCTATCGTATATAGTAAGGTACTTCCGTTGGGCACCAGGTTATAATAAGGTCTGCCGGTTGCATAAGAGTACGTAAAGTTGAAGCCGGTATTGATCTTGGTGAAAAATCTTTTTACTACCAGCGATGCGGTATGATCCGCTGCAAAACTGGGTTGCAATTGTTTTGGATAATTCAGGTAATCGCGTTTGGTATCCAGGTATGAATAACTGATCCAGTAATCCAGGCCCTGGATGGATTTTTTATCTCTCCAGAACAGTTCGATC
>JANXRX010000052.1 GCA_025352905.1 Bacteroidota bacterium | reverse complement strand
CGCAATCCCATCAGGTTGATCCAGTAAAAGAGGATGATGGCAACGCAACTGATCAATGCTTTATCAATATCTGTCCAGGCAAACTGTGGAAACAATTTGGTAATATATCCGCTCCCTATTAAGGCAACGCCGCTTAAACTGGCCGCATTACTGATGAGTATGATACAGTTGATGGCAAATGCGATACTCGGGTGATAGGCATACGAAAATATTTTATAGTACCCGCCGGTTACCGGGTAACGGCTGCCAATTTCCGCATAAGTAAGGGCCCCGCATAAAGCAAAAAAACCGCCCAGCAGCCAGGCCGAAAAATATACAGAAGGCTCAATAGCCGATTTAGCGCTTGGCGCCGCCGAACGAAAGATTCCCATCCCGATCACGAGCCCCACTACAATCATAGTGAAACTGAATAAATTTAATTTCTGTTTTGATTGCATATAGCTAAATGTAGGAAACTTATGGGAAGAATAGGCAAGGGGCAAGGCGTAAGGCATAAGTCGTAAGGCATAAGTAAGGCAGCTTATGTTACAACTTATGCCTTATGCATTACGCCTATTTCCCCTATCTTCGTTCTTGTATTCGGTTCCCGCGCAAGCGGGATTAAAAGGGAAGCCGGTGTAATTCCGGCACTATCCCCGTAGCTGTAAGCTCTTTACGTGAATTGTCAGTCGTTAATCGTGCGTTATTTTTTCACGATTTTCGTTTCGCCTCTCACGCCTTTGAATCTTCAAACCACTGTTCCGCTTTGAGCGGGATGGGAAGGTGTTCAACAGGGAGTAAGTCAGAAGACCTGCCTCGTACAAACCAATCATTCACGGCTTTCGGGTGAAAAGCATGGAATGTAAAATGCTGCTGCAGCGGCAATTTATATTTCTCCGTTTTTTTATTTTCCTGAAAGCTCATTGTTCAAATCAAAACAAACCAACAATGAGCAAAAAACTCACACTCCTTGCCGCCCTGTTTACGGGCAGCACCGTCTTTGCACAAAAAGACACCCTAACCAACAAGGTTCTTGATGAAGTGGTGGTAACCGCCAACAAACAGGAGCAGAAACAAAGTACCACGGGTAAAGTAATTACCGTAATTACCAAGGCACAGATCGAAAAAAGCACCGGCAAAACGGTGGCGCAGGTTCTTAATGAGCAAGCGGGTATCACCGTTAATGGCGCCCTCAGTAATGCGGGTAGTGTTCAGACCCTTTTTATGCGCGGCGGTTCTGCCGGCCGAACGCTTGTATTAATGGATGGGATCCCGGTAAATGATCCCTCGCAGATCAACAATGACTTTGACCTAAATCTTTTTTCCATCACAGATGTGGAGCGGATTGAGATATGCAAGGGGGCGCAATCTACTTTATATGGCAGCGATGCCATTGCCGGAGTGATCAATATCATCACCACGAAAAAGAATATTACAGAACCCTTTAATGCAAAAGCCACCCTTACCGGGGGCAGTTTTGGTACGTATAAAGCCAATGTTCAGTTATACGGCAAGGCTGATAAATTCACCTACACTACCCGTTATGCTAAATTAAAGACCAATGGTTTTTCTGCGGCTTACGACAGTACCGGCACAAAGAATTTTGATAAGGACGGTTATAACGGCAATGTTGCCAATGCCGCTGTTCAATATGAGGCAGATAAGGAATTATTGTTCAAAGCCTTTACACAATACAGCCAGTACCAGGCAGATATTGATGCGAGTGCTTTTACTGATAAAACCAATTACACCATCAACAACCGCAATTTTACAACCGGCGCCGGTTTTGTGCTGAAAAAAACTATCCTGTCCTTAACCGGTAATTATCAATATAGTAAAATGCACCGGAACTATAACGACAATGCTTCTGTACCTGGCGCTACAGCTTATTCTATGAATGATTATGATGCGATCACGCATTTTGCAGAACTGTACACATCCGTTAAGCTTGGCAGTGGTTTCACTTTGCTTGGCGGCGCGGATTACCGGTATGGATCTATGAATAACCAGTACCGGTCGTTAAGTTCTTTTGGCCCTTATAACAGCAGCTTTAATGATACTTCTATGAACCAGAAGTCGTTGTATGCTTCCGTGAACTATAACGATAAACAGTTCAGCTTTGAGATGGGCGGAAGATTAAATGATCATTCGCGTTACGGTACCAACTATACCTATACCCTTAACCCTGCTTTTCGCATTGATGATCATTTCCGGGTATTCGGAAGCATTGCCACCGGTTTTAAAGCGCCTTCCCTGTATGAGCTCTATTCGAGCAGCGGTAATGTGGACCTTCAACTGGAGAAAGCCACTAATTACGAGATCGGCATGCAGCATACGTACAACCGGTTCAGCGACAGGCTGGTGTTTTTTTACCGTAATACAGATAACGGGATCGACTATAATTCCGTTAGTTTCAAATACTTCAATTTTGTGAACCAGGCAACCAGGGGCATTGAATATGAGGCCAGTCTTCAACCGGTAAACGGCCTGACACTGACCGGTAATTATACTTTTATCACTGCGCAGGAAACTACGCAGAGCCGGGTTAACTTTAAGGATACGGTGTACAATTATTCTTTGCGTCGGCCCACCCATAACCTAAATATTACCCTTGGCTACCAGTGCAGCAAAGGGTTATATGCAAGTATAAGTGGCAAGTATGTAAGCAGCCGGTATGATGTTGGCGCCTATAAAAAACCGGATGTGCTGTTAGACAGTTACTTTTTACTCGGCGCTTATGCAGAATATATTACCGGCAAACACCTGAAGTTCTTTATCGACTTGCAAAATATTACCGGTAAGCAATTTTTTGATGTACGGGGATATAACGGCATTCCCGCGTTGTTTAATGCGGGGGTTACGTTTAATTGGTGAGTGATTATTAGGTCATTGGTCATTGGATAAATAGTGATTGAGGTAATTAAGAAAACTGCTTTCAAAATATTATCTTACACAGGTTCCAATGACCAATGATCCCAATGACCCGCATTTTAAAAAATATCCGGACCCATTCTGAAAGCCTGTGCTGGCTAAGTGCATTGATCGTGCTGTTCTTTCTGCCTGAAAATAACGGTGGGGTTTCTCTCTGTCTATTCAGCCGGCTGGGTTTTACACATTGTCCGGGTTGTGGTATCGGTCATTCGGTTCATTATGCCCTGCACCTTCAGTTAGCAACTTCTTTCCGTTATCATCCCTTAGGAATTCCCGCTGTAATCATTATATTTATACGGATTAAACAATTATTGTATCCTATAAACCGATTCAATGAAACCTAACCTTATTATCCTCATTCCTTCCATTGGAGGCGAAGAACTTGTTTACCTGCAACATCTCACAAGCGAATTACCAGAAGATAAACTGATGAGTTTTGTTGCGCTTTACAATGGTAAACGCAGGAAGGCCGACCAGGTTTTACTGGGTTGTGTACTGGGTTTTGTTTGTGTAGCGGGTATACAGCGTTTTATGGTGGGTCAGACAGGAATGGGGCTTCTTTACCTGTTTACCGGCGGTCTTTGTTTTATCGGGACCATTGTTGATATCATCAATCACAAAAGACTCACTTTTGAGTATAACGAGAAAATGGCGAGAGAGAGTATGGCGATGGTGTATGCTTACCAGTAATGGTAGTGTGGCCTCGCCAGGAATCGAACCTGGATCTGGCTGTATTGTGTAAAGGCTTTGAACAATAATTCCTTATCTGCCTCATATTGAACAGCGGCATTGGCAACGTTGCCGTTATAACCGTCCTTATCAAAATTCTTTGTGCCGGTACTGTCGTAGGCCGCAGAAAAACCATTAGTCTTTAATTTAGCATAACGGGTAGTGTACGTAAATTTATCAGCCTTGCCATATAGCTGCACATTGGCTTTATACGTACCAAAACTGCCACCG
>JANXRX010000036.1 GCA_025352905.1 Bacteroidota bacterium | reverse complement strand
AGATCATCATTACCGCCGCGGCGCCTTTTGTTCCGCCAAAGCTGGTAGAACAGTTAAAGACCGGCGGAGTAATGGTATTGCCGGTTGATGAAGGAGATACCCAACGCATGCTGCGCCTCACAAAAATGGAAGACGGTTCGGTTACAGAAGAGGCATTTGAACAATTCTCTTTTGTGCCCATGCTTACCGGCCGGGCGGGGAGTTAACAAGAATTAATAATTAGTAATTATTAGTTATAGGACATGTAGTCTGTGAATCTGTGGCTATTTGTTTCTATAAAAAAGCCCTCCAAAGAATTTGGAAGGGCTTTCATTATTAATTACTAATTATCAATTACTAATTATTCTGTCCCCCGATCATATCATTGCCACCACCCTGATCGGCTTTCGTGTTCTTACGTTTGAATAATGCAGCATCAAACTTACCAAAGCGGTAATTGAAGTTCAGGCGCAATACCTGCTGGTCCCTTCTTCTTTCGGTGTTCTGTGTAAAGAAAGTACTTTCAGAATAGGATTTATATACCTGCGTACGGAAAATATCATTCATGCTTAGCGTTAAAGAACCGCTTTGTCCATTCTTCCATGTCCAATCCTTACGGATGGCAAGATCGAAGCCATATCTTGGCAGGTTATACCCCTGTGATGTGGATTGTGGCCCGCCGCCAAACATTCCCCCACCACCGCCACCACCGCGCGTACCGCCGGTATTACCCGAATTGGGAGGTATCACACTCTTGGCCTGGTAATCGCCACTGAACTGAACGGATAAACCTTTGGAAACTTTAAAGGCGCTGTTCATTTTTCCGAACCAGCTTAGCAGCGAATTGCTTAGCTCCTGCCCCGGTACGCTTGCGTTGATCTTCGAATTGAACAGGTTAACGTTCAATGTCAGGTCCCACCATTTGGTCACGGGCATTTTATTGGTCAGCTCTAAACCATAAGCGTAACTGTAATCAGCATTAATATAAGTGTTGAAATAAGCGCTGTCGCCCGGTGTCAAAGCATTCTTATCCCTATACACATACCTTGTGATCAGGTCAGTCGTATGTTTAAAAAAGATGGTTGCCAGAAAATTAGCGCCTTTCTTATAGGCATCGTTATACGATACTTCAAATGAATTAGTGAACTCAGGTTTCAGACCCGCATTACCGATATTGATATTCTGCGGATCGGAATAATCCGGAAAAGGCATTAACTGGAAAAAACTCGGGCGGTTGATCCGTCTTGAATAATTCAGCTGGAAATCCTGTTTGTCATCGATCTTATACGTAACAAAAGCGCTTGGAAAAAGGCTCAAAGGATAATTGATCTTGAAATTAGAGGAATCGGCGCCCTTCGAATTCAATAAAGTACCTGTATAATTGGAACTCTCTGCGCGCAAACCCAGCAGGTAGCTCCACCGGTTCACTTTAAAGCTATAGGTAGCATAGGCCGCAAATACTTCATCGTGGAACTTATATTTATTACTGATCAATGGGACCAATACATACTGGCCTGTTGCATAATTATACTGGTACTGATCGCTCAGGTTTGTAAAATCCCTGATGGCCGCTCTTGCACCTGCTTCAATTTTGCTGTCGTCAGAGATAGGGTTCTCATAGTCGGTCTGAACCGTATAAAACTTATTGGTACCATTACCCATTGTTTGTTGTAGCAGCGCCACCCCTTTGTAACTGTTATCTGGGTTATAAGTCTGTGTAGCAATATTGTTATTGTTGACGTTCGTACTCGAATTATAATTGAAATCAGCCGAGATATCATGACCGTTCTTGGCAAAATTGTGTTTATAACTCAGTTGTGATCCGAGGTTCTCAAAATTGAAGCGGCTTGCCGTTGTAATATTATTATAATCCGTGAAAACAGATTTAATAGTTGAATCCACTCTTTGTGTCTGGTCATTATTAAATTGTCCCTTGTTATAATTCGCAGCGATGGATAAGGTATTCCGGTTATCAACAAAATAATCCATTCCCCCCCTGAAAAATTCAAAGAAGCCATTGTTTATGCCGTGGGTTGTGTTATATACATTGCTGAGTGGTACAATAAGGTTATTCCTGTCGGTGATACCATCAGAAATTGACTTACGCTGGTTATAGTTGGCGCTGAGCGTGAAATTCACTTTGCTCTGGCGCAGGTTGATATCGCCGCCAAGGTTGACCTTACCGCGGGAGTCAACACCTGTCCGGATACTTCCATTATATCCGCTCTTCTTATTTTTCTTCAAAACAATGTTCAGGATACCTGCGTTGCCACCGGAGGCATCGTATTTGGCGGAAGGGTTAGTAATGATCTCCACTTTATCTATGATATCAGCAGGGATCTGGTCGAGCGTGAGGGTAGTTGGCCGTCCATCAATAAAAATGGTTGGCGCGGCATTACGCAGGGTAACATTCCCGTCAATATCCACATTCAGCGAAGGGATGCTTTTCATGATCTCGGTAGCGGTTTGCCCGGTACTTGTCAGATTCTTATCTACATTAAATATCTTCCGGTCGATACCCAGTTCAAACTGCGGTTTAGCAGAAGAGGTTACAGTAACATTACCCAGGTTGGTAGCGTCTTCTTCCATTTTGATATTGCCCAGGTCCTTATCAGCCATACCGATGATCTGTTGCATTGCACCACCCGCCTGGCCGCCGCTTGCATTAGCCGCTCCCTGGCCGCCCTGTGGCATTTTGATACCAAAACTCAGGGATTTTTCCTGTGCCTTATAACCAATAGCGCTCACCTTTAACTTGAAATTGCCAAAAACAGCCAGGTTATCAAAACTGAAATCACCATTAGGTTTGGTGATCAGGGTACCCATAACGGCTTCCTTCATTTTCTTTGTAGCCGTATCAAACTTATTGCCCACCAGCAAAACAGTAACACCCTCAATCCCCTTATTGGTCTTGCTGTCTACCAGTTTCCCATAAAAATGGCCAATATTCATATTCTGCGCATTTCCGCCACCCTGGCGGCCACCGGCCGGGAACTGGGAAAAAGCTGCTATAAAAAAGAAATTCAACAGTAACGAAAGGGTAAATAATTTTCTCATGGTTATACTTGTATTATATTATACAAAGTTGCGATATACGTGTTTTTTCGGCCTTTTTCATTACACCAGCGGTAATATGACAAACCTGAATGGGCAAAGGTTCCTTCTGGGAAGCAATAATTCCCTGTTTTATCGGTGTATCACTGCATACAGAAGATAAATATCTGTACAAGGCCTATGGCAAACCCCAGTATGGCACCCAGGATCTGTACAAAACGAAGCTCTTTTTTCAATGCGGGATACAAAATGCGTTCCAGTCCGACAGATGAGGGACCTGCAATTTTCTCCATAATGATGGTTTCCATGTTCAGATCTGCTTTCAGGGTTTCCATATAATTCTTCATGATCACCGGAAAAAGTGTTTCCAGTTCGCCGGTAAACACTTTTTTCATCTCAATAATCGTTTTATCACCGATAAACATCCCAATCATCGGCATCTGTTCAACCAGTCTTACCCTCAGGAACTCGTCGATATGCTCCTCTATATAGGGCATGATCTTCCTGAAATTGGCCGGGTCGGTTACTTTTTGTTCAATTTCCTGGAAGGAAAACAATTCCCGGCTCACCAATTTTCCCAGTTTTTCTGCCAGTTCCCGTTTTTTCTTCCGGAAGCGGTTAAAAAGCATTTTTACGGCTATCCATCCGGCCAGCCAGCCAAGAAAACCGGAAATCAGCAGGATCCATACATAGCTCATACGGGTAAAATTTAAAAACCTATCCGCCCAGGGCGGATAGGTTTTTAAATTTTACCCGTATGAGCTATGTATGGATCCTGCTGATTTCCGGTTTTCTTGGCTGGCTGGCCGGATGGATAGCCGTAAAAATGCTTTTTAACCG
>JANXRX010000015.1 GCA_025352905.1 Bacteroidota bacterium | reverse complement strand
GTAAGAAAATTAGAACCGGTTGAAGATATTAATTTCGTGATCGAACGCAGCGATAAGTTTGCAGAACTGTTTATCGGTTTCTTAAGCAGTATCACCGGCTCGGCAGGCGCTATTGGCCTGATCACATTGATCGGCGCAGCTATCGGGTTAATGAATATTATGTTGGTAGCGGTAAATGAACGCACCAAAGAAGTAGGGCTGATCAAAGCCATTGGCGGAAAAAGCAAGAACGTGCGGCAGCAATTCTTATTCGAGAGCCTGATCATCAGTTTGCTCGGCGCTTTTTTTGGTATCGTTCTCGGGGTGATGGTAGGAAATGTTTTTTCGATGGTACTCAAAACCGGCTTCGTGGTACCCTGGGCATGGGTGATCATCGGCATCCTCATCTGCTCTGCCGTGGGCCTCGCCGCAGGTATCTATCCTGCCATGAAAGCCGCCAGGCTCAACCCGATCGTGGCGTTGAGGTATGAATAATTATCTTTTAAAGAACAGTTTCAATTTATCATTGATATAATACTCCATATCTTCTTCGGTTCTGTGTGTCCGTAGCCAGTCGCTCGTGGGGCGGTATTGCTGCATGAACTGCTGTAGCTTCTCCCCTTTTAACCCGGTATATTTCATAACCAGCGATGCGGGGAAACGGTAATTCACGTAGGCCTGTTTTTCATTCGAGTCAAAAAAGGCAAGCGCTCTCCGTTTTGTTTTTTCGTGCCGTGAAAAACGATCGATATTCAGCGCTATACCCGCGCCGGAATTGGCTTTGGCTATGGTAGGAATCGTATAGCTGACTATCTCCTGTAAAAAATCTTTTCTCCGTTCAATACTGTCTAACTGGTAACGGCTCAGGCCACGCGCCATAACGGTTACATTGCCCAGGTCATGTACAAGGGCAGATAAATGCAATGCGATCGTATCCTGCAAAAGATATTTGCCGCTGTAGTGGATCGTATCAAAGTGATAACCCACAGCAGCAAAAGAGATCACCTCCTTCTCAGATAATTCAATGGAAAAAAGTCCCGTGCTGCCCGTTACCACGGTTTGTTTGGTATTGATATTGGTAACACTTGCCAGTGCAATAGGTTCATGCGTAACGCTGTCACGCAAATAACCCCATACCGTGTTCTGTGCCCCTGCTCCAAAACAAACACAGGCCAGGGCTAAGATGCAAAGGAATTTCATAGAAGAGATTTGTGTAAAGGTAAGGGGAGAGAGGGAGAGAGAGGAGAGAGAGGAGAGAAAGGCGTAAGGCATAAGGCATAAGGCATAAGGCAAGGGGTAAGGTATAAGGATGGTGGGGCTTACGCCTTATGCCTTACGCCTTCTCTCCTACAAAAAAGCCGGCGATCATGTCGCCGGCTTCAAAATATAATTAAGAGATTATCTACTTCGGATCTAATGCTTTCTTGATCCTGTCGTTTACATCCTGTAAATGATATTTGCTCAGTTTATCAGAAGTACCGGGGATAGCTGCGCTGATCTCAGACTGCAGGATCCGTAACTGGGCCCTTACTTCAGAAGTTACATCGGTATTCTTAACATTCACCGGGGCAGCAAAACCGCCGCCGCCACGTCCTGCAGGGGCTGCTGCCGGGGCAACCGCCGCCTGGGGGGTTATCAGGTCTATTAATTTTTCCGTGTATGCTTTCTGCAGGTTTCTCCTGTAAGAGTCGATCGGTTTCTTGGTGCTCAGTTCACTCCAGATACCTTTTCTCAGGTCATCCATCATTTCATCAATGCCGTAAGCGCTGGCGCCAAAACGGTTGGTTGCGGCAACCAGGCGGAACAAACGCTGTCCGTCCAGTAAACCCGCCGTTCTTCCCGAGCCAACCAGCACATTGATCTGTGTGGTTTGAATAGCTTCCAGGTCTGAAGGCGCATCCATCTTATTAAGGATATTTTTATCAAGGAGCCAGGTAGGCGTTTCAAATAACTGCCTGTTTAAAAACGCAATGGCCTCTTTTTGAATTGCCTTTGGAGTTGCCTCATATACATCGCCGGGTTGTTCCAGGCTTTTGAATGTTTCATAGTAACCGCCAACGTTCTTGGCCACATGACCCATGTAGCGGCTGAACTGACCGAGAAGCTGTGTGTACATATCTTTCAGGTTCTCATAATGATCGCCTTCTTCTTTGGTCCACTCAGGTAAAGCAGGTAAAATTCGTTTCAGGTTCTTGATGCCATATTCGCTTGCTTTCACGTTGTTATCGCCAAGGTCCTCTGTTTGCGCGCGCGGATCGGCATTCTGACCCTCGCCACCAAACCATAACCTAGGGTTAGCGCCTAAACGCTCAACCACCCATTTGTTATTGATCTTCTTGTCTTTCTCAACATCTGCTTCACCGAGGTAACGGTAACCCCATTCAATGGCCCATTTATCATAGTCGCCGATACGCGGAAATAAACCAGCTTCGCCGATATTGTCTTCCGGTTGTGCCACGTAGTTAAAACGGGCATAATCCATAATCGACGCGGTGTGTCCGTTTGCCTCAACCCATGCTTTGTTACGGAGGTTCTCAACAGGTGTTTTGCTGCTGCTTCCCATATTATGCCGTAAGCCGAGTGTATGACCCACTTCGTGTGAGGATACAAAACGGATCAGCTGGCCCATCAGTTCATCATCAAACTTCATTTTCCTTGCTTTCGGATCAACAGCGCCTGCCTGCATTATATACCAGTCATGCACCAGTTTCATTACATTATGATACCAGCCGATATGGCTCTCCAGTATCTCGCCGCTGCGCGGATCATGCACCTGCGGCCCATATGCGTTCTCGATATCGGATGCGAAATAACGGATCACCGAATACCGCGCATCTTCCATACTCATGGTAGGATCATTCACCGGCCATTCTTTACCAACAATTGCATTTTTAAAACCTGCTTTCTCAAAAGCTTTCTGCCAGTCGTTGATACCATCTATCAAAGGCTTCACCCATTGTCTGGGTGTAGCGGGATCTATATAATAAATGATCTGCTTGGCAGGCTCTACCAGTTCACCACGGTTATACTTTTCCAGGTCGCCGGGTTTGGGTTCCAGTCTCCAGCGAACGGCAAAAGTCTGTTTATCTACTTTCTGCTGGTCATCCGTGTACACAACAAACTGGTCGGCAAAATAGCCAACGCGCGTGTCGAAGAACCGGCGGTTCATCGGTACCCGGGGTAACAGGATCATAGAGGTATTCAGTTCAATGGTAACCACGCCTGCATTCCTTGCAGCGGGTAAGCTGGCCGGCGCGCCCGGGCCAGCTACAGCACCGCCACGCTCACCGGCAGAAGCGGTATAGGTCTTAACCGTTTTGATCTCGGTGTTGATGGGGTAGGTGTTGATACTCTGGATATAGGATCTGTCGGCCAGCAGTATGCCCAGGCTGAACAGACGTTTATCGGCCGGATCCATTCCTACGATCTGGTTATCTCCCCTGAAAAAATCAGTGATTTCGATCACCACGGCTGAGGAATCCCTGTTAAAAGCGGCGATGCCGAAAGCGGCGCCGATAGGGTCGAGATAAGAGTTTCTAACTGCTTTGGAAATAGCCGTAGTGGAATCGGCTGTACTGATCAGGGTTACCACGCGCACAAAAATATTGTTGCTGGGTCCTTTTTCAAATTTCAGGCTTTGTTCGTTTACGATCTCGCCGCCGTATTTACCGCCGCCGCCTGGTACTTTGGAAAAGCGGGTAACCGCAAGGATCTCGCGGCCAAGGACGGAATCAGGGATCTCGAAATAATACCTTTCGTCCACTTTGTGAACGGTGAAAAGGCCTTTTTTCGTGATGGCCTTGTCTGTGATCACTTCCCGGTAAGGCCTTGGCCCCTGCCTGGTGGCAGCATTGCCTAATCCGCCGAATCCACCGGCATTATTACCTCTCCCGGGTGCTCCGCCACCGGGTAAAGAGTCTCTTTGTTGCGCAACTGCTATCGAAGAAGCAAAAAGCGCCAGGCATACTAAATGTCTTTTCATAATTGTAAATAAGTTTTCAGATGCTTTAAAGATACAGTTGCAAAGGGAAGGGACAGGGTTTTAGGACATAAGTTGGATGGATGGTTAAGAGGGGTTTTGAACCGGTGAAAATGGCATGGGGACTTTTTTCCACGAGCCGGGTAGCTGTGCATCTATGAAAAAATTATTAATATAATATTTTATGCTAATCTAATTTGTTCCGTACCATAAAAAGGTTAATTTGTATTCCCTTTTGCATACAGAAAGATTGTTTTGCTTTTTCAAAACTTTTTTCAGTAGCATTGCGGAACAAATAAATTACCAACTGAATTATTAAAAAACCAAAAATCAATTGAATCATGGCTGAGACAAAACCATCTGCTAGTGCCGCTGTAAAAAGCCCTTCGCATGCACAACCTAAAAGCAGTAACACAATTTCCTGGGTTGCCCCACTTGCCTGTATCATCCTGGGTTATGTTATCTGGCGCTTTATATTGGGAGCACCCGGTAATTTTACGACTCCTGATCCAAATGGTGGTTTTTGGCCACAGCACAAAGGACCTAAGGGAACGCTTACCAAAATGTATGAAGGTGGTATCATTGTACCGGTGCTGATCGGTTGTTTTTTAACGGTGCTTACTTTCTGTATTGAAAGAATGCTTACGGTAACAAAAGCATCAGGCACGGGCAGTATTGCTGAATTTGTGCGTAATGTTCAGTTTCACCTTGCTAACAAAGATGTAGACAAAGCCCTTGCAGCCTGCGATAAGCAAAAAGGATCTGTAGGTAATGTAATGAAAGCCGGTCTGAAAAAATACAAAGAAATGATCAGCAATACAGAGCTGGTAACCGAGCAGAAAGTATTGAATATCCAGAAAGAAGTAGAAGAAGCAACTGCTTTGGAACTTCCTATGCTGGAGAAGAACCTGGTATTCTTATCTACTATCGCTTCTGTGGCAACCCTGTTGGGTCTGCTGGGAACGGTAATGGGAATGATCCGTTCGTTCTCTGCACTGGGTGATGAAGGTGGTGGAGACGCTGCACGTGCATTGTCTCAGGGTATCTCCGAGGCCCTTTTTAATACGGCTTTGGGTATCGGTACTTCCGCTATCGCTATTATCATGTACAATGTGTTCACTACCCGTATTGATGGTATCACTTACGGAATTGATGAATCAGGTTTTACTTTAACACAAAGTTTTGCAGCCAACTACAAATAGTAGGCTGATCATTTGTGGAAAAGAAGACATTTTGCATCATAATACGTGAAACTTTAAATAAATAACAATGGGCAGAGCCAAATTACCCCGTAAGAGCACCAGCATCGACATGACGGCGATGTGTGATGTGGCCTTTCTGTTGTTGTCATTCTTTATCTTAACAACGAAGTTCAAACCTTCGGAAGCCATTGCGGTAACCACGCCAAAATCTGTGGCCGCCAAGGTTGCTCCCCAAAAGGATATTGTTGAGGTGATCTTTGACAAAGACGGTAAAGTCTTTCTTACGATGGATGATGAACAGATCAAAGAAACGATCGCCAATACCCTGAATTCGACCCGGAACCTTAACCTGGATGTGCGAGCATTCAAGAAAGCACTGTTCTTTGGGGCGCCTTTCAGTGGGATGGCCGCTTTCCTCGCCATTCCGGAAGAACAGCGGAAGGGGAATAAATTACCCGGGATCCCTGTACTGGATTCGACCAATAATGAACTGACAGCCTGGATGACGCTGGTAAGGGATGCCTACCAGGGTAAAAAACCAAATCTTCTCCTGAAGGGGGATAACCTGGCCAAATACCCTGCTTTTAAAAGCGTAATTGACGCTTTCAAAAAGAATGATTTCCTTAAGTTCCAGATGGTAACCAACCCGGAACCTGTTCCAACAGGAACCGATCTTTGGAAGAAAACAATGGCAGGAGAGAAACGTGAGGAATAAGTAAATTAATTTTCAACGAAACTAAATTCTACCGATCATGGCAGAAATGGATACGAGCGGTGGGGGCCACAAAAAAGGCCCCGGGGTCAAAAAAGGGAAGAAGCTATCAACCCGTGTTGATCTTACGCCCATGGTGGACCTGGGCTTCCTGCTCATAACGTTCTTCATCTTTACCACCACAATGAGCCAGGCAACAGCTATGAAACTGTTCCTGCCAAAAGATGCCGATAAACCGGAGGACCAGAACAAGGCAAAACAATCCGGAGTACTCACCATCCTGTTGGGTAAAGACAATAATGTGTTCTATTACGAAGGGGAACTGGATAACAGCGCCTCCAATTTCAAGTCGTCTAATTTCAAAGATATCCGCACGGTTATCATCAACAAAAAGAACAGTGTACATGAACTGAAAGATTTTGTAGTGATACTAAAACCTTCAGAAGAATGTACCTATAAAAATGTGGTGGATATCCTGGATGAGATGACGATCAATGTGTGTACGCGGTATGCCCTCGTGGATATATCTGCTGTTGAAACTACCTTGATCAAGAAATCGGAAGAGATCGCCCCACCAACAGGACAATAACAGCATTTCATTACAAAAGATTAGTACAATGGACATAAACAAAATTTTATCCGCAGATATTCTCGATATCCTTTTCGACGGAAGGAATAAGGAATATGGAGCCTATGACCTGCGTAAAACCTATAGCAAACGGATAACGTATGCACTGGTAGGAACCTTTGTTGTCTGCCTCCTGATGTTGGGCGGATCGATCATAGCCAATTCTTCCAAGAAAAGCAAGACCGATATCGTTATCGCAGAGGTGAATCTTGAAAATATCAAGGACGAAAAGAAACCGGAACCGCCACCGCCACCGCCGCCGCCAAAACAGGAACCTCCGAAAGTGGAGATTACCAAGTTCACCCCTCCCAAGATCGTGAAGGATGAAGAGGTAAAACCCGATGAAGAGATCAAGGAAGTGGAAAAACTGGAAGATACCAAGATCGGTACCATCAACCAGGAAGGCGCCAAGGATGAAGGTGTGGTGGCCCCGCCAGTTGAAAAAGGAACCGGTGTGGTAGAAGCCCCGAAAGTGGAAGAAGATTACGATAAAGTATTTACCGTAGTACAGATAGCCGCAGAGTTCCCCGGTGGATTACCGGCCTGGAGCAAATACCTGGAGCGTAACCTGAACAGGGATCTGCCTGTTGAGAACGGAGCGCCTCCGGGAAAATATACTGTTGTGGTTTCTTTTATTGTAAGTAAGACCGGTGATATCAGCGAGGTAACTGCCGATAACGATCCGGGTTACGGAACAAAAGCAGAAGCGATCCGCGTTATTACCAAGGGCCCTAAATGGAAACCTGCTGTACAGAATGGACGTAACGTAATTTACCGCCACAAACAAAGTATCACCATCCAGGTATCGGTAGATTAATTGATCATAAACAAGTTTAATAGTTTTCAGGATCCCCGCAATTTTTGCGGGGATTTTTTTGGCTATTAACTGTTGGCTATTAATTTTTTCTCTGTGAACCTCCGTGCTCTTTGTGTCTCTGTGTTGAAGAATCTAAAGCATCCAAAGCCAACCGCCAAACCGTTATTTATGGATTTTTCCTCTCCCCCGAATCATAGGAAAAACCAAACATCATGGAAAAGTCAAAAATTCTCTCCGCAGATCTGCTTGACATTTTATTTGAAGGACGGAACAAAAACTACGGCGCTTATGAACTTCGTAAGACCTACAGCCGCCGTATCAATTATGCATTGACGGGAACGGTATGTGTTTGTTTATTGTTTGTTGTTGGCTCATTGCTGGCCAACCGCAAACAGGAACAAAAAGAAATGGTGGGCCCGGTTATTACACTGGAAAATTTTAAAGAGAAGCCTAAGACAGAAACGCCTCCGCCGGTAGTTAAGCCGGAACCAAGACCGGTAGAAATGGCAAGGGTTACACCGCCATTGATCGTACCCGATAAAGATGTGACACCACCTGATGAAGTAAAAGATATCAGCACCCTCGAAGATGTGAAGATCGGAACGATAGATACGAAAGGTGATCTCACAGATGTGGTAATGCCACCGGTGGAAAAATCCACCGGTAAAACAGAGGCGCCGCATACAGATGATGAAACTGATAAGATCTTTGTAACCGTTCAGAACCCCGCAGAATTTAATGGCGGCCCAGAGGCCTGGCGCAAATACCTGACGCGTAACCTGAACAGCGACCTCCCCTCACAGAATGGCGCGCCTGCGGCGGCCTATACCGTGGTAGTATCCTTTATCGTTGACCGTGAAGGTGCGATCAGCGATGTAAAAGCAGAGAACGACCCGGGTTATGGTACCAAAGCAGAAGCGATACGCGTGATACAGAAGGGTCCCAACTGGAAACCCGCCATCCAGAACGGCAGAAAAGTTATCTACCGGCACAGGCAGAGTATTACGTTTATGGTGAAAGATGAATAAGGTGTATCAGTCGTGAGGCGTGAGACCTGGGTTGTACCTTATCACAGATCCTGACCCAGGTCTGACGCCCCACGTCTCACGATTCACTATTTTTGCCCCCATGGCACAATTAAGTGGTTGGGATGATACGATCGTAGCGCTGGCTACACCGCAGGGTATTGGCGCCATCGGGGTGATACGGGTGAGCGGGAAGGATAGTTTTGCGGTTGTGAATGAGCTGTTCCCTTCTAAAGATTTATTACAACAAGCTTCACATACACTGCATGTGGGTTTTATAAAGGATGGCGGGCAGGTATTGGATGAAGTGGTGCTGTCTTTATACAGGTCGCCGAGATCGTATACGGGTGAGGATGTAATTGAGATCAGTTGTCATGGTTCGCCGTTTATCCAGGAAAATATTATCCGGGCTATTATGCAGAAAGGATTGCGTATGGCTAAGCCCGGCGAGTTTACGCAAAGGGCGTTTCTGAATGGCAAATTAGATCTCACACAGGCAGAAGCCGTGGCCGACCTGATAGCGAGCAATACCGAAGCGAGCAGGAGAACGGCATTGCATAGCATGCGGGGCGGGTTCTCAAACGACCTGCAACATTTACGGGATCAACTGATCCGTTTTTCAGCGCTGATAGAATTAGAGCTGGATTTTTCGCAGGAAGATGTAGCGTTTGCAGACAGGACGCAATTGAATACGCTGGTACAGCAATTAACCAATGCAACACAAAAACTGATCAGTTCTTTCCAATTGGGCAACGTGATCAAAAATGGCGTTCAGGTAGCGATTATCGGCAAGCCTAATGCGGGAAAATCGACCCTGTTGAATACCCTGCTGAATGAGAACCGCGCGATCGTTAGTGAACTGGAAGGAACTACGCGCGATACGATAGAAGAGATCCTGAACATAAACGGCGTATTGTTCCGCCTGATAGATACGGCGGGCATCCGGGAGCACACGGTTGACTATGCAGAGAGCCAGGGTGTAGAAAGAAGCCTGAAAAAAATGCGCAGCGCCCATGTGGTCATTTATTTGTTTGATGTAAATGAGACCAGCACGGCAGAATTGCAAAACACAGTAAACGACCTGGAGAAAGAAAATATCCAATACCTGCTGGCAGGCAATAAGTCGGATCAGGGCGCCATAGACCATCAGCAGAAATTCAGTTCCTTCCCGGTCATTTTTATTTCTGCCAAACAGCGTCTGCATATTGACCAACTTAAAAAAGCGCTGGTAGATAAGACCATCCAGGGAGACCTCCAGGCAGAGTCCACGATAGTTACCAATGCCCGTCACCACGATGCGTTGCAGAAACTCGCTGCATCCTTAGCCGATGTACAGAACGGTTTGGATGATCAGATCACGAGCGACCTGCTGGCCCTCGATATCCGCCAATGCCTGCATTATCTTGGCACCATAACCGGCCAGATCACGAATGAGGATCAGTTGGATTTTATTTTTTCGAAGTTTTGTATTGGGAAATAGCCGGTGCACTATCTACACACGTTCTAGCGGGTTTACATTCATTATCACCGCTTTGCACTTGCCTTTCTTTGCCTTTTCTTGCTTTTAGTGGGGTGATAGTTGTGACTAATCTGGTTACTACTGTGAACATTGGGCACTTGATGTGAACAGGCGGACAGATTATGTGTAACAATGATACGTTATGATACACAAAGTGATACGTTTGATACGAATATTACGAATGTTATGAATTGTATTGTCTTGTCCTGTTGAAATGCATTCAAGCTTCGTTAATCAATTCTGAATAAAATTTTAGCTAAAACAGGTAATAAATTTGGCGACGGCCTCAAGATATCAAATAAATAATTTACATTCAAAAGGGCTACATCACCTAAAA
>JANXRX010000001.1 GCA_025352905.1 Bacteroidota bacterium | reverse complement strand
CTGCATGGTATAGCCCAGCCATCCGAATATGTCGATATTATCCCAGCTCTCTTTGTTATCGCCATGCGGCGGATAATAGTTGATCCGCACTTTATGATAGAGATCGCCATACAGTTCAGGATTGATATCCGGCCGCAGGATATCTTCCAGCACGCTCAGCTTTGACACTTCTTTGGTCTTGAAATTATCCGGGTCGTCCAATACCAATCCATCCCTGTTACCAAGAATATTTGTTGAGAACCAGCCGCGTACGCCCAACGCGCGTGCCTGCAGACCCGGCGCCAGAATTGTTTTCATCAGTGTTTGCCCCGTTTTGAAATCCTTGCCTCCAATCGGTGTGCCGGTTTCTTTGGCCAGCTGTATCAGGGCGGGTATATCGCAGGTAAGGTTAGGCGCGCCATTGGCAAACGGCACCCCCAGTTTAATGGCCGCATACGCATAGATCATACTGGGCGCAATGGCAGGATCATTATCCCGCAGGCCCTCCTCAAACGATTCGATCGTTTGGTGAACCTCCGATTCCTCGATATATTTTTCGGTAGAGCCACACCAAACGATCACGATACGGTTACAATCATTTGCATCGCGGAAATTTTCGATATCGTCCATTACTGCGAGCGCGAGGTCGTACTTGGTAGCTGCCTGTTTAATATTTTTTCCATCAAGGTTTTTGATATACGTTTTATCAAACACGGCTTTCATGGGCACGATGGCTTCCAGCTCGGGTTTGATCGCGTGCAATAAACCCGGTTCGAGCACTTTGGCTTTGATGGCTGCTTCAAATACATTATCAGCATAGACATCCCATCCGCCAAAAGCGATATCACTGAGTTCGGCCAATGGCACAAAATCTTTTATTAATGGGTAACGGTTCTCGGTTCTTTTACCCAAACGTATATTGCCCATTTGTGTTAGAGCGCCGATCGGCTGCGAAATGCCTTTTTTTACCGCCATTACACCGGCAATCATAGTAGTGGCAACTGCACCCAGACCCGGTAAAAGAATCCCTAATTTACCCTCTGCTGATTGAATCTGTTCTTTCATATTATTTGTTTTCTCGTGTTAGTGTTTGCTATTGATCTGCTATTCAGGTGCGTTGTGTTTTGCAGTCCCCGTATAAGGATACCGACGATCGACTCCATCCTGGTCACAAGACGCGTATATTTTCCTTCTACGAACACATCCCTTTCCAGGCCGCGGAGTGAACTTACTATAACCGAGGGAAGGATATCCAGTTCTTTTGTTATCAATCTGGTAAACTCGCCATTGCCTACGCCAAACTCCAGTATCTCTTTCAGCAGCCTGGTTTCGCGAAGGTCATATTCGGTATGGAGGTGTTTGATGCAGCGCATATTGTCCTGCATTTCCCCGCTTACGATCTTATACAGGTTTGCTTTCCGGTGAAGGGACCTTATTTTAGTGAGGGTAAACGCTTTCAGTTTTTCTTCCGCACTCCCTGCTTTTTCCACCGCATGGGAAACGCTGCTGAATACTTCTTCCATCTCTTTGAGGATCACTGCGTCAAAAATATCTTCCTTGCTGCAAAAATAATAATACAGTGTACTCTTGCCTTTGCCCATGGCCCGGGCAATGTCTTCCATGGTGGTTTTTTTAACACCAAACTGCTGAAAAAGCTTTTGTGCCTGTTCCAGTATCTCTTCTTTAATAGTATCGTCTTTTGCAGCGATCATTTTCGACCAAATTCGTTTTTCGGTCCAAAATTAAGAGAAACCGGGTTACGATTCGTTATTATCCTTTTTTGGCAGCGAAATGCTGCATCAGGCTACAGAAGGTTTGTACGCTTTCCAGGGGCAGGGCATTATACATGCTTACCCGTACACCACCGATCGTACGATATCCTTTTACCCCTATCATTCCTTCCTGTTTACAAAGTTCAAGGAACGGCGCTTCCAGGGCAGGATCGCTGAGAAAGAAGACGGCATTTGTCTGGCTCCTGTCTTCTTTTGCTACCAACGTCTTAAATACAGGAAGGTTATCAATAGTTTGATATAACAATGCTGATTTTGCTGTTGTTCTCCTGCCCATTTCTGCCAGGCCGCCCTCTGCCAGTATCCACCGCAGCGTAAGCATGCTTACATATACGGCAAAAACAGGCGGGGTGTTCATTAATGATCCTGCGTCTATGTGTTTCTGGTAATTCATGATGGTGGGAACAGGGCGGTTGATCTTCCCCAGGATATCCTTACGCACTACTACCAGGTTCACTCCTGCGGCGCCCATGTTCTTTTGTGCGCCGGCATACATGAGTGAAAATTGGGTAAAATCTACCGGTCGGCTGAATATATCGCTGCTCATATCTGCCACCAGCGGAACGGTGATTTGCGGGTAATCGTGCCATTGTGTGCCTTCCACCGTATTGTTGGTGGTAATATGCAGGTATTTGGAATCCGGCGGAACGGCAAACCCCTTTTCTATATATGTATTTCCCCGGTCAGCCGTATCTGATACCACGTTCACCTTCCCAAACAGGGCTGCTTCCTTTGATGCCTTGCTTCCCCAGATCCCGTTATTGCAATAAGATGCTGTTTCATGGTCATCGAGCAGGTTCATGGGTACCTGCATAAAC
>JANXRX010000293.1 GCA_025352905.1 Bacteroidota bacterium | reverse complement strand
CGATCGACGGCAACCAGACCGCCATCGGTTCCGCGCTCAGCGCCGCCGTGAACCGGCTCCGCGACCTGACTGCCGATAATCCCAAACAGCGGGTAAATATTCAATTGCTTCGTTTTGCTGTACATGAGCGGCTCTATTTACTTGATGAAAACGCCCGGCTATCTATTGATAAGAAAAATCAGGCTGAAAAATTATTATTGGGCAAACTGAAAATGGATAAGGTACATGCCTATATGATCCAGATGGAAAATGAAGAAAATGGTTTGCTGGAGAAACGGAGTACGGCCAAGAACCATTACCAATCCCTTAATTTCGCTTTCCTTAAATATGCGTTACTGTTTGCCTGTCTTGTATGCCTTGCCGCGATCTTCGGGATCATCCGCGAACTAAGGATCCGTATAAGGGCACAGCAAATGCTTGAAAAAAGCCTGCTTGATCTGAAAAGGAGTTATGAAGAGGTTGAACAGATCACTTTTACTGCTTCGCACGACCTGCAGGAGCCTTTACGCAAGATCCGGATCCTGGGTACCCTCTTTAACAATAAGTATCAGCCGGATACAGACCCTGCCGGGAAAGATATTTTAGCACGTATCGATAGCGCTACTGAGAAAATGCATACCATGATAGATGGCCTGGTTGAGTTCACAACCTTGCTGAATGCAGTATCGGAACATGAAACGATAGACCTGAATACCGTTTTTGCAGATGCCTGGCAAAAAGTAATTAGAGGCGCCGGCGAGCCGGTAAAGTTAGTAACCCATACAACCTTACCTTCTATAACGGGGCATCAGGCGCAGTTGAATATGCTTTTTATTCAGTTGCTTACTAACGCACTCAAATTCCGCGATGCAAAAAGACCGCTGGAAATTACCCTGCATTACCAGCTTACAGAACTGAAACAGCCAAAAAGGATATGGAGAAAGGATTCCGCACTACGATATCATGAAATTACTATTACGGATAATGGCATCGGCTTCGACAACCTTTACCGGGAAAAGATCTTCCTCCTTTTCCAAAGACTTAACAGGCCGGAAGATTATACGGGCAAAGGAACCGGTCTGGCTATTGTGAAACGGATAATGACCAATCATAACGGTTATATCGAGGCAAGTGGAGAAAAAGAGAAAGGGGCCTCCTTCAGGTTATACTTTCCGTTGGAATCGTGACGCGTGAGATGTCAGGCTTGAGGCCCGGTCGTGAGTTTGTTCACGGCTACTTATACTATGTGAAAAAATAATGGTGAATATCATCAACATTGATCTCTACACCAGGTAAGAGGAAACAAACACATGCCACCCTTACCATATCCTTCACTATAATTCTTACTTTTTTCATTCCCGTTTGTTTACAATACAGATTAAATAAAAGTGCCAGCCATTTCAGTTCCGAAATGTAGAAATAGGACACCTATCGGTATGCTTTTTTTATAGATTGGGTAGAAACAGTAACATTCCTCACATTTAAAATCTATAGTTATGCTACGCTGGTCAGTTACCTTTTTTATCATTGCCATTATTGCCGCTGTATTCGGCTTTGGTGGTATTGCCGCAAGTGCCGCAGGCATTGCGAAAGTGCTTTTCTTCATATTCGTTGTGCTTTTCCTGCTGTCCCTGATATTTGGCAGGAAACGGATCGATTAAGGAGATCACCTCATGATACAGTAAGGCCGCCATCGAAAGATGTGCGGCCTTTTTTGATCGCGGATTGTGTGGATTTAAGTATGATTGGGGTATGATTAGCTGCGCGGTTATGGTGAAAAAAAGAGGCCCCGCAAAATTTGCGGGGCCTCATCATATAAATCATATTCAAATCCGTGAAATCAGCGCTTAGTTGTTGCTTTTCAGGTTTGGATGCGGAGCCGGTACGTAGCTTGGTCCGTCTTCCAGTGTTCCCTGCAGGTCAACTGTGTTAGAGCTGCCATCCTGTTCGTATACGAAGAGCAACCTGCTTTCTGCGATACCTTGTTTTTCAACCAGGTATTTGATTACCGCGTTAACACGATCCCAGCTTGATTGTCTTGCTGCTTTGCTGGCAGTGCCATAGCCGATCACTTTTACCTTACAGTTAGGGTTTGCTTTTATTGTTGAGGCAACACTTGCCAATGCATTTTGTGCATCTGAAGTAAGCCTGGTGCTGCTTCCTCTGAACTGTACAGCTGGTAAGCTTCCGATAGTACATTCTACTGGTTTGTTTACAACAACCGGAGTAGCATTCAACCTGTCTCTTAATTCTTTGCAGCATGCTGGCTCAGGGCAGGTACCTACACCGTCACTGTTAACCGGGAAGCAACTTAAAGGAGTCAGGATTTCTTTATCCCTGTAGTCAGGTACACCATCACCATCTGTATCTTTTGCACGGCCGTGTGAATCTACCGGTGCGCCGGCTGGAGTATTTGGTTCGAGGTCGAATTGATCCGTTACACCATCACCATCTGCATCAGGCAATACTGGCGGAGGAATTTTCATGTGCTGAGGGCGGTTCAACTCATTGTAAATGAAGTTGTATCCGTTAAGCCACCATAAAGGCTGTGTTCTTTTGGCTTTGTTACCGAGGTTGATATTTAAACGAAGGCTGGTAAATCCATAATAATCATCACTGTTACCTCCTTTATATGCATCCAGGTAATCATATCCCGGATAGGTAAAAGTAAATTTATGTTCAATACCGATGTTTACCATGTCTGTTACTTTAAACGCAATTCCGGCACCCAGGTCAAGACCATGGAACAACCTGTATGCATGGCTGTTATTAATCAGCGCGCCTCCCATTGTAGTGATCGTACCATTCTGACTGTTAGGATTGTTGATACCATAGAATATGGAATATCCGTTACCCTGGTTACCACCTGGTATAGGTGTTTGATAAGTTACCCTCGCTGCATTCAAACTATACCCACCTATCAGGTAGATATTCGTCTTTGGATTTCCGCGGTAATTGCTAAATGAGTTCAGGGAAGTCAGTACATCTACACTGAATTGATGTGTTTCGTTCTTGTAAGCAACCTGGCCCGTTTGCAATCCATAAGCAGTAGGGGTTCCTGAATTGAGTAAGCCTGTAAGACTCGCTCTGATTGAAAAGGTATGATCCAGCGCTTTCCGTAAAGAAAGAATACCGCCAAATCCTGCGTTGCCGTGTACATCACCTTGAATAGAGGTAACACCAGCTCCTATACCAAATTCCCACATGTTACGTGGTTTTGGGGGATAGGGATAATCGTTTCTGATAAAACGTCCGTATTGGTCCATTTCTGAAACAGGTACGATTGAACTGTCTCTCCAGCTCCAACCCCACTCACTGGAGGTTCTGGTTTGTGCATTGGAACAAAATGCAACCAGGAGGAAGAGCGTTAACGATAATAATTTTCTGGTACTCATAAGATTGATTTTAAATGATTGGATAAATGTGTTGTTTGCTTTTTACGTTAATAATGTTTGAATTAATATTTTAACAATACATCTTAAAAAAAATATACCCATGTGTTAATTGATTTTTTTGGGTAAAAAAAACCTCACAGTTACATTTCTATCTAAAAAAATGACGCTTACATGGCAATAAATGGGAATTGGGGGAAATAATGGGACAGTATTTATATTCTTTCAAAGGAAAATAAAGAAGCGTCCGGATCTTGCTTTTTTACAATGCCTGCGGTCAGGATCCGGGCAGCCAGTACACTAAACGTAATACCATTACCACCAAAGCCCAGCGCGAAAAGGCTATTGGGTAATTTCGGGTAATTGCCTATAAAAGGCAACCCATCTTTTGTAGAACCAAAGATCCCTGTCCAGCTGAATTCTTTTTTAAAAGGTATATCCGGGAAATGCTTTTTGAAATCTTTTTGAAGCTGCCTGCTTTTCGCAGGTATTAATGCATCTCTTTTCAGGTGGGAAATAAAATCCTCATCCCGCCCACCCACCAGTATTCTCCTGTCTGCGGTGGTCCTTATATACAGGTAAGGATCTGCCGTGTTCCATAAAATGGCCTCATCTTTCCATAATTGCGTTTGGCTGTTGAACTGTTCACTGATAGTGGCATAGGTAGCCGCTAAGGCAACGATCTTCTTATCTATATACCTGATCGATTCATACCCCGTAGCATATACCAGTTTTTTACAGCGGATGCTGTATCCCTCCTGTGTAAGAAGGCTGACCCCCGTTTTGGTATGAACAATCTTTACGATCTGTGTACGGTCGTAAACGCGCATCCCTTTTTTACAATGATATTGGTGGAGCGCATGTGTAAGGCTATATGCATTGGTTTGTGCCCCCAGCGCTGAAACTATTGCCGCCGGGGCAAGCAGGCCATAGGTTTTTTTTAATAGTGTATCATCCATCCAGCTAACATCAAAACCGCTTTGTTGCCTGGCAATAAATTCTTTTTTGAGTAAGGGAATATCTTTTTTGGAAGCTGCGAAATAAATGCTGTTCTTCCATTGAAAATCGGGGAAGGATATTTCGCGGGTAATGCTTTCCAGGTCCTTGATTGCATCGCCCGATAAATGATACGCTCTTTGCGCTTTGGCGCTTCCGATCTGTTCCTGCAAACGGAACAGGGGTTTATCAATTTCATACTGAAGAAGTGAAGTGCTGGCGCAAGTGCTTCCCAAGCCAAGTGTTCTGCCATCGATCAGCATACAATCCACACCTGCTTTTTGCAGGTAAAAAGCGGTTAAGGCTCCGGAAATCCCTCCACCCATGATCACTATATCGGCCCTGCTGTTCTCCAGCAATTTGGGATAATCGTAAGGAAGACCGGTACGGATAAGGCTATAGGGATATCCTGAGCTTAAATTCATATGTTGCATTGTGTGTTAATAACATAAAAAAAATACCATGACCTTTTTACCATTGAAAAAAAGGTATATTTGACATACGGTTTTAAAACCGTTGACCTAAAGAAAAATCCTATGGACAGTCTGTATATTTTAATTGCAGAAGATGATGCTGATGACAGGTTCCTGATGCAAAAAGCCCTCGATGAATCAGGTGAGGATATGAAATTCGAGTTTGTTGAGAATGGAGTAGAATTACTTGAGCATCTGAATAATATCAAGGCCGACAGTTCAAAGAACAAATATCCGAAGTTCATCCTGCTGGATCTGAATATGCCAAAGATGGATGGCAGGGAGGTATTGAAAAATATCAAAACAAATGCTGACTACAAAAAGATTCCGGTAATTATTTTCAGCACCACCAAGAACCAGATAGAAGTAAAAAGGTGTTACGACCTGGGGGCGAACACCTATATTGTAAAACCTGCTAATTTTGATCTTCTGGTAGAAACTATCCAGCACATACGCACTTACTGGTTTAAAACGGCTACGCTTGCTGATGCTGTTTGAACTGCTTTTTAAAAAATCCTTTGATTTTTGTATAAACGCTTTCCACTTCTGATGTTTCGTGTGAGAGATAGTTCTTAACCAATGCCGGCATCAGTAATTTCATGATCCATCCTGCATTGCGCAACACTACATTTTTGAGCAGGAGGTTAACCCCGATATCAATACCTGCATTTATCAATGGGTTGCGGGTATCCTTAGAAGTTATTTTCTCTACTACGTCTACAATATTTGTAAGGGGTTTGAGTTTCAATTTTATCTCCGCGAATTCGGCTTTTACCAGCATACCACGCTCTGCCAACAGCAAAGTAAGCCTTTGTTTTTCCTGGAGAACGTCTTGGTAGGTAGTGATATTATTCATAAATACTTTTAATAACCAGGTTTTTAATAAAAGGATAGAAGATCTTTTTCCGGGTTAAGAAAAGGATCAAAAAGATCAACAGACAGAAAATGCCTACAATTACAAAGCCTAAAGGGAGGTTATACATCAGCCCGCCCAGCCATAAAGAAGCAGCGATCCCGAGGAAAAGGGTCACAAAAAAAACAAGTAGCGCCGCTATCATGCTGAAGGAAGCTATGGCAGAAATATCAGCTGTTTTCTGGTTGATATTTACAACCGTTAGCTTGTAATAGGTTTCAGCATAATCTGCTGCCAGTTCTGCTATATTAGGGGTTGGCGGCGGTTCGGTATTTAATTCTGTATACATTTTTTCCATGGTGGTCGGTTTAGATTGAACTGGTAAGTAAAGGCGGATCCCGGAGGACCCGCCCTCTTTCACTACACTTATCCAACACTCTCTTTTACGCGGTCTGCGCGTTTACTAACATCATTAACCAGGCCGTCGGTTTGTTTGGTAACGGTATTTACCACATCAGTGATCTTATCTTTGCCTGTAGTGATAAAGTCGCCCACACGGGAAGCAAGGTCAGTGGCGGTGTCGCCGATCTTCTTCCTCAATTCTGTTCCTTTATCGGGAGCCATTAGCATTCCGATAGCAATTCCGGCAGCGGCGGCGCCCAGTAATCCTAAAATAATTTTACTTGTGCTTGTCATAACGTAGATTTTAAGATTGATTTTAATTATTTACATACTTTTAAAATAATTATACCGTTATAAAGAGGGTATTTTTATCGCCCAATGAGGAAAAACCTCCCCATTGCCATTTGATTTGCAATGATTTATATATGGTATGCTAATTAGAACCTGATTGCATATGAAACGAGTTTTGATCATTGATGACGAAATAGATCTCTGCATGCTGATACAGTCGTATCTCAGCAAAAAGAACTATGAGGTACACACTGCTCATTCACTTAAAGACGGTTTTGAAAAGATAGAAAGCATTAACCCTGATGTCTTGTTACTGGATAATAACCTCCCGGATGGTATGGGCTGGAAAGAAGCGGATAACCTTCACCGCAGGTTCCCTTCCATGAATATTACCCTGATCAGCGCCTTTGAAATGCCCAAGGATCTAAAAATGCAATTCAATAGTTCTATTCACATTCTTGAGAAACCCATCTCCCTGAACGATATTGAGAAGTATCTCTGATTAAGTTGTTACTACTGCCCCCTACACATTCAATTCACCGTGCACCCCTTCCACCAATTGTTTACCCGTAACGATCGATAAAGCCGTTTGCAGGATCTGTACCATTTTGGTACTGTTGGTATCCCAATAATGAGCCTCATCGGTTTTTATTTTAATCAGGCATACCGAAGAATCGTCTGATCCGTCGGGAAACCAGGCTTTGATCATGGGGTTCCATTTTTCGCTGATAATTGCTTTATCGTCTATAATACTTGCCCTTCCTTTTATATCCAGGTAAGTATCTTTTCCGGGATGTGCAAATACGAGTTGTACAAAATGTTCCAGCTCTATGTCTTTCACCTTATTGGAATGTATGTCTGCAAAGAACCAGATATTACCCAGGTGATCCGTATCCACTGCCGCCATGGGGCGGGAAGTACGGGCGCCCGTTTTGCCGGAAGTGATGAAAAGGCAGGTACGTATATCGCTTACCAGTTCTTTAAGCTTTTGAATGGCTTCCGTGCATTGCAAATTCTTTTCCATGATCAGTAGTTTATTTTATTTTGATGATTTGTCTGAAGCTATCAATGCCACGCCTATCAATCCTACCCCAATACCTGCATACACCGGCCAGGCAATGGTTCTGGGTTCTTTTTTACTTACCTGAAGCGGGCCGAGGTCAATCACTTTTTTCTCCTGTGTAAAGTTTACAGATGTAAACACACACATCAGTATGCCTACAATAATGAGTATGATTCCGGTAATTTTCATAGAGTTGAATTTATATTTGAGTAAACGGGTGATTATTGACCTTCCGAAAAAATATTTTCAATTTTATGCATCAGAGAAGAAACAGGGCCCTCCATTTTATGGGTATTGTCGTCAAGCGTTTTGTCGTGCAGCATTTCTCCAAGATGCAGCTGTGGCGGCAGGTAAACCAGGATATGGTCGCGCTGTGCGCTCATAAACTCCTTAAATGATTCCGAAGTAATATTACCGGCCAGTTGTTCGTGTAAAATGATAATAGCGGCATCTGCTGCCAGTCGCAATAATTTTTCTACTTCTGTTCTGTCTGTATGCGTACACTCGCTGATACGACTAACGGTTTGGCCCAGGTTATCGCCATACACATCTTCCAGCCATGCTTCACTTCTTCCAGTGAGTAATAATCGTACACTACCGGATTGGGTGCGTGTGATCCTATATAATCCTACCAGTGCCGTAATAATAGCGGCCTGCGTTACATCACAGCATCGTTCATCCTTATTTTTTTTTTCGGTTGTATTGGGATCAATCTTTATAAGCGCCGGAAACAACAATCGTTTTTGGACTTCTTCTGCAAGGTTAATAGACATAAGATGTAGTTTATATATCGTATGAAAATCCTATGCCTATTTCTCTACCTGTGAAACCTGTAAACTGTAGACTTATTTCCCCTATCCTTTTTTTTACGCAAGGGAATACTCTTTTCTCTTTATAAATAAATACCCGGATATGAACCTATCTCCTTCCCTGAATAATTTTCTTGAAAAAACAGGGGAACAGGCAAATTTCTTTACGTCTTTTGTCCGTAACATATTTAAGGGCGGTTTTGAATGGAACGAGTTTCTGCGGCAATGCTATGTGATCGGTTATAAATCGCTTGGCATTGTAGCGGTAACCGGTTTTGTACTCGGTTTTGTATTTACGCTTCAGTCGCTCCCCACCTTAAAAGAGTTTGGTGCCCAGGGATATGTGCCCAGTATGGTATGTATTTCTGTTATCCGTGAAATCGGCCCCGTTATCACCGGTCTTATCTGTGCCGGCAAGATCGCTTCCAGTATCGGTGCGGAACTGGGCAGTATGAATGTAACCGAGCAGATCGATTCTATGGAGATCTCCGGAGCTAACCCGGTTCAATACCTCGTGGTTACCCGTATACTGGCCTGTACCTGTATGATACCCCTCCTTACTTTATTTGCAGACGCCATGTCGCTGGCTGGTGGATATATAGGCGTTAACACTTCTACCAATATGAGCATGCAGTTGTATTTTATCAAATCTGTACAAACGCTTTATTTCTCGGATTTTTTTCCTGCAGTGATCAAGACTATTTTTTTTGGATTGGCCATTGGTTTTGTTGGATGTTATAAAGGATATACTTCTAATAAAGGCACCGAAAGTGTTGGCCTTGCAGCCAATTCAGCGGTGGTTGCTGCTTCGGTGTGGATCATCATATTAGATGCGATCGCTGTACAGCTAACCAGTGTCTTTGTTTATAATTAAAATCAGTATTGCAGATTCATGGAAAATGTAATTGAAATAAAAGGAGTAAAGAAAAATTTTGGCGAGAAGACTGTATTGAAAAATATCAACCTTACCGTTACCAAGGGTGAGAATATCGTTGTGTTGGGGAAATCCGGGCAGGGAAAATCGGTTATGATTAAATGTATCGTAGGTATGATTTTGCCTGACGAAGGTTCTCTAAAGGTTTTTGGCGACGAGGTTTGTTCTATGAGTGAGGATACTTTAAAAGCGATGAGAACGCGGATCGGTTTCCTTTTCCAGGGAGGCGCTTTGTATGATTCGATGACGGTGCGGGAAAATCTTGCTTTTGCGTTGCAGCGTGTACTTAAAATAACTGATGAGAACGATATTGAGAACCGCTCAAAAGAAGTGCTGGAGGCTGTTGGCCTGTCGGAAGTGATAGACAAAATGCCTTCCGATCTCTCGGGCGGAATGCGTAAAAGGATGGCCCTGGCCCGGACTTTAATTGTAAAACCGGAAGTGATCCTCTATGATGAGCCCACTACGGGCCTGGATACGATCACTTCTAAAGAGATCAGCCAGCTGATGCTGGAGATCCATGAGAAATATAAGACCAGTTCCATCATCATTACCCATGATATGCAATGTGCGAGGATAACGGGTGGAAGGGTTATGGTTTTGAATGAAGGGGAATTTATCGCAGAAGGAACCTATACGGAACTGGAGAATTGCAATGATGAATTTGTAAAACTATTTTTTAAATAAAGAATATGAAAACCAATCTTTCGCAAAAAATTAAAACCGGCATATTTGTAGCGCTGGGTATCGGTATACTATTGATAACCGTTTTTATACTCGGCAAACAGAAGAACCTGTTTAACAGCACGTTTACCCTGCATGCCAATTTTAAGAATGTGTCAGGTTTACTGGCCGGTAACGTGGTTCGTTTTGGGGGGATCAATGTTGGCACAGTAGATGACATTACTATTCTTAACGATACCACGATCCAGGTAAACCTGAAGCTACAGACGTCTGTAAAGAAATTCATTAAAAAAGATGCGATCGCCAGTATTGGCAGCGATGGATTGATGGGCGATAAGATCATACAGGTATCTCCCGGAACCGTACCCAACCCGGTTGTAAACGATGGTGATATGATAACCGGGAAGGACCCATTGAACATGGACCAGGTGGTTACCAAGCTAAATGCAATAGCCACCAGTGCAGAAGTATTAACGACTAACCTGGCGGCGATTGTGCAGAAAGTAAATAATGGCCAGGGTTCTCTCGGCCGCCTGCTCAACAACGATCAATTGGCCCGTAACCTGGAAGGTACCATCAATTCAACAAAAGAAACCGTACAAAGTATCAAGAAAGGTGCAGAAGGTTTTAGTGAAAATATGCAGGCTGCTAAAAGTAATTTCCTTTTAAAAGGCTATTTTAAAAAGAAAGAAAAACAGCGGATCGCCGATTCTACGAAAAAAGCAAATGATAAAGCGCAGGGGGTGAAGAAGAATTAGGGAAGAAAAGAATCAGGCTAGAATCAGGCATAAGGCGTAAGGCATAAGAATATCCTTATGGATGCCTTACGCCTTACGCCTATACCGGCAGGTATATATAAAACGTAGCCCCTTTACCCAACTCACTTTTTACAGTGATATAGCCATGATGGTTCTCTACGATCTTTTTACAAAGAGCCAGACCGATGCCCGTGCCTTCATAGCTTCTTTTATCGTGCAGGCGTTGAAAAATGGTGAAGATCTGGTCGGCATACTGCTGTTCAAACCCGATACCATTATCTGCGAAGATCAGCTCCATGTAGGTTATTTTATTATGGAGGTATTCCCTGTCTTCTGTTTCCTGCTTACTTAATATACGTGTGGATATACTGATCACCGGCTCGGTAGTAGAGAACTTTAGTGAATTGCTGAACAGGTTCAGGAACAACTGGTTCAATTGTAAAGGAATGCCTTGTATTACAGGTAGTCTGTCGTGGATGATCACCGCCTTTCTTTCGGAGATCAGTAATTCAAAATCCGTTTTTGTATTCTCTAACAGTGTATCCAGGTCAACCTCTTCAAACTGTTCGCCGGTTTTGGAAAGACGGCTGTAATTTAATACGGATTTGATCAGGTCGGTCATGCGCCTGGCAGAAGCATGGATCTTTTCAAAATAAGTAGTTGCGGATGTGGTGTCATTGCTTTTTTCCGCCATTTCGGTAAAGATCTGGATCTTACGCAATGGTTCCTGGAGATCATGTGAAGCAACATAGGCGAACTGTTCCAGATCGTTATTGGATCTTACTAATTTTTCGTTCACCATTTCCAGTTTGCCGTTTGCATTTTCCAGTTCCGCGGTACGTGCTTTTACTTTTTGTTCCAGCTGGTGGTTAAAGGAACGGATCTCGGAGTTTTGCACTTCGATCTGGGTGAGCATATGATTGAAGGCATCTGTAAGCGTACCTATTTCATCATCGCTTGATTTATCGGCACGGACTGAATAATCGTGACGATCTGAAATGATCCTTGCCGTTTGTGCCAGTTCGAGTATGGGTTCGGAGATCGTTTCCTGTAAGCGCCTGGAAAGAAAGTAGGCAACGAGGAACGATAAGCCTGCCATCAGGAAAGCGATCATGCCATATAGCCTCAACCGGGCATACATGGCGGCCATATCAAACTGTATGTAAAGGGTTCCCAACCGCTTATCGCCCTGTACAACGGGTTGAAATCCTTCGAGGTGAAAATCCGAAAAAATATATCCCTCTGCACCGGGTGCCAGCGGGATCTTATCTACCGTAACATTTACCGGGTATTTGGCAAACAGGTTACCGTTCTTATCGTACAGGGTGGCGTATTGTACATTTTTTTCTGCTTTCAGCGCATCCAGGATCTCGTTGGCATCTGCGCGGCTGTCGAAAGCAAGTGCAGCGGTACTGTTGGCAGCGATGATCTTGCCGAGTGTAGACAGCTGGTTCCGGGTTACTTCCCTGAAAGTAAAGTATTCGTAAATAAAATAAGATGCATAGGTGAGAAAAAGAACCAC
>JANXRX010000262.1 GCA_025352905.1 Bacteroidota bacterium | reverse complement strand
GCCCAGGGCTTGTTTTCATCACCCATATTAAAATGACTATCAAAAAAATTAAGGTAGCCTTTAAAATGATCGGCAAGTGATAAAAACCAGAGTTGATCGGCTGGCCGCACATCCAGCTCTCCTTTAAATTTAAGGTTACCCGCTGCCAGTTTTACTGCTTTTGACGGATTAATGTATTCCCGGCCATACACAGCCTCACCTGCGATATACAACTGCAGCATGAATGTTACCCAACCCACCGGGTTATCATGCAGGGGCAGGTAAGAAAGCGCTGCATAACCGCAAAAATTGGTGCTCTTTCCTTCGTAGATGCTTAAAGGCGTTTCTAAATTCTTCCGCAGGTTCTGAACGAACAGCCGCGGCGCTATGTTTGGCCAGAACACACTCTGTGCCGGTTCACCCGCTCTATCCAACAGTGCCAGCGCCTGTTTACGGGTAGAAAGTACTGTTGTATCCGCCCCTGCCTGGTCACTGGCCAACGCCGCGTTATAAAAAGAACTGCTCAAACAAATGATCAGCGCATATAAAACAGGGGCGATATGTTTCTTATTATCATTCAACAAAATTCCCGCTAAAAAAGCCATGCCGTAAACATACGTTATATCATAAAAAAGCCCGTTTCATTTTCGAAACGGGCTTTAATTTTGGAAAACCATAAACTATAGATTCTAAACCATAAACTGTCGGTACTAGTATCTATAATGATCAGCCTTGAACGGACCAACTTTGGAAATACCCAGGTATTCAGCCTGTGCCTCCGTTAATTCTTCCAGTACGGCGCCAACTTTGGCAAGGTGTAAGCGGGCAACCTTCTCATCAAGGTGTTTAGGAAGCACGTATACCTTGTTTTCGTATTTAGCATGGTTGATCCACAATTCAATCTGTGCCAATGTCTGGTTAGAGAATGAATTACTCATCACAAAACTTGGGTGGCCCGTGGCGCAGCCTAAATTTACCAGGCGGCCTTCTGCCAGCAGGATAATATCCTTGCCTTCAATATTATACAGGTCAACCTGTGGTTTGATGGTATCTTTTGTATGACCGTAATTCGTATTCAGCCAGGCAACATCAATTTCAATATCAAAGTGGCCGATATTACAAACGATGGCTTTGTCTTTCATGGAGCGGAAATGTTTTTCCGTGATCAGGTCGCGGCAACCCGAAGCGGTTACAATGATATCGGCTTCCTTAACAGCTTCTGACATCGGTTTCACTTCAAAACCTTCCATTGCGGCCTGTAAGGCACAGATAGGATCTATTTCAGTAACGATCACACGGCAACCGGCGCCTTTTAAAGATAATGCGGAACCTTTACCCACATCACCATAACCACCCACAACAGCGATCTTGCCTGCCATCATTACATCGGTGGCGCGACGGATCGCATCTACCAGTGATTCCTGGCAACCGTATTTGTTATCGAATTTAGATTTGGTAACAGAATCGTTCACATTGATCGCCGGGATCGGCAAAGTACCCTTGGCCATACGCTCATATAAACGGTGAACGCCGGTAGTGGTCTCTTCAGATAAACCTTTGATATTGGCGATCAATTCAGGATAAACATCAAATACCATATTGGTCAGGTCACCGCCATCATCCAGGATCATGTTCAAAGGACGGTCTGCACCGCCAAAGAATAATGTCTGTTCAATACACCACTCAGCTTCTGCCTGGGTCTGTCCTTTCCATGCAAATACACCGATACCTGCAGCAGCAATCGCAGCAGCAGCCTGGTCCTGTGTAGAAAAAATATTGCAGGAACTCCATTTTACTTCAGCGCCAAGGGCCACCAGTGTTTCGATCAGTACGGCCGTTTGGATGGTCATGTGTAAACAGCCGGCCACACGCGCACCTTTCAGGGGTTGACCTGGACCGTATTCGGCACGGATAGACATTAGACCGGGCATCTCAGCTTCCGCGAGGCGGATCTCTTTGCGGCCCCATGCTGCTAAACTCATATCAGCCACTTTGTGGGCAAGGCTGAAATCAATGGATTTTGTTAAGGTAGACATAGTTTATTTTTTATGCTACAAATGTAGTTTTACAGCATAAAATACTATAATTTTTATTTTATTTGGAATAAAGTAACTGTTTTGTATATTTTTATAGAAGAAAAATTGTTTTACAGATGGCAAAGACGCTTAAAAAAGACGAATCCACTAAGGCTGTTTTTTCATTGGATGAAAAGGACCTTTCCATTCTCCGCGTATTGCAGCATAATGCAAGAGCAACGGTAAAAGAAATATCGGATACGGTGCATTTAAGTACAACGCCGGTGCATGAAAGGATCAAACGGATGGAAGATACCGGCGTGATCAGGCAATATGCCACTTTACTGGATCATTCAAAAGTCAGGAAAGGTTTGATGGTGATCTGTTATGTTTCATTGAAACAACACAATAAGAATGCCGGCGCCAGGTTCATCAAAAGTATTCATGAGCTGCGGGAAGTGATCGAATGTTATAATATTTCCGGCGAATTCGATTTTATG
>JANXRX010000236.1 GCA_025352905.1 Bacteroidota bacterium | reverse complement strand
TGCTGGGGCCGGGATTAGCCATGACGGCAGCTTTGATGAGTTGTGCCGTAATTCCATGGAGCAGTCATGTAGAATTGTTTAACAGGCACATCGACCTGCAGATCGCAGATATCAATATCGGGATCTTATACGTATTTGGTGTAGTGAGCCTGGGCGTATATGGTATTATGATAGGCGGATGGGCCTCTAATAATAAATTCTCTTTAATGGCCGCATTGCGCGGCGCTTCGCAGGCCATCAGCTATGAGCTGGCCATGGGCCTGGCACTGATAGCCGTATTGATGCTCTCCGGTTCGCTGAGCCTGAAGACCATTGTTGACCAGCAGATGGAACCCGGCCGCTTATGGAACATCGCTTACCAGCCATTGGGCTTTATCATATTTTTTATCTGTGCAATGGCAGAATGTAACCGCACACCCTTTGATCTGCCTGAAGCGGAGAATGAATTGAATTTCGGCTACCACCAGGAATATTCCTCGATGAAACTGGGTTTCTACCTGTTCTCTGAATATGTGAATATGATCATGAGCAGCGCCATCATGGCTTCCCTGTTTTTTGGCGGGTTTGATATTCCTTTCCTCGATGAAACTACACTCGCACCCAATCTTGCCGCTGTATTGGGGGTGCTCGCATTACTCACTAAGATCCTGATCTTTATATTCATATTCATGTGGATCCGCTGGACCATCCCGCGTTTCCGTTATGACCAGTTAATGAACCTGGGATGGAAAAAACTTATCCCGCTTGCATTGCTGAATATGTTGCTAACGGGAGCGTTTATTTTGTGGAGACAGGGATGAGGAGCGAATCACGATTAAACTTGGAACCAATAGGGTATCAAAATATTTTTGCAATCATTCAAAACAAATGCAGGCATTAACCAATAGATCAAAAACAGTAGGACGCAAACCCATGAGTTTCATGGAGCGGTTATATATACCGGCTATCCTCAAGGGTATGGCGATCACGTTCAGCCATATCTTTAAAAAACAGCCCACCATCCGTTATCCCGAACAAACACGCCAGTTCAGTCCGGTATTCCGCGGACTGCATGTGCTCAACAGGGATGAGGAAGGACGTGAACGATGCACCGCCTGCGGCCTCTGTGCAGTAGCCTGCCCGGCAGAAGCCATTACCATGGAAGCGGCTGAACGTTTACCGGGCGAAGAAAACCTGTACCGCGAAGAAAAATATGCGGCTAAATACGAGATCAATATGCTGCGGTGTATTTTCTGTGGCCTCTGCGAAGAAGCCTGTCCGAAAGACGCTATTTACTTAAGCGAAACATTTGCCCCCTCTAATTTTACCCGCAAGGGATTTATATACGGTAAAAACGAATTACTGATCCCGGATAAAAATGTTGATCCGGAAGGATATGCGAGGGCGAAGAATTAATTAGTAATTAATAATTAGTAATTAGTAATTAATAATGAGCACGGCTATTAATTACGTAACAAAAAATTATTAATTACTAATGACCAATTATTAATTAAAACTATGGGTATCATTCAAATATTATTCTTTCTGCTCAGCGCTTTGGCCATCTTCAGCGCTATCATGGTATTGGTGAGCCGGAACCCGGTGCATAGTGTGTTATGGCTGATCGTTGTATTCTTCGCTATCTCCGGGCATTATATTTTATTAAATGCACAATTCCTCGCCATTGTGAACCTGATCGTGTATGCAGGCGCCATCATGGTCTTATTTTTATTTGTGATCATGCTGATGAACCTGAATGCGGAAACCGAACCACAGAAACATATGTGGATGAAACTCGCAGGGGCCATATCAGGCGGATGTTTTTTATTGGTGCTGGTATCACTGGTTCGGCAGGCATCTGACCTGAGCGACAAAAACGCGCTAATGAAGGATGGAAATGTGGGATTGATCAAAAATCTGGGTAAAGCTTTATTCAGTGATTATGTTGTGCCTTTCGAGATCAGCAGCGTATTATTTTTAAGCGCGATGGTAGGAGCTATTGTGATAGGTAAAAAAGATTAATAACAGATTATGCCGATACAGTATTATATCTATTTGTGTTTAACCTTATTCAGCATTGGTATTATTGGTGTGCTAACGCGCCGTAATGCCATTATTGTGTTTATGTGTGTGGAACTGATGCTGAATGCCGTGAACCTGTTACTGGTGGCGTTTTCAAAAATGCATTACGGCCTCGCCATCGGCACCCCGCAGGAAGCAACTGCCGGCCTGGACGCACAGATATTTGTATTTTTTATTATGGTAGTGGCAGCGGCAGAAGTGAGCGTAGGGCTGGCAATCATTGTGATGATGTATCGTAACACCCATTCTGTTGATATCAATTTCCTGAACAGATTAAAAAATTAATTTGAGTAAACTTGTTTATTTAGTTCCGCTGTTTCCTTTACTGGGTTTCCTGATCAATGGATTGGGACGAAAGTCTTTGTCTAAAACTGCTATCAGTACCATCGGCACAGGCACTATCCTTGCATCTTTTGTGGTGAGCCTGGTTCTTTTTTTTGATGTGAAATCGAATGGCGGCAGCGTAGCGGTTCTTTTTGATTTTATCAATACTGATAGTTTTACCATACCCTTTGCTTTCCAGGTAGACCAGTTATCATCCCTGTTCCTGTTGATCATTACCGGTATCGGTTCTTTGATACACCTTTATTCTGCCGCGTATATGCAGGAAGAGGAGCCGCAACATTATGGCAGGTATTTCGCTTACCTCAATTTGTTTGTATTCTCTATGTTGCTGCTCGTACTTGGCGCCAATTATGTGATCATGTTCATCGGGTGGGAGGGCGTTGGATTGTGTTCTTATTTACTGATCGGTTTCTGGTTCAAAAACAACGATTACAATTACGCCGCAAAGAAAGCATTTGTGATGAACCGAATTGGCGACCTGGGTTTCCTGCTGGCCGTATTCTGGATACTATATAAACTGGGCACGGCTACTTATGGAGATGTTTTTGCCGGGGTATCTAAACTCAGTTCTTTTGACATCACCGCCATCACCACTTTATTGTTTATAGGCGCGATGGGTAAAAGCGCGCAGATCCCTTTGTACACCTGGCTGCCCGATGCCATGGCAGGTCCTACGCCTGTATCTGCCCTGATCCATGCGGCAACCATGGTAACTGCGGGTATCTATATGATCGCAAGGAGCAACCTCTTATATACCCTGGCTCCGTATACACAAACACTGGTAGCCATTACCGGTTTGGCTACGGCCATCTTTGCCGCTACCATCGCTTTAAAACAAAATGATATCAAAAAAGTACTGGCCTACTCTACGGTGAGCCAGCTGGGCTATATGTTCCTCGGATTGGGTGTGGGCGCTTATACAGGAGCGGTATTCCATGTGATGACACATGCTTTTTTCAAAGCATTGCTTTTTCTTGGGGCAGGCTCTGTTATTCATGCAATGCACCATGAACAGGATATCCGTAAAATGGGCGGGCTAAAAAAATACATGCCCATCACTCATATTACTTTTTTGCTTGCCTGCCTGGCCATAGCAGGCATCCCGCCTTTTTCGGGGTTCTTTTCAAAAGATGAAATATTAACGGCGGCGTTCGCGAAGAACCCCGTGTATTATTATATAGGTGTGGGCGGCGCTTTAATGACCGCATTCTATATGTTCCGTTTATACACACTTACTTTCCTCGGAAACTTCAGGGGAACACAGGAACAGGAACACCATGTACACGAGAGCCCCTGGCAGATGACAGTTCCCTTAATCATTCTTGCCGTGCTTTCGGTAGTTGGTGGTTTTGTTGGCATACCCGAACTGTTTGCAAAAGACGCACATAGCCTCGAACATTTCCTGGCGCCTATTTTCGAAGGATCGGCGAAACTGGCCGCCCAGCCTCATCTGGCACCCGCACAGGAATACGCCATGATGGGCGGCTCTACCATCGCGATCGCATTAATGATCTGGTTCGCGGTAAGCAGGTACAGGAAATACCAGCTTACAGAACAAACAGATACGGGTCTGTCGAAAGTGCTGGAGCAGAAATGGTATGTGGACGAATTGTATAATGCGGTATTTGTAAACCCTTTGAACGCGCTGGCCGGGTTCTTCAAAAATATTGTTGAAAAAAGCGGCATAGACGGGTTAGTGAATAGCGTAGGCAAGCTGGTGGGTTACGGATCAAGACAACTGCGTTTATTACAGAGTGGCCAGGTGGGCAATTATATCCTGATCATGGTATTGGCGATGGTAGTATTTATATTGGTATGGTTCAACGACAGTACCATCATGCATTTTTTCAGTAAAATATTTTAACACGGCTTTGTTCGATAAAGAAAGAATATGACCCCAGTTTTACTCATATTGATCCCATTGCTTACCGGGCTGGTAACCTTTTTTATAAAGGAACCCAAGGCCGCAAAGAATTGGGCATTACTGTCTGCCGTGATCACGCTTGCAGTTGCATTAACAGCTATTTTTTCGAAAGAGCAACCCGGCTTTGATGCAACCTGGCTACCCGATCTCGGCAGCCGTTTTACATTGTTGGCTGATGGAATGGGCAGGATGTTGTGTTTGCTTACAGCAGTTTCTTTCCCGCTTATTTTTGTGGCCGTTTACAAAAATGACTATAAGCATACCGGCAGCTTCTATGCATTGATGTTACTATCACAGGCGGGCCTGATGGGTGTATTCCTGGCAGCTGATGCATTGGTATTTTATTTTTTCTGGGAGCTGGCGCTGATACCTGTTTATTTCCTGTGTTCCTTATGGGGCGGCGAGAAAAGGATCGCAGTTACCTTCAAATTTTTTATCTACACATTTATCGGGTCACTGTTAATGCTGGTAGGTATTTTGTTTGTTTACTTCCATACCAAAGACCATTCTTTTGCCCTGCAGTCTTTTTACCAGGTAGTGTTATCAGCAAAACAGGAAAGCTTTATCTTCTGGCTGTTCTTTATCGCGTTCGCTATCAAAATGCCCATCTTCCCGTTCCATACCTGGCAACCGGATACCTATGAACAATCGCCCACCGCCACCACAATGGTCATGAGCGGCATCATGGTAAAGATGGGGATCTTCGCGGTGATCCGGTGGCTACTACCCATCTTCCCGCATGCGTCTGCTGAATGTGCCAATGTGATTATTATACTTTCTGTTACCGGTATGATCTATGCCTCCCTGATCGCGATCCGGCAGGATGATATCAAGCGGCTGGTTGCTTACTCGTCCATTGCACATATCGGTTTAATGTGCGCCGCTATGTTCACACATAACAAAACAGGATTGGAAGGCGTGATGATACAAATGTTCAACCATGGCGTGAACGTGATCGGGTTATGGATCGTGGCCGATGTGATCGAACAGAAACTGGGTACGCGCAAGTTCAGCGAACTGGGCGGACTGGCACAGAAAGCGCCGGTGCTGGCCATATTGCTGGTGGTTATGTGCCTCGCCAATATTGCCCTGCCATTAACCAATTCATTTGTGGGTGAGTTCCTGATGTTCAACGGCCTGTTCCAGTATAATATATGGATGGCGGTTGCAGCAGGTATCAGTATTATTCTTGCTGCTGTGTATACGCTGAACATGATCCAGAAAATATTATACGGGAATACGGTAGCGGCAACGGAACAGGCAACAGAGATCAGTGGTAATGTGCAGGTAGTGCTGGTGATACTGGCCGTATTGGTGATCGTGCTGGGCGTTTATCCGCAACCGATGATCGACCTGACAAAAGATACCGTGAACGCGGTATTAATGAACCATTAATGTAGAATTAAGCCGGTGTGGCAATAATGCCCGCAGGCTGTAAGAATAAGTTTTATGAATGCAATCATACTTTCGGCTTTATTGGGTGTTGTAATGATGTTCAGTGGCATTGTTACAAAGAACAGGACTGCTATTACCTATATCGCCATTGCGGGTCTTATTGTATTGCTGCTGGGGAACGTATTAAATACATACGGGGTATTTGTATTGCATATAGATACCCATTCGATGCTGAATTTTGAAAAATTCGGCCTGTTCTTTAATTCGATCGCCATTGCCGCAACCTTGATCTATGTTGTATTAAGCGGCAGGGATATTGAAAAAGTAGGGGTGAATGTTGCCGAATATTATGCGCTGATCTTTTTTGTATTGTGCGGGGTAAGTATCCTGTCTTCTTTCAGCGGTTTACTGATGTTATTTCTGGGTATCGAGATCATGTCTATCCCATTGTATATTCTTACTGGTGCGGATAAGCGTAACCTGAAAAGCAACGAGGCTTCTTTAAAATATTTCCTGATGGGCGCCTTCTCAACAGGCATCATGTTAATGGGCATTGCCCTGATCTATGGCGCCACGGGCTCATTCGGGCTGGGCGGAACCGTCAGGATCACGGCTGCCACCGGTTTGCCCATGCATACATCTTTCCTGGAAGTAGCGGGACTATTACTGCTTTTTGTGTCTATGTGCTTTAAAGTATCTGCGGCGCCATTTCATTTCTGGACGCCGGATGTATACGACGGCGCGCCCAGCGTATTTACTTCTTTCATGGCAACCATTGTAAAGGCAGCAGGTTTTATTGCGTTCGTACGTTTATTTGATGCACATACAGAAGTTCTCGGTCCTACCTGGAAACTGCTGCTCGCATTTGTGATCATCGCCACTTTATTGATCGGCAATGTTACCGCAGTGTTCCAGCAAAGCATAAAACGCATGCTCGCTTATTCAAGTATTGCACAGGCGGGCTTCATGCTGTTTGCCTTGTATGGTGGGAACGATCTTGCTAAAGAAGGGATACTGTTGTATACCGTGGCCTATAGCCTTGCCACTATCGGCATATTCGCTGTGCTGATCAAAATGAAGGATTATACGTTTGATGGTTTTAACGGGTTGGCGCAAAAAGAGCCGGTACTGGCCTTTACCAGCACGATCTGTTTACTGTCGCTCGCAGGCATCCCGCTTACTGCCGGGTTCTTCGCCAAATATTATATGCTCGCATCGGTGGTAGATGCAGGCGGTTCTTTATGGCTGGTGATCGTTGCGGTATTTTTTGCCGCCATCAGTGTCTACTATTATTTCCGCGTGATCCAGGCCATGTACTTTAAAGAAGGGGAGGCCGCAACCAACGGTGTTATCAGCCAGGGGTTCAAAACCGGGCTGCTGATAGTGGCCGGGTTGATCCTGTTGTTTGGCGTATTTCCTTCCCTGGTGCTCAATGCCTTCTATTTTTAACCGTTCTTCACATTTATCAGCCTCGTTTTCGGGTGTTCGGAATTCTCAGGTATCTTTATTATATGACAACGTTTGATTCTCTCAGCCTGGCCTGGCGTACTGTTCGCAGTAACAAACTGCGTACAGGCATTACCGTGGCGATCATTGCTTTCGGGATCATGGCGCTGATCGGTATCATTACTGCTATTGAGGCCATGAACCAGAGCCTGAAAGAAAGCTTTTCTTCTATGGGCGCCAACGCGTTCAATATCCGCTTTAAAGAATCGAGGGTTGGTTTCGGGAACGGCCGTAACCGTGATTTTGCCAAAACAAAACGCGGGTTAAAAGTAAAGAAATCAAACCTGGGCAAACCCATCCGCAGGGAAGAAGCGGAATTCTTTAAGGAGAATTATAATTTTCCCGGAGCGCTGATCAGTATTTACCGTCGCGGGCCCGGGGCGCAGGAGCTGCATTATGCCGAAAAAAAGACCAACCCGCAGATAACCATGTGGGGCGGCGATGAAAACTACCTCGCAGTAAACGGCTACTCGATCCAGTTAGGGCGCAACCTCAATAATCTTGATCTGCAAAGCGGAAGGAATGTTTGTTTGCTGGGCAGCAATGTGGCCGATAAACTGTTTGGCGATAAACCCGAGAAATGTATTGATAAGATCGTCAGGGTAGGAAGCCTTCCGTACCGGGTGATCGGTTTATTAAAAAGCAAAGGATCCAGCGCCATGATGCGCCAGGATGATATGATACTTACATCGTACACCAATGTACGGCACTTTGATAATTCGGGCCCTTCTTACCTCGTGGGGGTAATGGTGAGTAATGTAAAGGAACTGGATGTGGCAACCGATGAAGCCACTTCCGTATTCAGGGCTGTAAGAAAATTAGAACCGGTTGAAGATATTAATTTCGTGATCGAACGCAGCGATAAGTTTGCAGAACTGTTTATC
>JANXRX010000026.1 GCA_025352905.1 Bacteroidota bacterium | reverse complement strand
GCCACACCACTTTTATCGTCTGCTCCCAACAAAGTATTTCCGCTTGCAGTAATTATATCACTGCCAATATGATTTTTTAAATACGGCGCATCAGCAATTTTTAAAATCTGAGTAGTATCATCAGGCAACATGATGTCATCGCCATCATAATTTTTATGAAGTATAGGTTTCACATTTTTTCCGCTGCAATCAGGCGCTGTATCTACATGGCTGCAAAAACAGATCACCGGAACTTTTTTAGCTGTGTTGGATGGGATAGTGGCATACACATACCCATAGATATCCGTATGTGCATCAGTAAGACCAGTTGCCAGTAATTCTTTTGCTAATAAAGCCGACAACTCTTTTTGTTTCTCTGAACTGGGATGTGTATTACTCTGCGGATCACTTTGTGTATCTACCTGTACATAGCGCATAAAGCGTTCCGTAACCGTGAATGAATATCCGGGCAACATTGCGTTGAATTTTGAAGCAAGATAGGTGAAAGAACATCGAAATAAAGGCTATTGTATATTCAAAAACTCTTTCCTATTTTGTTGCCAACTTAAACCTGCTATTTATGAAAAGATCCATCGTTGGCGCCATTGTTGGCGGCTTTTTATTTTTTATCTGCCAGTCAATCTCCTGGACAGTTCTCGATCTTCACCGGCCTGTAGAAGACTATACCCCCGGCCAGGACACCATCATGAAGGTGCTGAACAGTACCCTTACACAGGAAGGGGGTTATCTCCTGCCCTCTGTACCCAAAGGCTCCACAACAGATCAGATGATGAAAAACGGGGAGGCCAATATGGGTAAACCCTGGGCTTCTATCCAGTACCACAAAAGTTTTGCAACTGATATGAACAGGATGTATATGAATATGGGTAAGGGGCTGCTGCTAACAATAGTAATGATCTGGCTTGTTTGCTGGATCACGGGCAAGTTTGCCAGGCCAAGTTTTGCTAATGTTTTCCTGACTTCTCTTTTTATGGGCCTGGTAGTTTATATCAATATTCCTTACAATGCTTATATCTGGTACCAGATTTTTGATGCCAAAGCCTACCTGATCGATGCATTGCTTTGCTGGGGTGTTACCGGAATCTGGCTGGGCTGGTGGATGAGCAGGAGATCATAAAATTACATAGGGCTATGCCTGAAATAAAACTGCCCGCGAATACAGCGGGCAGTTTTATTTTTTAATACCCGATATTTTAAGGCATAATGATCATCGATTTGGGACTGATCTCCACCAGTTCAAGATCGAAGGTCAGATCCTCTCCGGCCAAAGGATGATTGGCATCAAGGATCACTACTTCCTCTTTAACATCTACAATCACAACCGGGAAATTCTGCCCCGAACCATTACTCATATTCAGTTGCATACCTGCCTCCGGAACCATATCGGCCGGGAAACGTTCTTTCGGAAATTCCATGATCATATCTTCCTGTTTGGGACCGTATGCCTCATCGGCCGGGATCAGGATCGTTTTCTTTTCCCCTACGCCCATACCGGTAACACCGGCATCAAAACCAGGGATCACCGCACCGCTGCCTACTTCAAATTCGAGTGGTTCACGACCCTCTGAAGAATCGAATGTGGTGCCATCGGTTAACTTACCATGATAATGTATTTTTACAGTATCACCTTTTTTTACTTGTTGCATGTTTACATTTTGTAATTGAATAATACGGATCCCACCAAAAGGTCTTTGATTTCCGGGGTCAAAAGTACAAAATGACCACTACATTTGCACCATGGATTTTAGAGACACCCGGATCGTTTTTATGGGTACCCCCGATTTCGCGGTAGCCTCGCTGAACGCGCTTGTAAAAGCAGGGTGTAAGATCGTGGGAGTGGTAACCGCAGCCGACAAACCCGCAGGTCGCGGTATGCAATTAACCCAAAGCGCGGTAAAAAAATATGCTTTGGAAAAAGGGTTGTCTGTTTTGCAGCCTGAAAAATTAAAGGACCCCGGTTTTATTGAAGAACTCCGTTCAGTAAGGGCCGATCTGCAGGTGGTAGTGGCTTTCCGTATGCTCCCCGAAATAGTCTGGAACATGCCTCCCATGGGCACCATTAATCTCCATGGGTCTTTACTGCCACAATATCGTGGCGCAGCACCCATACATTGGGCGGTGATTAACGGGGAAACCAACACCGGTGTCACCACTTTTAAACTGAAACATGAAATTGATACGGGTGCGATCCTCCTGCAAAAAAGTTTCCCCATCGGTGAAGAAGAAACGACCGGTGAAGTGCACGACAGGATGAAAGAGATTGGCGCCGAAGTACTGGTGGAAACTGTGAAAGGGTTAGCAAAACACAGCCTTACAGAGATCGACCAGTCATCATTACTTGCGGGGCAACCATCCGTTCTGCATCATGCCCCAAAAATAGTTACAGAAACCTGCCGGATCAATTGGAGCGATCCGGTTGATACAGTGCATAACCTTATCCGTGGGCTCTCACCATTCCCGGGTGCGCTGGCTGAGATGGATGGAAAAATCATAAAAGTGTTCAGGAGTCGCAAAGAGAAAAGCGCTACCGGTGATATTCCGGGGAAAGTATTTTCTGATGGAAAAACATTTATCAGGTTTGCCTGCGCAGATGGGTATATCTATATTACGGACCTGCAACTGGAAGGAAAGAAAAGAATGCCGGTGGAAGATTTTCTGCGGGGCTACCGTCTCCTCCCATTGTAACTAGCGTTTTAATCAAGCAGCCTGGATCTTAACTCATCATCCGCTACAATTCCCTGTTTGCGCCAGGTTTCTTTCCCGTTCTTATAAATAATGAAAGTGGGTATCGCCGTTACCTGTATTGCCTTCATCACATCTATATCAATACCACCATCCACTTTGATCAGGTTAAAACGGGAAGGATTTTCTTTCTGCAATGCATCCAGTACGGGCTCCATTTTTTTACAGGGCGGGCACCATTCCGCACCAAAATCAACCAATACTACGCGACTTGACGCGATAGATTCTTTATACATGTCGATCTTTAGCTGAGCCCTGCTTTCTACGGCAACTACGGGTCTTCCTTCCATCTTCCATGAACTCAATCCCCCCTGCAGGTTCTGAACATTGGTAAAACCTTTCTCTGTTAACCATTTAGCTGCTTCCCCACTTCTGCCGCCAGAGGCGCAATACACAAATACAGGTTTTGATTTATCAAGATACTGTGTACGCTCTGCAAACTGCGATTTATCAAGCCAGTCGGCCTGTAAAGCATCTTTCAGGTGAGATGATTTGTATTCTCCTGCTGTACGCACATCCAGTAATTGTGGCTGTACCGCCTGTATTTTTTTCTCGAAGTCGGCAGGCGATAAAATTCCCTGCTGTGCGTTGGCTTTCAGGGTAACCAGACATATAAGGATAATAATTATTTTTTTCATACACATCATTTATTCGAAGTAAGTAACGGTCACCGTAAATTTAGGATCTGTAATACCCAATGCAGCAGCAGCTGCATTACTCATACGCAATAACAGGCCATTGCCTGCTTTTACTTCCTGCAGGGGACCTAATACTTTTGCACAGATAGATTTACCGGAGGTACCGGCAATCCGGATAACGGTTCCCACTGCAACATCGTTGATCAATACATAATATTTACGGTCCGTCCAGCCGCTAACGGTTTTAAAAATAGCCGCATCTCCTGAACGGAACTGCTTTAACCGGTTACCTACAGGTTGGGCATAGGCTACCGCAAAATATCCTTCATCCGTATCTTTGGGAGAATACACGGCAGGGCCATCCTTTTTAGCTTCGGTAGTAACCGCTGGTTTCTCTACAGGCGCTACCGGTGGTACTATTGGCGTAATTTTTGGATTTTTGTCTGCTGTTTTTTTCTCTTCAACCACGGCATGTGGCTTCATAAACCCAATGATCACGAACTGACCGTTCTTTACAATATCGCTCTGCATATTGTTCCATTCCTTGAGTGAGGCAAGCGGTACTTTATTATAGTTTAAACTGAGGCGGTAAAGGTTATCTCCCTTGCCAATGATATGGTATACCGGCTGGCCGTTCTCATTTTTATCCTGTTGAAAATTGTCTTTTGTGAGCGGAATTTTTATTTTGCTGCTTTTGGTAAGTGGCGCGGCAGGATTAAGGCTGTTATAGGTGGCGATCTTTGCGGGTGCCATACCAAACTGGCTGCCGATGCCCTGCAGGTTCTCCCCGCTGGTAACGGTGTGTTCAACAAAAAGGTCGGGCGATTTGCCCATTACTTCCAATTTTTCCTGGGCGGTAACTGCTAAAGAAAACAAACAGGCAAACAATGCGCTGGCATACTTCATACTCATTGGGGTTACGAAGTCAAAAATAACCTATTCTTTTAAGACCCTCCACTCTGCCGGATAATAATTGTTGATGCGGTTAGGCAATACTTTTATCCAACCCATAGGCAACCCTTCAAAGCGAACCAGGCACCAGCCATTGGGCGCTTCAACGGTTATCTCTTTACGGCGCAGGTATTGAAGTGATTGTTCTTTGGTGAGTTCAACAGAAGAAAATCCATCCAGGGTGAGGAGGCTCATTGCGAGTTCGTGTGAGGGGATCACGTCTTTGCCTTTGACCGTACCTGTTGCAATCCCCGCTTTTTTTATATAGAGATGTTTTGCCAGTTGCTGCAATGCCGGGAACCATTCTGTTTTAATGGCCCTGGCCACGTCAAGCTGTTTGAATAAAGTATAAGTATCCGGAACGGGGATAAAATGATGGATCTGCGCCAGCTCCTGTTTGGAAGGAAGGGTGAGTACCTGTTCTTTTAAACGCGGGCTTGCTGATCCGGATTTTTTGCGGAATACCGACATAAAAAATCCCTCCCCTTTTATTTTATCGGGATAAAAACGGAAACCCAACGCATCCCGGGCGGGAGATCTTGTTTCAACAATTCCCCAGGAAGCCGGTACAGCAACGGGGATGCTTTCCATATCCATTTCCGCTATCAGCCAATCTGCAATGGACTCATCTTCTTCGGGTGAATAGGAACAGGTTGCATAGATCAATACCCCGTTTTCTTTTAAGGCAGGTAACACATCGGCTAAGATCCTTTGCTGACGCTGGCTGCAAAGCTGCACATTGTCTTCGCTCCATTCCCCGATCGCAGCAGGATCTTTGCGAAACAGGCCGCTGCCACTGCAGGGGGCATCAACCACGATAACATCAAAATAGCCCGGTAATGACTGGAAATGCGAAGGATCGTTATTGGTAACAATCACCTGATCTGCCCCCCATTTGGTTAGGTTTTCTACCAGGATAGATGCGCGTGATTTGATCACTTCATTGGCAACAAGTAGTCCTTCTGTAAAATAAGACGCCAATAAAGTGCTTTTACCGCCTGGTGCGGCGCAGAGGTCGAGAACTTTACAGGAAGCCTGTTTTTGAACTGTTTCCTGTAAAACATGCCAGAGAAACATGCTGCTCGCTTCCTGTACATAGTAGGCACCGGCATGAAACAAGGGATCGAGCGTAAAGGAGGGTCTTTCCAAAAGATAACGCCCGTACGGGCACCATTTTACCTGCTCCGCTACCCATTCGGAGGTAGCAGTAACCGGTTTGAAAGGATTCAGACGTATGGAAGTCACCTGCTCCCCTGAATTATGCAGTTTTATAAAAGAATTCCGGTCAAAACCGTTTACTTTTTCAAGAGATTCTAATAAACGCGTGGGTACTGGCATGCGGGTAAAGATATTACTCTCTCAAGGATTAATTTATATACATTAATTAATATTTGATATTTATAAATATGAATTATTAAACAATATTTTTTCTAATAATTTAAGTTATTAACCATAATCGAATAAATAATTGATAATTTATTTCATTATTTACAAAAATAAATTTAACTTTCTTTAGATATATTGTTTTTTAATATAATTATTCTCTTTGCCAAACCTATCACGCAGGCAGTTTTTATCCAGAACCGGGATGTTAGCCGGTGGAACCTACCCAGCCATGCTGGCAATGGGAATGCTGCGTGCGGCTCCCGTAAAGCCTTTTAAATTGGAGGGGAGACATTCCGGGAAACATGTGATTATCCTGGGTGCCGGTCTTGCCGGTATGACGGCAGCCTATGAATTATTGAAACAGGGCTATCAATGTACCATCCTTGAAGCAAGGAACCGTTCAGGCGGCAGGTGCTGGAGTGTACGTAGCAACAGCACTAACACCGAAACAGATCAACCCGTTCAGACAGCCCGTTTTGATGAAGGATTATATTATAATGCCGGCCCATCGCGCATTCCGCATCATCACCAGCTCACGCTTCATTATTGCAAAGAATTAAAAGTGCCGATCCAGGTATATAACAATGTAAATGAGGCATCCTACTTTTTTAGCGAAGGCAAGGGCAGGCTCTCCTATAAAAAAGTGAGAGCCAGGGAAATTCATAATGATGTACGCGGCTATATGTGTGAAATGCTGGCCAAAGCGATCGATAATAAACAACTCGACGCCGCAATGACAAAAGAGGATGGTGAAAAGATCATTGAATACCTGAAAGCAGAAGGCGGCCTGGAACCGGATAAACTGTACAAGGGCCTGTCGCGCCGCGGCTACAAAGTATCACCGGGTGCCGGCAACAAAGCAGGTGAGCTGGCAGATCCGTACCGCCTCAGCGATATTCTCAGCTCCGGTTTGATGGATCCTGATTTTTATAACGTAGCGGAGTATACCTATGAACTGCAGATGAGCATGTTCCAGGCAATCGGCGGGATGGATATGATAGCCAAAGCACTGGAAAAAGAAGTGGGCAGGAATATTCTTTTTAATTCCGAAGTAAGCTCCATCAAAAATACACCCGGTGGTGTAGCGATCGTTTATAAAAACAAAGAAGGCGAACATACCCTTAACGGGGATCTCTGCATCTGCACCATCCCCTTACCGGTATTGAGTAATATCGAACATAATTTTTCCGCTGATGTAAGTCGCGCCATAGATTATATTTCCTATATCTCCACCGGCAAGATCGGTCTCCAGTTCAAACGTCGTTTCTGGGAGGAGGATGAGCAGGTATACGGCGGTATTACGCATACCAACAATGAACTCACACAGATCTTCTATCCTTCTTACGATTACCTGAGTCAGAAAGGCATATTGGTAGGCTATTATAATTTTAATGATAAAGCGAAGAAAACAGGCGGCCTCAATTATCAACAGAGAGAACAACTGGCATTGGAAAAAGGAAGCCTGATCCACCCGCAATATAAAACGGAATTTGAAAATTCTTTTTCAGTGAGCTGGCATAAAACAAAGTACAGCCTGGGCGGATGGGCCTTGTATTCAAATGAAGAAAGACAAACAGTGTATAAAGCCATGCTTCAACCCGATAAGCAGGTATACTTTGCCGGAGAACACCTTACCTATCTGAATGCATGGATGGCAGGAGCTTTTGAATCGGCAAGATCGGTGGTGGATGCGGTACATGCAAGGAGTATGTCAGGTAATTAAACAGTAAACACATTTAACAAAAATAAAATTCCCTTACACCCAACTAAAACAACAACTATGTCAAGTACGATCGACCGCCGCAAATTACTCAAAACCGGTTTGCTCATGGCGGGTGGCCTGCCACTCGCATCCGGCTTATTTAATGGTGTTGCAGCACGGCCTGCACTGAATGTTTGTTATCCTGGTATGGATGACCTCATTACCGACGAGAGTGCTATCCTTAGCGCCCCCGTGGAAATGAAGGCGAGATTAAACGCAAATGAAAATCCGTTCGGCCCATCGGGCAAAGCAAAAAAAGCAATTGAGGATGCGCTGGCCAAAAGCTACCAGTATCCTTTTATGTATACCAGGGAGCTCACACAAAAAATAGCCGATTTTGAAGGGCTGCAACCGGAGAATATCATGATGGCCGCCGGCTCCTCTCCTTTGTTACTGGCCGCGGGAATGCATTTCAGTAAAACACCGGGAAGCAATATCATCACAGGGGATCCAAGCTATGAGGATCTTCCGTCTAAAGCTACCCGGCTGAACACCAAATGGGTGAAAGTTCCCCTGACTGCTGATTATAAACTGGACCTCGATGCAATGGAGAAAGCCATTGATGCGAATACTTCCCTTATCTATATCTGTAACCCCAATAACCCTACGGCTACCGTTCTGGACATAGAAAAACTCAAAGCATTCTGCGACAGGGTATCTACCAAAGTAACCGTATTCATCGATGAAGCCTATATTGATTACCTGCCAGATCCACGCGCTGCAACGATGATCAGTACCATTAAGAGCGGTAAGAATATCATCGTGGCACGTACTTTCTCAAAATTGTATGGTTTTGCAGGATTGCGCGTAGGATATATTGCCGCCCAGCCGGAAATGATCAGAAAATTATCGCTCTATACAGAAGGCCCGAACTCTATTTCTGCCACTTCGGTACAGGCAGCATTGGTAAGTTACCAGGACCAGGACTTCCTGAAAGGCGCCCTTGAAAAAACAATGGCCTCCAAAAGTTTCCTGTATGAGGTATTGAAAAAAGAAGGATATACTTATGTTCCTTCATCCACCAATTTTGTGATCTTCCCGATCAAGATAGATAGCAGGCAGTTTGTAACGGAAATGAACAAACGTGGTGTGGGTGTTCGCCCATGGAACTTCAATGGCAAGAACTGGTGCCGGGTAAGCATTGGCAGAATGGATGAAATGCAGGCGTTTGCGGATGCATTCAAAGAAATATCGTAAAGCAATTTAAAAACTTGAAAAGTTCAGTAATGCGAAAAATAGGGATATTGCCGGTACTTCTTATAGTATCATTGTCGCTGAGCGCACAAAGTCCTCAGGTGCATACACTTTCAACGGATGAATACGAAAAGGCAAAAACATTTACTGTTAAGGATCTCGACAATGATTCTTATGTAAAATTTGAGAACACCTACGTACTCGACCGTTACGAAGGAAGAAAGCCTTATTTCATTACAGGCGATGATGGGCAAAAAAAAAGGATTGACCTTTACAAGTTGGTGCTGAAAGAAGGTATGCAGGAATTGGGGATGATGGTATTTTACACCAATGAAAAAGGCAAACTGTACAAAGCCTGTCTCCCCGATTTTAAAGCCTCTCCCAAAGTATGGGAAAAATATTTCGAGGATATCCATGCCATCGACAAAGAAGAAGCGAATTTTGTATTGAAGCTATCCTATGTATTGTCGAAGGAATTAGGGTTCCAGTTATACAAAGCTGCCAATGCCGGAAAGGACCTGAGCAAAGAAGCCGGCACTTATGGGTCTGATATCTGTTTCCCGGGTAACGTACAGGTATCTATGGCAGATGGCAGCCACAAAACGTTAAGTGATGTAAAACAGGGCGATCAGATCATCACCGTAGATCCGGCCACGCATCTGTCTACTGCTGTACAGGTAACAGAACTGGTGGCGCATGAAGAAAAGAATTATGCGATCACCAAACTTTTATTGTTATCCGCCAATGAAGTAAACACTATGGCAGGAAAAGAAGTTCGCCTGGTTTGTAAAGAACTCATGGCAACCCCTAATCACCCGGTCATTACGAAAAGCGGTGAAAAGAAAATGGGGGACATAACAGAAGGCGATGAGATACTCTGTGCCGAAAAGTCATCCGGAACCCTCCAAAAGTTTATTGTTTGGGGGAGATCCGAACAGGCAGGCGGTCTGCAAAAAGTCTATAATATCGTGACGAATGGCGGCACTACATTCATCATGAATGATGTAATGGTATTACAGAAACCGCTCAGGAATTAACAATCTGTGTTCCGCTACAGAAAATGCCCTGGAAGGGCTACCGCCTTATAGGAGCTGCCTTTTGCGCATTCACCACATCAACCCGCCAGATTTTGGAAAATATATTCTTCCCTATACGGAACGGAAAAATCTTCCAGCATTTTCCTGTATTCCGCTAAAAAGCTTCGTTTCCTGTGATGTTCTTGCTGATTATGAATATATCGCGCCACATTATTTACTTGTGATCCTGAATAACTGAATGCCCCATACCCTTCCTGCCAATAAAATTTGTTGGGCGTCAATTTTTCTTTATTGACCCATTCAGATGAATCACATTTTACCAACCGCATAATATCCGAAATTGATTGGCGCGGGTTCATTCCAATGAGCATATGCAGGTGATCCGGCATATTATTGATTGCGATCATTGTATGGCCATTGTTTTGAATAATCGCGGTCATATACAATCTCAGACGTTCGTCCCAGACAGGATCAAGCACAGCCTTCCTGAATTTTACAGCGAAAACACAATGAATGTACAATTGGGTGTATGTGTCTGACATGTTTTTGTTTGCAATTTATGGTAACCGCCGAGGGTAGCCCCTGCCGGGGCATCTGTATTTATTACACGTATTTGTGCTATAAAGCGGTAGTCCCTCCGGGACAAATGACAAATTGGAACGCTACCCGTAACCTGACCGAAATCTAATAATGTTCGAAAACGTTATGGCCTCCCCACAATAAAAAATGCCCCGGACGGGGCTACCGCTTTATAGAACCCCCACCCGATTATTATAATTTGAAATGCCCTGGAAGGGCTACCCTTAACCTGACCGAACCTAATAATGTTCAAAAACGTTAAGGGTAGCCCTTCCAGGGCATCTGTATTTATTTACATTATTTGTGCTATAAAGCGGTAGTCCCTCCGGGACAAATGACAAATTGGAATGGCGACCTGTAGCCTGACCAAAATCTAATAATGTTCGAAAACGTTATGTACCTCCCACAATAAAAAATGCCCCGGCCGGGGCTACCGCTTTATAGAATCCCCACCCGATTATGATAATTTTGGGATGCCCTGGAAGGGCTACCCGTAACCTGACCGAAACCTAATAATGTTCAAAAACGTTAAGGGTAGCCCTTCCAGGGCATCTGTTTTTATTTACGTTATTTGTGCTATAAAGCGGTAGTCCCTCTGGGACAAATGACAAATTGGAACGCTACCCGTAACCTGACCGAAATCTAATAATGTTCGACAACGTTATGTACCTCCACAATAAAAAATGCCCCGGCCGGGGCTACCGCTTTATAGAATCCCCCCGATTATTATAATTTTGAAATGCCCTGGAAGGGCTACCCTTAACCTGACCCAATCTAATAATGTTCGAAAGCGTTATGTGCCTCTCCGCAATAAAAATGCCCCGGCCGGGGCTACCGCTT
>JANXRX010000194.1 GCA_025352905.1 Bacteroidota bacterium | reverse complement strand
CAGGTGTTCAATGGATCATCAATCCCTATGATGAATGGTATTCATTGGTAAGGGCCATTGAATTAAAAGAAAAAGATCCTGCTGCTGTTATCCACCTGGTCACAGTTGGCGGTGCGGATTGTGACCCCGTGATACGCAAGGCGCTGGCACTGGGTGGCGATGAGGCCATACGTGTAAATGCGGTTGCGGGCGACAGTTACTATATCGCTTCACAGATAGCTGCCATAGCTGCGCAGGAAAAATATGATATCATTTTTACGGGTAAAGAAACCATCGATTATAATGGTTCTTCTATCGGCGGTATGCTGGCCGAGTTAACGGGCGCGGTGTATATTTCGCTTGCCACAAAATTTGAACTGAACGGAACAACAGCTTCCATCACCCGTGAAATTGAGGGCGGTGAAGAAACAGCAGAAGCAGCCTTACCCGTAGTGGTTAGTTGCCAGAAAGGCGTAGCCGAACAACGCATCCCCAACATGCGCGGTATCATGGCCGCCCGCACCAAACCGCTGAAAGTAGTAGAGCCAGCTGACATAGAACCCTTAACAGTTATTGTGAGTTATGAGCTTCCCCCAGCTAAAGCCGGTGTAAGGTTAGTGAGCCCAGATAATGTAGCAGAGTTAGTGAGGTTGTTACATGATGAAGCGAAAGTTATTTAGGCATAAGGGATAAGTATTTTTTGTCCCGGCAGTAGAATTTTATTCAGCTTCGTTGCGTCGCACACTTGTACATTAGTTCTTTATTCACCGGGATCAATTCCAAAACCGCCCAATTATACCATTTCAAAATCCATTACCATGGTTCTAATATTTATCGATCAATCAGAAGGACATATCAAGAAAGCTTCTTACGAAGTATTGACTTATGGCTCAAAACTGGCTGCACAATTGGGCACCGATGCAGAAGCATTGGTGCTGGGTACAGTAAGTGACGACCTCACTGCCCTCGGGAAATATGGCATTAAAAAAGTGAACCAGGTAGCCAATGAAACGCTTAACCAGCTGGATGCCCAGTTATACACCCATGTGATCGCCGCGGCAGTTACGGCTACCGGCGCAGATGTGATCGTGTTCTCGCATAACCAAACGGGTAAAGCCGTATCAGCCGGTGTTGCCGCGCGTTTACAGGCGGGTATCGTATCGGGCGCCTGCGCACTACCCGATACATCCAATGGGTTCGTGGTTAAGAAAACTGTTTTTTCAGGCAAAGCTTTTGCTAACGTGGCCATCAAATCGGCCATTAAAGTCATCTCACTCAATCCAAATAGTTTCCGGACCGAAGCAGGGGAAGGCACCGCGGAAGTAAATGCACTGGCTGTTCCGGTAGATGCTTCTAAAATAAAGATCAGCGCTGTAAACAGGATTGTTGGCGAAGTGCCACTTACCGAAGCAGATATCGTAGTAAGCGGGGGCCGTGGATTAAAAGGACCCGAAAATTGGGGCATCCTGCTCGATCTTGCCAAAGAATTACACGCAGCCACCGCCTGCAGCCGCCCGGTAGCCGATGCCAACTGGCGCCCGCATCATGAGCATGTGGGGCAAACAGGCGTGCAGATAGCCCCGAACCTGTACATCGCCATCGGTATTTCCGGCGCTATTCAGCATCTTGCGGGTGTGAACAGAAGTAAAACAATTGTGGTGATCAACAAAGACCCCGAAGCGCCTTTCTTTAAGGCAGCAGATTATGGAATCGTTGGCGACCTGTTTGAAGTAGTTCCGAAATTGACGGAAGAAATAAAAAAAATGAAAGCGCTGGGCTAATGAATTCTGGAATTGGGAAATTTTGGAATTGGGTAAATTTCAAAATTTCCCAATCGAACAATTCCAAAATTATTTCTCCGACAGCGCCCGATAATCCTCTCTCACCGGTGTAAATACATCCAGCAACTTACAGTCTGTAATAGCCAGTCCCGAATGTTTTACGTTGGATGGGATCACCACCACGCTACCCGCACCAAAACGCACCGGGTTACCTTCAATCGTCAGTTCAAATTCTCCTTCTACCACGGTGGCCACCTGTTCATGCGGATGCGAATGTTCAGGCACTACCGCGCCCGCCGTTACTTCAAGAAAAGAAAAGGTCATACGCTCGGTATGAATGAACCTGGCCATATAACCGGGTACGATCTGAACAGGTGTGATGGAGGATAATTCGATCTTTGACATAATCAGGTTTGAATGAAAGCAAGATACTTCAGTTCCGCAAACAAAAAGGCACCGGCCGCAGCCAATGCCTTTTTCTCATGTTGTATACTGGTAAATTATTTTGCGAACAGGTGAACAGCTACCTGAACGTCATTGGCTACCTGGTTAGGGCCATAGTTGATACCAAAAAGTGTTCTGTCAAGCGTAAAGAAAGCCTGGGCAAAAAATCCTTTATCATCTGCATTACGGATCTGTGCCGTGAATTTAACCGGCAGCGTAGTTCCTTTTAATGTGAGGTTACCGGTTACATCAGCCGTAGATGCGCCTGTATAGTTAACGCCGGTGATCTCGTAAACAGCTTCACCAAATTTGGCCACATCAAAGAAATCCCCCGTTTTCAGGTGATTGGTAAGCCTGTCGCCACCGCCGGCATCTGTTACCTTCAGGTTAGCCAGGTCGATTACGAATTTGCCACCTTTCAGTTTTCCGCCTTCTACCTGCACTTCGCCGCTTTTAATAGCGAAACTACCGGTATGAAAATCTGATTTTTTGGCAGCAACCCAATCAACACGGCTCTTGTCCGTATTTACGGTGAGGCCGGCAAATGCTTTCTTTTCCATGCGCGGTACAAAAGAGTAAATACCTGTTAAAAGGGCCAGGCCAGCCAATGCTAAAAATGCTTTTTTCATAACAATAGGTTGTTTTATATAATTTAAATATACGGGGTCGGGTGGTAAAAATATATAAATTAATGTTACAACAATAATAATAAAGGGTTATTCTGAATAGCCGATTGACTTATCTTCGCAAAAATCTACCGGCATGAACCTGCACGAATACCAAGCGAAAGAACTGTTGAAAAAATATAGTGTTCCGGTACAGGAAGGTATTGCCGTAGACACGGTGATGGCAGCCGAAGAAGCATACCGGCAGATCAAGACCCAAACGGGTAACAGTTTCGCCGTAGTAAAGGCGCAGATCCATGCAGGTGGCCGTGGAAAAGGAAAAATAACGGGTACAGAACAAAGAGGCGTTGCCGTTGGCAAGAGCCTGGAAGATGTGACCACTATCGCCAAAAATATATTGGGCGGCACCCTGGTAACCATACAAACCGGTCCCGCCGGTAAAAAAGTGAACAAGATCCTGGTTGCCCAGGACGTGTATTATACGGGGGCGAGTCCTGTAAAAGAATTTTACCTGTCCATACTTCTCGACCGTTCCAAAGGCATGAATGTGGTTATGTACAGTACGGAAGGCGGAATGGATATCGAAGAAGTGGCCCATAATACGCCGGAAAAAATATTTAAGGAATGGGTACATCCCGGTGGTGGCTTACAGGGTTTCCAGGCAAGAAAGATCGCTTTTAACCTCGGTTTGAGCGGTGAAGCCTTTAAAAGCTGCGTAAAATTTGTGACCAACCTGTATAACGCGTATGTGGGGCTTGATTGCGGCATGCTCGAGATCAATCCATTGTTTAAAACAAGTGATGATAAGATCATTGCGGTTGATTGTAAAATGAATATTGATGACAATGCCCTGATGCGTCATGCAGATATCGCCGCCCTCAGGGATGTTACGGAAGAAGATCCTACGGAAGTGGAAGCAGGGCAATATAACCTGAACTTTGTAAAATTAGACGGCAACGTGGGTTGCATGGTAAACGGCGCGGGCCTGGCCATGGCTACGATGGATATGATCAAGTTAAGCGGTGGCGAACCCGCTAATTTTCTGGATGTAGGCGGCTCGGCAAACGCCCAGACCGTTGAAGCCGGTTTCCGGATCATTTTGAAGGACCCGAATGTAAAAGCGATCCTGATCAATATTTTCGGCGGTATCGTGCGTTGCGACCGTGTAGCAGCCGGTGTGATCGAAGCCTTCAATAAAATGGGTAATATCAGTATCCCCATTATTGTGCGCTTACAGGGAACCAATGCTGTGGAAGCTAAAAAACTCATTGATGAAAGCGGTCTCAAAGTAGAGTCGGCCATCGAACTGAGTGAAGCGGCGGCATTAGTTAAAAAGGCGGTGGCGTAATTACCGCTCCGCCCAATAATCAATCACAGTCACCTTATCTATTTGTGGCCCGGCTATTTCCGTAAACGCCTTGTGGGCAGGATGAACCAGGTAGGCATCCCTGTCTTTTTCAGAACTGAATGTGGCAAAGAAGCAGTGGGTTAATCCCTGGTTCAGTTTTTCAGGGCTGTTATTCACCCCCCATTCAAATCCTTTTATCAGGCTGATCTTTCCCGGCAAGGCACGAAAAGCATTTTCAATAACTTTTATTTCTTCCGGCGTAGCCTTATCCTTGAACTTGAATAAAACAACATGTCGTAACAGCTTGGTTTTTGGCTGGTCCTGTGCAGAAACGCTTGAAAAAAAGGCAAAAAACATTAATGAGAGAACAATTGATTTTTTCATAAGCTATTTTTATATTTTCAAATTACCACATTTTCAAATTGCTTTCACAATCTTCACTTCCGAAATCGGGCTGAACGTGTATTGAAGTCCCGTTTTTATTTCTACGCAGGTAAATCGTTTTCTTCTCCTCTCTCCTTTACGGAAGACCCTTCCATTCTCTGTTTCAAAGAGGGACCCTTCAGGGATATCTATAATGGAATGATAGCCCTCTTTTTTAACCGGATCGTATTTACGCAGCACCAATAATAATTCCGTTTCCCCATTGGCGGTTGCGGCAGGGTTAATGATGGATCGCTGCAGCGCCCGCTCAATATCAGGCGGGAATATTTTATGCTGTACAAAATCCACCAGCAGCCGGCTGTACTGTCCCTTCCATTCTTTTCCATGCGATTCAACACGGTTCTTATGCAGCTCAAATGTTAGCAGGTGTGCCAGTTCATGCAACAGGGTTATTAGGAACTCAAATTTATTCAGGTTGCCATTAATACTGATCCGGTGATTACCTCCCTGGCCGGCATGCCGGTAATCGCCCAGTACCGATTTGCGTTGCCGTGTAATGGTCAGGTGTACCTTGTATTGATGCAGGTAAGTGGTAACAAGCTCAAAAGTTTCATCAGGCAAATAAGCTGCCAGCGCCTGCAGGGGATGTTCCGTTGCCGGCATTATTTTTTAGGATTCAGTTGTAAGGAAATCCGTACTTCCAGCCAGGTATACACGATATACAATCCCATACCCATGAACACGGCATTTACACTTCGGCCGGCGCCTGCAGCAAACAGGTAAATAATAGCGGCGGCGGCCAGTCCGAATAACTTCAGGAACATCGCAGCCATCACACCCCGGATCACTGCATTGGGGTTCGGGTTATTGATGTTCTTCGACTGGAAATAGATATTTAGGATACTAAAGAGGAACAGGATAATGTTGGCCCATGTTACCACCTGCGCATCGATCCGTAATGCCTCAAGCTTTGTATGAAACACGATGAGTAAGGGTGTGAACAGGATAAACACAATTACCAGCGGCCTGATCAGTTTAAAATATTCTTTACGCATATTAATCGCTTGATGCTTCTGTCTTCGGAACAACCGCCGGAATAGTATCCAAACGCATAGGTGAATTGCCTGACAGTACTTTTTTAACCCCATCGAGGTATTGGTCCTTATATCTCAATGCCTGTTCCAATGAATCTGTACGGATCTTTAATACCTGTAATGCCGACCTGCTTTCGCGTGTTCCATAACCAGGGATATAATATTTTAAGGGGGAAAAAGAGATCAGAGCAATGGTGAGGCCTACCAGCAGAACAAATACGGTACTGAGGCCGATATACACACTCAGGCGTGATAAACGGAAGGTGACCACTTCTTCATACGTGTCGTCGTTCATCACCACCAGGCGGTAGCTGTTTCTCAGGCGGCTGAGGGTATTATTAATTTCTTTATTGGCCATTTTGTTAAATCGGGCTAAAGGTAGGGATCAATCTGCTTTTCCGGTATCCCCGATTAAGAAATAAATGTAATTTTAAACACATTTTATGTACCTGATCCAAATACAAACATACAGCCGCTTTTTCAGAAAATTGATCACGGGCTGTTTCACTTTATTCTGTTTGTTCACCGGCGCCTCGCTGTGCGCGCAACCCAATACATCCGTAGAGATACAGAAGCCCCAGAAATATGAATCCCGCACACTGGCTTCTGAAAGAACCGGTGAAAAGAAATTTAATGCCCCCCGGCGTTTGTATAACAATACCGTTAGCCGTTTCAATTATTATTTTAATGCCAATAATAAACTGAGCGAGATCATCGAAAGGGCTAAAGCCGCATCGCCTGATGATTATACACAGTTGCTCACGTTTTATAAATACAGCCTGGATGTTACGGCGAAGGACCACCTCGATTCCGTTATTTACAAGACCACGGCCGGTATCCTTTTACACGATCTGCGGAGCGATTGGGTAGATAAACTGTACCTGCTAATGGGGAAAGCTTACCTACTCCGGAAAAATTTTGATTCGGCTGCCATTGTTTTTCAATACATCAATTATGCATTCTCGCCAAAGGATGACGGCTATGATATCCCTATCGGCAGCAATGCCAGTAATACCAATGGCGTATTCACCATCGCCACAAAAGAAAAGAAAAGTTTGTGGAAACGGCTGGTCAGTAGCCCACCCAGCCGGAATGAAAGTTTTATCCTGCAGGCAAGAAATTATATAGAGCAGGAAAAATATGTTGAGGCATCGAGCCTGCTGGAAATACTGCGCAACGATCCCAATTTTCCACCGCGGCTACAGAATTACCTGCATGAGATGACCGCCTATGTCTTGTACAAACAGCAGTCATGGGAAGCAGCCGCGATCCAGTTAACCAAAATGCTGGTAAAGCCTGATGATAAAAAAGAATCTCCCCGCTGGGAATACCTCGCTGGCCAGTTATTTCAACTGGCGCATAAGGAATCAGACGCTACTGACATGTTTGAGCGAGCGATCCGCCACACAGACGACCCGTTGATGGAAATCTATGCAAGGCTGAATATCGTGAACCTGTCGAACGCCAACCTTGAAGATGCCCTGCAAAAAAATTTAGACGAACTGCTTAAAATGGCGAAGCGCGATAAATATGAAAGCACCCGCGACATTATTTATTTTGCAGCCGCAAAACTGGAACTGCAAAGAAAAAATTATGCGGCGGCACAGGCGCTCCTGCTCAAAAGCATCCAGTACAATACCAATAACTCCCTGCAGCGCCAGCAGAGTTTTTTATTGCTGGGCGACCTGAATTATACAAGAAAATCGTATGGGCTCTCCTATGCGTATTACGACAGCATACAGGTGCCATTGCTTAAAGCAATTGACCAGTCAAGGGTAAAGGAGCGTAAACCGGCTTTACAGGTGATCAGTGAGAACCAGGTAATGGTTGCTACGCAGGATAGCCTGCAGAAACTGGCCGCTATGACCCCCGAAGAAAGAAATAATACGGTAAAGAAGTTATTGAAACAATTACGGAGAGAAAAGGGGCTGAAAGATCTTGCGGCAAATGACCCTATGTATGGCATCCTGTCATCTTCCAATAATGCCAGCCTGTTTGCCGGCTCGGGCAGCGGATCTGATTTTTATTTTCTAAACGCCAACCTGCGCGCCAAGGGGTTTGGTGATTTCAAAACACGATGGGGTAACCGGCCCAATGTTGATAACTGGCGCAGGCAGGCCATTGTTGACAGGTCACTGAACCTTGCCTCAGTGGTAACAAAGGACCAAAAAACCGGTCTGGCTCCCTCACCTGATAATGACCTCAACTTTGATGCGTTGTATAAGAATATCCCTTTGAGCGCCCTCCAGCGCGACAGTTCCAATAAGGTCATTATCAAATCGCTGTTAACCAATGCGCTTACATTCCAAAACCGGCTCGAAGATTATCCATCGGCTATAGAGGTATACGAGGAAATACTGAAACGGTTCCCTGAAAGCGCGGAAGTGGAGCAGGTACTTTTTAATCTGGCTTATTGCTACCGCAAAAATAATGAGCCCTTTAAATCGGAGTCCGTTGCGGCCATACTCAGCAAATCGTTTGCAGGAGGTAAATATGCGAATCAACTGAAGCAGGGAAGTATCACAAAGAAAAACGACCCGGCAGAAAAACAGTATGCCAACATTTACCAGATGTTTATAGAAGGGCGGTTTGCAGAAGCAAAGGAAGCAAAGATGCAGGCCGATAAACAATTCGGAAAGACCTATTGGACGCCTCAGTTGCTGTACATAGAATCCATTTATTACATCAAACAGAACCAGGATACCGTAGCCATCAACCGCCTGCAGAATATTGTTGCTCTTTTCCCCAAAACACCTTTGGCAGAGCGGGCAGCAACGATGGTTGATGTTTTAAAAAGAAGGAAAGAAATTGAGGCCTACCTCACCAACCTCAATGTGAACAGGAAAGATGATGATATTACACGGGGTGTGGATCTTGACAGTACCAATCCTATGACCGGGCTCCGTGTACGGAAGTTCAGTCCTTTTAAACCACCTGCCCAACTCGCGCCCGGCAGAAGAGAGTTGGTAAACCTGAGTAATACCAGTACCATTGCCATTGACCCGCTGGGTGTTCCCAAAAGAGATTCGGGGCTGGCACTGAGAACCCCGTTGAAAGCATTGACACTGGATAACGGAACGAAAAAAGAAGTGATCACAAAAAACGGTTATTCCTTTAATGCTGCCGATACACAATATGTTATTGTAATACTGGATAAAGTGGACCCGATCTTTATCAGTGAGGCGCGGAATGCTTTTAACCGTTTTAACCAGGAGCGGTATCCCGATCTGAAGATCAATATGTCTACACAAAAGATCAATGACCAGGCGCAGTTCCTGCTCTTTGGCCCGTTTGTAAACGCAGGGGAAGCGATGGGGTATATTGATAAAACAAAGCCGTTAACCGCTTCGAGGATCATTCCGTGGTTAACAGCCGATAAATACAGTTTCAGCCTGATCAGCACGCCCAACATGCGTTTGTTACTGGGCACCAACGATCTGGCGGGGTACCGTACCTTTATTCATGAAGTGTTCCCGGATAGATTTTAAGGAGATGCAAGAAGAAAATGGCGGATATTTGGTGTGCGGTTTATTCAACATACATTAATCAAATGAATTCTACCAATATGTCAAAATCAGTAAAAATATTCTGGCGCATATTCTTTGGCGGCTTCGCGTTCATTGTATTGCTGATACTGATCATTAACCTGGGTTGGCTGGGTTCCATGCCCGATCTGGAAGATATAGAGAACCCGACCGCATCACTGGCCAGCCAGGTATTTGCAGATGATGGTACGCCAATGGGCAAATATTACGTTGAGGACCGTATCAATGTAGACTATAAGGATATCAGCAAACACGCTATCAATGCACTGGTGGCAACGGAAGATAAACGGTTTTATGATCACAGTGGGATCGATGGCTACTCGCTCGGCCGGGCTTTTGTGTTTCTTGGTAGCGAGGGCGGCGCCAGTACCATTACCATGCAAACGGCCAAGAATTTGTTTACGGAAAACTGGAGCACCAAGAATTTCCTGCTCAGGAGTATTCAGAAATTAAAAGAAGTGATCATTGCCATTAAACTGGAAAGGAATTTTACCAAGGAAGAGATCCTGACACTTTATTTAAATACGGTTGCGTTTGGAGATAATGTTTTTGGGATCCGCAATGCATCCAGAACATTTTTTCAGAAAGAACCGGACCGTATTAATGTAGAAGAAGCGGCGGTATTGATCGGGATGATCAATGGCCCGGGTATTTATAACCCGCGGTCAAATCCGCGCCGCGCACTCGAAAGAAGGAACCTGGTACTGAACCGGATGGCGAGTAAGGATTTTATTCCGCAGGCCGAAGCCGATATCTTAAAAAAGAAACCCATTGAACTGAATTATAGAAAACTGGATGAGAACAACGGTCTCGGCCCCTATTTCAGGATGATATTGGGAGAGGATCTGAAAAAATGGTGCAAGGAACACAAGAAGAATAACGGCGATAATTATGACCTGTACCGTGATGGCCTGAAAATATACACGACCATCAACCCGAGATTACAGACCTATGCCGAGGAGGCCGTGGCCTGGCATATGGCCAATATGCAAAAACTGCTTAATGCACAGGATAACATTAAGAATGGAACGGTATGGAAAGGATATGAAAATGTTCTGGAAACGGCCATGAAACAAAGCGACCGCTGGCGCAACCTGAAAAAAGAAGGGTTGGAAGAAGAGGATATCAGGAAGACCTTTTACCAGAAGATCAACATGCACATATTTGCCTGGAACAGTACAAGGGGCAAAGACACGACCATGACGCCTTATGATTCCATCAAATACCACCGGCAGATGTTACAGGCCGGGTTTATGGTAATGAACCCGCTCGACGGGCAGATAAAAGCCTGGGTAGGCGGGATCGATTTTAAGACCTACAAATACGATCATGCCAATATCAATACCAAACGCCAGGTAGGTTCTACCATGAAGCCGCTTTTGTACAGCCTGGCTATTGAAGAAGCGGGTTTCACACCCAATACCACGGTGTATGATAACCAGCAGAGTTTTGGAGAATACGGGATGGTACCGGCTACTACCAAAACCTGCACAGGTGCCGCGATGCCAATGGCGCTGGCACTGGCAAAATCAAGGAACTGTGCAACGGCTTATGTGTTGAAACAATTAGACAACGGTGGCAATAACGGGGCAAAGCGGTTGATAGATTTTTTACGCAAATGCGATTTCACTTCTAAGATCCCGGCCTACCCTGCTATCGGTATCGGCGCTGTTGAACTTTCCTTATATGAAATGATGCAGGGATACAGTATGTTCCCGGGCAGGGGCTACAACGCCAAGCCGATGTATATCACCCGTATCGAAGACAGGAACGGTAATGTGCTGGCCACTTTTGCACCGCACCGGAAAGAAGTGATCAGCGACCAGACAGCTTATTCCCTGATCAGGATGATGCAGGGGGTGATGCTTTTTGGAACAGGTGCGGGTATCTGGAATTACGATATGCCGAACGGTCTTGAGATCGCGGGTAAAACCGGTACAACCAATGATAACAGCGATGGATGGTTCATGGGGTATACACCACAGTTGCTGGCCGGAACCTGGGTAGGTGCCGACGATCGCTTTATCCGTTTTAAAACGGAAAGCAAGAACGGGGAAGGCGGGCGCGCAGCCATGCCGATATGGGCGTATTTTATGAAAAAGGCCGCTGCCGATCCCAACAGTGGTATCGATACCAAACTCACTTTCGCAAAACCCGAACTGATGAAAGAGGATATCGATATCCGCAATATCGACGGCAGCAATACCATACCTTCCGGTGAAAGCGAAGACGGCACTACCGGCACTTCTAAAGAATATGATGTGCCCAAAGGCATCAAACTGGAGGACCTGGGTATAGGCGCTGAATCTGACGTAAAAATAGATGAGCCCAAAAACACCACAGCGCCAAAAACAGGCGATAAAAAGGATCCAAAGAAAACGCCCGAAAAGCCTCCTGCCAATATCCCGGAAAAAAAGGCCGTGATGCCGCCGAAAAAACCGGGAACGAGGTGAGGGGTAAGTGATAAGGAGTAAATGATTGTCCCTAATCTCTATGGAGGTTAGGGATTTTTTTGTTTTGGGGGCAACGGATCGGCTTAGGGATGAATCTATGGGTAATAATGACCGGTGTTCCCGTTTCTTATTATCTATACCATGAAAAAACCAATTCTTTGTACCCTGCTCTGTCTGTCAGCAACTTTTTTCCTGCTATCCTGCACGAAAGAGGTTGCGCAGAGCGAGGTGATCAAAGAGATCATCCTTGATACAACTATCCGTCAGGGAACCGCTTTTCATCTCGATCTTTCCACTGTCTGGAATGCGACCAAAAAAGTGACGATCATAGAACAGGCCACCCATTTTACCATCAGTGAAATCGAACCGCAGGAAGGCAATACCAGTCCTTCGTACCTATACACCAGCTCTTTACAAAGTGGCGGCACCGACAGGGTAACCATTGCGATATCCGACCTCGATGATGGTAAAAGAACAGTCAGCAAAGATTCCACCATTATCTACGTGAATTTCACGGTCCGGTAAGGATCTGACTGAGGTCATTGGGGCATTAAGATATTACCAATGACTAATGACCATCTTCCTTCTTCCAATTCAGATTCAAAGACAATTGATGAAAAAGATTGCTCTGGTAAAATCCGGTTGCATAACGGATCTGCAATTTTTTTAAGAATATACCTGCCCCGAATGAAAAGCCGTTCAGGCCGCTGGTAATATTATACGCGTTCAGTTCCTGCCGGCGCAGGAAATTATAGCCCGCTGTCAGTTCCATTTTATCGCTGAGAAATACCTGCGTGGAAAGAACGAGGTGAGAAAATATTTTCTGAAAAGTATTATTGCCACTGAACCCTCCTTCGCCTTCGGATGCACGGAAAGCTGTATCGTTATAATAAATATTGAACTGCTGGAGGTGCTGCGCAGTAAGGGAGAACTGCACCGGTGCATGGGCTAACCGCTTGGTAACGCCTGCCTGCAGATCGAATGGTAACTCTTCCCTACCGCTGCCATTATAGGCTTTCAGTTGTGTGCCCATATTTTTTACCACAACACTTACCTGTAACCGGCTGGATGAATCATAATATGTGATCCCTGCATCAAACGCCAGTCCGGAAGAACGGTAAGGGCCATAATTTGAATTAATGTATTTCATAGTGAGCCCGTACCAGAACCTTTCATGGTATTGCCGCGAGGTCATTACCTGTACCACATAATCAACGGGCCGGAACACACCCAGCAGGTTACCGGAAGCATCTGTTTGGGCGATGGTGCCATAGTCGAAATAATTAACCCCAACTGCAAAGTTTGTTTGAAGCGGCTCCGCATGGTAGGCAGAAGTAAGGCTGTAGTTCCTGATCCCTGCCAGAAAAGAATTGAAAGACGCACTGACCTGGCCATGCATTTCATTTCTTAATAAAGAGGGGGTATGGAAACTCATTCCCACATCATTACCGATGGAAGAGGTATTTACCCCGCCCAGGGCCGATAACTGCGCTGAGTTGGATTGCGATAAAAAATTGAACACCGCATTCCCGCCAACGGTTTGGCCAAATGAGTGGTTCACCAGTAAAAAACAGGTAAAAAAAAGAAATCGGCGCATTGATCAAATTCTCACCAAATCTAATGGCAAAAATCCACTACACCAATGCCAGGTCAACCACCTGCTGCATTGTTTTCACATAATGAAACTGAACGCCTTTGATAAAACTCCTGTCGATCTCGTTCACGTCTTTTTCATTCAGTGAGCAAAGCACGATCTCTTTAAGACCCGCACGTTTGGCCGCGAGGATCTTTTCCTTGATTCCGCCAACGGGCAATACCTGCCCGCGCAGGGTAATCTCGCCCGTCATGGCAAGAAAAGGTTTTACTTTCCTGGCGGTAAACGCGGAAGTTAAGGAGGTAAGCATGGTAACGCCCGCACTCGGCCCGTCTTTCGGCACCGCGCCTTCGGGAACATGTATATGTATATTCTTTTTGGCAAAATCAGCCGGATCGATCCCGAATTTACGGGCATTCGCCTGCAGGTAACTCAAGGCCGTAGTGGCGCTTTCCTTCATTACGTTCCCAAGGTTTCCTGTGAGTTTCAGTTCGCCTTTTCCATCTGCAAGAATGGTCTCGATAAATAAAATATCCCCTCCCACATAGGTCCAGGCAAGCCCAACGGCAACACCGGGCATATTAGCGGTTTTATAGATCTCGTTACTGTATCTCGATTGACCCAGGATCTTCTCCACATCGGGCATGGTCACGTTCGATTTCAGCTTGTTTTTGGTAGCCAGTTCCTTGGCCTGGTAACGCATGATGGAAGCCAGCTGCCTGTCCAGTTCCCGCACCCCGCTTTCGCGGGTATGGTTCTCAATGATCTTCTCCAGCACTTTATCATTGATCTTAAAATTTACTTTACCCAGCCCATGCGCTTCTTTTTGTTTGGGCAGCAGGTGGCGTTTGGCGATCTCCACTTTTTCTTCAATGGCATAACCGCTGAGGTCAATGATCTCCAGCCTGTCGCGCAGCGCAGGTTGTATGTTCTGCAGGTTATTGGCCGTGGCAATGAACAGGACTTTGCTCAGGTCGTACTCAAGCTCCAGGTAATTATCGTAAAAAGTATGATTCTGTTCAGGATCAAGTACCTCCAATAAAGCAGAAGAAGGATCGCCCCTGAAATCGCTTCCGATCTTATCAATTTCATCCAGGATCATAACCGGGTTGGATGATTTGCATTTGCGTATGTTCTGAACAATACGGCCGGGCATGGCGCCGATATAGGTTTTACGGTGACCGCGTATCTCGCTCTCATCATGCAAACCGCCCAGGCTCACACGCACATATTTACGGCCTATCGCGTGTGCAATAGAACGACCAAGAGAGGTTTTACCAATACCCGGAGGGCCGAGAAAACAAAGTATCGGGCTCTTCATATCCCCTTTCAGTTTGAGCACGGCGAGGTATTCCAAGATCCGCGTTTTGATCTTGCCCATTCCGTAATGGTCCATATCCAATACTTTCTTTGCGTTCTTCAGGTCGTAATTATCTGCCGTAATATCTAACCAGGGAAGATCGAGCATCAGGTCGAGGTGGTTGTACACAACCGAATAATCAGGCGTAGTGGGATGCATCCTTTCCAGCTTGGCGATCCCGGTTTTAAAAGCGTTTCGCGCAGCTTCGGGCCATTTCTTGCTCTCTGCTTTCTTCTTCATATCCGCGATCTCACGCTCATTGCTATCCCCTCCCAATTCATCCTTAATGCTTTTCAACTGCTGTTGCAGGAAGTAATCGCGTTGCTGTTTGTCTATTTCGGTGCGTGTCTTATTGGTTACTTTGTCCTTTAACTCCGCAAACTGCAGTTCGCGCTGCAGTACAAAGATCAGGCGCTCGGCCCTTTCATGAATATCATGGATCTCCAGCAGGTTCTGTTTTTCGAGCAGCTCACTGTTCAGGTTACTGCTTACGAAATTGATCAGAAAAGAAGGGTTCTCAATATTTTTCAGGATGATAGACGCTTCGGTGGGAAGATTGGGTGATAACTGTATGATCTGCCCTGCCAGGTCCTTGATGGTACTGATATAGGCATGGAAATCTTCCGTTACAGGCAGGATATCATCATCAAACAGGTTAATGGACGCTTTAAAATAAGGATCCTCACTCAGCATTTCCTGTAATTCAAACCTGCGTTTGCCCTGTATAATGATGGTGGTACCGCCATCGGGCATCTTGATCAGTTTAACGATCTTGGCTACCGTACCGATCCGGCAAAGGTCTTTTGGCTCAGGTTCTTCAATATTGGCATCCGTCTGCGCCAGTACGCCGATCAGTTTATCTACCTTATATGCATCATTCACCGCTTTGATACTTTTGTCACGGCCAACCGTTATCGGCAGAACCACGCCCGGGAAAAGTACGGTATTACGCAAAGGAAGGATGGGTAATATACCGGGAATGACCAGGTTCTTGTCCTGTTCGCTCTCATGCTCATTAATAGGGATGATGGGCATGAAGTCTGTATCCTCTTCTGAACGGAAAAAATGTTTCTCTTTTACCATATACTGCGATCTTGGTCAAAATGGCACATAACCACTCAACTGCTTTTGCAAAATTAGTGCGTGAAATTAGGTCAATATTGGTGCCATTAGCCAGTAATCGGGGAATTTGGTACAAACTGGCACAAAAAAACCTCCCGGTAAACCGGGAGGCCCTTCTTGCAAGAAGTAATAAAGTAACGAAGTACTAAAATTACATTTTACCCTTCTTAGCGGTATCCATTTTAGCTTTTGCAGTGTCCATTGCAGCTTTTGCAGTGTCCATTGCAGCTTTAGCGGTGTCCATTGCTGTTTTTGTTGTGTCAGCAGCGGCAGGTTTGGTGTCAGCTGAGTTACAAGCCATAAAGCCGGCTACAGCTAAGATTGCGAATACTTTTTTCATTTTGTACTTGTTTTTTTGGGTTATTATTCGGCGCAAAGATAATAATCGGTACGGGTTTTGCAAGTTTTACCGGTTATTTATTATTTGGGGTCCGGCAAAGATCATATTATATATTTTGCGATATAAAATTACTGTAAAAACCAGCTTATTTCTTGCGGAAGAAGATCCGTATAGGAACCCCGGTAAACTTGAAGTTCTCCCGCATTTTGTTTTCCAGGTAGTTCTTATAAGGTGTTTTGATATCATCCGGGTAATTCGTGAAAAAGGCAAAAGAAGGTACCGGTGTGGGTAACTGGGTAACATATTTGATCTTGATCGGGTTTCCCCTAACAACCGGCGCATGGTAAGCTTCTACTGCTTTCAACATGATATCATTGAGCTTGGAAGTAGCCACTTTTCTTTTCCGGTTCTCAAACACTTCCAGTCCCAGTTCAATAGCCTTCAATATCCTTGTTTTTTCAATAACCGAAATAAACAGGATGGGCACATCTGTAAAAGGGGCCAGTTTTTGCTTCAGCGCCCTTTCATAGTCCCGGGCCGTATTTGTGGTCTTTTCCACGAGATCCCATTTATTCACCAATACAACCACTCCCTTGCCCTTTCGCACGGCCAGGCTGAAGATGGTAATATCCTGTGCGGTAATTCCCTTATCGGCATCTAACACGATCAGGCACACATCTGCATCATCCATGGCTTTGATGGCCCTGATAATGGAATAAAATTCGAGATCGTCCTTTTCCTTGCTTTTCTTACGGATGCCCGCCGTATCGATCAGTACAAATTCTTTCTGAAAAAGGTTATAATGGGTATGGATGCTATCCCTTGTGGTACCGGAAACATTACTTACGATCGTTCGCTCCTGCCCTATCAATGCATTCAGCAAAGAAGATTTTCCCACGTTAGGCTGTCCGATAATGGCAAACTTGGGCAGTTCGCTGTCTTTCATCGCCGCTTCCACATCTTCCTTTTCAAAATCTGCTGTTACCGCATCAAGCAGATCGCCCGTACCACTTCCGGAAATACTGCTGATAAAGAAATTATTTTTAAAACCCAGGGCATAAAATTCATTGGCCTCGAGTTCACGCGCACCGTTATCTACTTTATTTACGACAACATATACCGGTTTCTTTCCCCGGCGCAGCATGTCTGCCATAGCTTCATCAAGATCGGTGATTCCTACGGCCACATCCACCATAAATAGGATGGAATCCGCTTCATCAATGGCTATCCTTACCTGTTTGCGGATCTCTGTTTCAAAAATATCATCACTGCCGGGCACAAAACCACCCGTATCGATCAGGTTAAACACCTTACCGTTCCAGTCGGCCAGCCCATACTGCCTGTCGCGCGTTACCCCGCTGATATCATCCACGATCGCTTTCCGTTGCTCAAGAAAACGGTTAAACAAAGTACTCTTGCCCACATTGGGTCTTCCAACTATCGCTACTGTATAACTCATAATATTTTTGTTTATTCTTTTTCCGCAAGCCCTGTGTCTTCACAGGGCTCTTACCGGTCTTGTGCAATAGTCTTGTGAGATACAGGACCGGCACGTAATATTTGTTTATTTATAACCGTATTCTTTTAACTGCAATTCATTATCGCGCCATTTGGGGCGCACTTTTACAAACAGTTCCAGGAATACTTTCTGTTGTATAAAGGCTTCGATATCTTTCCTGGCCATCATGCCTACCTGTCGTATCATCGATCCTTTATCGCCAATGATAATGGCTTTCTGAGTTTCCCGGTTCACAATAATATCGGCCTGGATCTTCACGAGGCTCTGCTTTTCTTTAAATTCATTCACCATTACAGCGGTATGATACGGGATCTCATCCCCGAACAGTTCATAGATCTTTTCGCGGATCATTTCGCTTACAAAAAATTTAGTGGGCAGATCGCTCAGGTCCTCTTCGCTATAGAAGGGATTGCCTTCGGGGAGAAATTCCATAATGGCAGCGAGCAGTTTATCGAGATGCACATTCTGCAAAGCGGAGATCTTTACCAGTTGTTTGCAATAGGCCCTCTCCGCAAAAAATGCCTCTGCCAGTTTTATTTTCCCGTTCCCTGCTTCATCTATTTTGTTCAATACCACGATACAGGGCACTTTTAAATGAAGCCCCTGGAAAATAGCATCACATTCTTCGAGGTTTTCATTGGCATCCACGATCAGCAGCGCCACATCTGCATCTTCGAGTGCGCTTTTTACAGACGCCATCATCTTTTCATGGAGTTTGTATCTGGGATCGATGATACCAGGCGTATCTGAAAAGATCACCTGGTACTCTCCGGGTTTGTTCAGGAAGGCCTTGATCCTGTGCCGGGTAGTTTGCACCTTGTGCGATACGATGGCCATCTTCTCTCCTATCAATGCATTGAGAAGCGTGCTTTTGCCCGCATTAGGTTTGCCAAATATGTTTACGAATCCTGATCGCATAATTGTAGGTCGGGGATACCGATTTTTTTTTGCAGGATGCTTCAGGGGTAATGAACAGTAAACCGGCAGCAGGATAGTGCTTCTTAGCAATCTATCTTACGATTTTTCCGGGATCCGGTATTCAGTATCCAGAGAAGCCTCTAGCCGAATAAAAAAGACCTCCATCCAAGAGGCCTTTCGAAAAAGTTGCGAGGGAAGGGATCGAACCTCCGACCTTCGGGTTATGAGCCCGACGAGCTACCGCTGCTCTACCTCGCGATGTAATGGGGTGCAAAAGTAGTGCCGGGATGGGGAGATTCCAAATCTTTTATTCCTTATTCATCCTGACGGCGTTTAATGGAAGCGCCGCCACTGCTGCTGATATCCCTGATCAGGCCCGTGCCTTTATAGTAGATGCTGCTGCCGCCACTGGCGCCGGCGTTCAATTCTTTATTCACAGTAATATATATATTAGAAGCGCCGGAAGCATCTGCCCTGCACATATCCGTTTTCAGGTCATACCCCTTTACGGTACAGGCTCCACTCGCATCCACACTGGTAAAAGCGGCTGTACCCGAGATCCTGATTTGAGAAGCGCCGGTCGTATTCAGTTTCACTTTATTGTAAGCCACTTCACCGGTAAAATCGCTGGCGCCGGATAATTCAATGGCGAGTTCCTCTCCTTTGATCACCTCAGTTGCTTTTATATTACAGGCACCCGATGCTTCCAAACGTGCCAGCGTTTTAAAAGTCACATAAGCTTTCATTTTATTATTTCCCCATATTTTCCAGTTCAGCCCTTTGCCGTCAAGATAAATATGGAGCGTGCCGCCCTTGACTTCGGTCCTGATCCTGGCCCTGATCTCATCCGCAGAAGCGCTTACAGCCACCGCTTCTTCCGTACCCTGGGAAATATACAGGTCGATGGCGCCCGACACTTCTATAGCGCTGAAACCACTGGCATGACGAACTTCTGCATTGGCATCCACCACGATATTCTTTTCGTTCTGCGCCTGCACAGCAGAAAGGCCAAGACCCAGTATCGCTGCGATGACTATTTTCTTCATAAGAGAATGTTTTCAGGTTGGAACGGTCAGCCTTACATAAAGTTACAGTTGGGAGGGATATATTGAAAGCCTATTTTTGTAGAAGACAATTCCTCGGGGTGCTGGATCGCAGTTGGTGTGTCTTCACACAAACTGCGATCCGGCTGAGATAATACCCGTTGAACCTGAACAGGGTAATTCCTGCGAAGGGAAGGTGTACAGTTCTATACGTAGTCCCCTCCATTAGCTATTCCCTGTTCCCATTATTAACTTTTAAAGCTAAAAAATGAAAAAGTTTTTGGGAACAACCATGCTTGCATTGCTAACCATCTTTGCCTTTACCCAACCTAACAAAAGCGGCGGCGTCCAGGGATTTGTTTCCGAGGCCAATGCCAGAATTCCCGTTGCCGGCGCCACCGTTTCTGTAAACGGTCACCAGGTGGTCACCGATCAGAAAGGTCATTTCGCTATCGGCAGGATCATTTCCGGCAGTTACGAACTGATTGTGAGCAGTATCGGTTTCAAAGAGTACAAACAAACCGTATCCGTTGGCAGCACGGAAACCATGCTGATGATCGCATTAACCCCAATGGTTGTTTTCCTTGAGCCATTGGAAGTAAAGTCGGTCAGGGCTTCAGACCGGGCGCCGTTTGCAAGGACCGATCTGAATAAAGAACAGATCGCAAGGAATAACCTGGGGCAGGATATTCCTTTCCTGCTTAACCAGACCCCTTCTGTTGTTGTCAACTCCGATGCGGGCAATGGTGTGGGATATACCGGTATCCATATCAGGGGTTCAGATGCCACGCGTATCAATGTGACACTAAATGGTATTCCGTATAATGATGCGGAAAGCCTGGGTACTTATTTTGTGGACCTGCCGGATATTGCTTCCTCTGTTAACAGCATACAGGTACAGCGCGGTGTAGGCACTTCCTCTAATGGCGCGGGCGCCTTTGGCGGTACCATCAACCTGTCTACCAATGAATTTTCTGAAAAGGCATACGGCGAGGTCAACAATAGTTTCGGCTCATTCAATACCTGGAAGAATACAGTAAAAGCAGGCAGTGGTTTGATCAATGATCATTTCACGGTAGATGCACGGCTCAGCCGGATCAGCAGTGATGGATTTATCGACCGCGCCAAAAGCAACCTGCAGTCATTTTATTTCAGCACGGCATGGTTAAATAAAACATCCTCGCTGCGGCTGAATATCCTTTCCGGGAAAGAGAAAACCTACCAGGCATGGTACGGAGTGCCGGATTACCTGCTGGCGACCGACAGGACCTATAACCCTGCCGGAACCGAGAAACCAGGCGCCCCCTATGATAACGAGACAGATAATTATACGCAGACGCATTACCAGTTATTCTTTAATCATTCCTTCAACAGTAAATGGTCGTTCAACACCGCGTTATTCCTTACAAGAGGAAAAGGCTACTATGAAGAATATAAGGCGAACCAGTTATACGCAGATTATGGATTGCCAAATGTATTGGTTGGCGCTGCCATTGTAAAAAAAACTGACCTCGTGCGGCAGAGATGGCTCGACAATTACTTTTACGGACAGATCGCTTCGATGCAATATAAGGACAGCAAAGATGAGCTGGACTTTGGCGGGGGCTGGACAAAATACGACGGGAAGCATTATGGTAATATCAGCTGGCTGCAAACAGGGAGTGTTTCAAAAGATTACCGGTATTATGATTACCCGGCAACCAAAACAGACGCTAATTTTTATTCAAAATGGGAGCACCAGATGGGAACCAACTGGTTCAGTTTTGTAGACCTTCAATACAGGCACGTGAATCATACGATGAATGGATTTGAAGGCAACCCTGCACTGACCGTTAACCGGAGTTTTGATTTTGTTAACCCGAAGGCGGGGATCACGTATCATAAGAATGGTGTGCAGGCATTTTTCAGTTATGCATTGGGTAATAAGGAACCCAACCGGGATGATTTCCAGGCGAGCCTTGTATCGCAACCCAGGCCCGAGACCCTGCATGATTTTGAATTGGGCATCGAGAAAAGAACAGCCAACTGGCACGCCGGCATCACATTGTATGATATGTATTATATAGATCAACTGGTATTAACCGGGCAGATCAATGATGTGGGTTCTTATACCCGGACCAATATTCCGAAAAGTTTCCGCAGGGGAATTGAACTGCAGGCGGGCGGTATCCTCGATACATGGATCAATGCATGGGGCAACCTTACAGTAAGCAGGAACAAGATCCGTTTGTTTACAGAGTATATCGACAATTACGATACCGGCGGGCAGGATGCGGTGGTACATACCAACACAGATATTTCTTTCTCCCCTTCTATCATTGGCGGGGCGGGTATCAATATTTTACCTGTGCGTGATGTTGAGTTAAGTTTTAACAGCAAATATGTTGGCAAAGAATACATGGACAACAGCCAGAGCGATGCCAGAAAGCTGAATGCATTTTTCGTGGAAGATGTCAGGGCAGCATGGACCATCAAAGGCAAATGCATTAAGGAATGGCGCATCATTGGCCAGGTGAATAACCTGTTCAACAAAAAGTACGAGCCAAACGGATATACCTATGCGTATGTGTCGGGCAACGTATTAACAACAGAGAACGGTTATTATCCGATGGCGGGAAGAAACTTTATGATCGGTTTGAATATCAGGCTCTGAAAAATGTCGAATGTCGAAGCAAAAAAACAACTTCGACATTCGACATTTTATGTTCAATATTCGATATTTATTTGCTGATCCTCTCCTGCCATGCCATCATCCCTCCGGTAACGTTCACGGTTTGTTTAAATCCCATCGTGTCCAGTATTAAACAGGCTTGTCCGCTGCGGTTGCCGCTTCTGCAATAAACATAAACGGTATCTTCTTTCAGGTCCTCAATCTCATCTACCTGCATGGTCTGTACTTTGCCCAATGGCAGCAACATTCCGCCGATATTAAATTCGGTATGTTCATGCGGCTCTCTTACATCTACCAGGTTAATGTTTTCACCGGCATCTATTTTTGCTTTCAGTTCTTCAACAGTAATGGTTTGCATAGAATGATAGATTATTAATTATTAATTATTAATTACTAATTATTAATTATTCCCTTCCCCCGTAGAATCGCTTCTTTCAGGCGCTGTACCACTGATAAAGATATCAACCACCTGCCCACGTCGTATTTTATTGGGTACCGGTGATCCATCAAGCGACAGCGAATCGGATAGTTTGGACGGGTTTTGTCTTACCACAAATGAAGAAGCAGAATCTTTGATCGTTCCCATAGCAACGATCGACCCAAGACTGACACTGATAGTGGAGAGAAAGGTCTTTGCTTCCTCCAGGGTCATACCCACCAGGTCGGGCACGTTCATATCTCCACCGCCTTCGCCGCTACCGAGCACAAAACTGATCACCGAGCCGATCGGGATCTTTGTACCGGGCTTGATCGGGCTATCATTAAACAATTGATCCAGTACTGAATTGCGCGCAATATCCGGCCGGTAAGTGATCTCTCCCATTTTCAAACCCAGGCTGATCAGGTACATTTCTGCACTCTTTACTGAGAACCCTGCGAGGTTCGGCATCTCTACCTGCGGCGGAATGGTGCGGTTAACCGTGAGGTAAATAGTACGACCCGATTTAACCGTGGCATCCGCTTCGGGTGTTTGCCTGAGAACCGCCTGTTTGGCCACGCTGTCTACATAGAGCGAGTCCTGTATCACCACATCAAAACCTTTGTCTTCCAGCGTTTTCTTTGCGGCTACGATATTCTGTCCCGTTACAGAAGGCACTTTCTCTGTCTTTCCATAACCCGTGAGCCAGGAGAGCGATCCAAAGAACAGGAGTACCAGGATCAAAATCAGCCCGAAACCGGCGAGTATGTTTACCCAGAGTGGTTTATGCGTGATGAATTTGAACAAAGAATCGGATTTTGACATTTTGGAATTGGGAAATTTTAGAATGTATTATTCGGGTAAGGTAGACAATTTTATAGGTTAGGAATTGGGAAATTTTGTTTCGGATATCCCAAAATTTCCCAATCGCCAATTCCAGAATTATGCCAGCGCCTGTTCTATAACGGCAGAATAAAATTGCTTCAGCGTCCAGCCCATTGCCTTCACCTGCTGGGGTATTACGCTGGCTTCGCTTTGACCTGGTACGGTATTTACTTCCAGCATAAAGGGTTGCTGCTTCTGAACATCGTAAATAAAATCTATCCTGACTACACCCCTGCAATTCAGCACTTCGTATACACGCCTGGCGGCTGATTCCAATTGTTGTTTCATCGTTGTTTCCAGTTGGGCGGGGGTGATCTCCTCGCTCCTGCCCTGGTATTTTGCTTCGAAATCGAAGAATTCATTGTGGGTGATGATCTCTGTGATCGGCAATACCATCGTTCCTTCTTTATGCTTAAACACGCCGATGGTAAATTCCCTGCCGCCGATAAACTCTTCCACCAATACCTGGTCGTCTTCTTTGAATGCCTTGGTAAGGGCCGCATCCAATGCTTCTTTTTCATTCACTTTACTCATCCCGATACTGCTTCCCCCGTTATTGGGTTTTACAAATACGGGGAGTTGCAATTGTTTGGTTATTTCTTCTGTTGAAACCGGGGTATGCTTAAAAAGGTGGAGCGATTTTGCCACATGGATCCCCGCGAAAGCGGCAACAGCAACGGTATATCTTTTATTGAATGTGAGCGCGGAAGTAGCCGCATCGCAACTGGTATAAGGCAGGTGCAGCATATCAAAATAACCCTGCAGTTTCCCATCCTCGCCTGGTGTACCATGAATACACAATAAGATAGCGTCGAAGTTTACTTTTGCCCCGTTATCGGTGATCGAAAAATCATCCCTGTTCACTTTCGATTTCTCCCCGCTCAACGGCTCGTACCACCAGCCGCTCTCATTAATATCGATCCGGTACACGTCAAACAGATTCCTGTCAACATTGTTCCCCACCGTAACCGCGCTCTTATAGCTGATCTGCGCTTCCCCGCTCAACCCACCGGTAACCAAGGCAATCTTTTTTTTCATTCTTATTAATATGGCAGCAAATATAAGAAAGAAGGCGAAGAAACACCTCGTTTCTTCGCCTCACGTTAACGGGAAATATCACCCGCTGTTACTGGTTGTTACCGTTACTGGCAACAATTATTAATACTGCGATTAATACTCCAAAATTAGATTTGTCCGCCGCTTTTTGCAAGCATCCGGGCAAAAAAAGTTACGCACAGCCGGTTGTGCACTATACGTGCATTCTCGCCTTCTTACCGAGGAGGTCGTCAACCGTTTCGCGGTACATTTCGTCGGGTACGCAGCAATCAACCGGGCATACCGCCGCACACTGGGGTTCTTCATGAAAACCCTGGCACTCGGTACATTTATTCGGTGTGATATAATAAGTGTCTACGCTGATCGGTGCAAAACGCTGATCGGCAGCTACCAGGGTGCCGTCCATCAGGGTAAAGTTCCCTTTTATGGTGGTTCCGTCGGAAATCGACCATTCCACGCCACCTTCATAAATGGCGTTATTAGGACATTCGGGCTCGCAGGCGCCGCAATTGATACACTCTTCAGTAATTTTGATGGCCATACTAAAATGGGTTTGTTGGGTTAGTGAATCTACATTTGCTGTTTCAAAAATACGATTGACAAATGATTTTACAAGAACGAATTGCGCTGATGGCCCGTTTGGGGGAATATATGTTAAGTGATGAGGAGGATTGGCTGGCCATACAGGAGCGTGCTTACCTGGAAAATCAGTGGTTCATCCCCGATTTTATCAGTAAATCGGTCAGCAATATAGCCAGGCAGTTCCTCGATCCCTTATTATTGACGCGCTGGGCAGCAGGCTATCAGGTTCCCGACAGCCGGGCTTCCGTAAAGACAGTGGGCATTGTGATGGCCGGTAATATCCCTTTGGTAGGGTTTCACGACCTGCTTTCTGTATTCATCAGCGGGCACCAGGCTGTAGCCAGGCTATCATCAAAAGACGAGGTCCTGATCAAACACCTGGTAAAAAAGTTGTACGAATGGGAGGTCACTATCCAGAATACGCTCTCTTTTGCGGAGAGGTTAAAAGGTTGTGATGCCTATATAGCAACAGGAAGCAATAATTCGGGAAGGTATTTTGATTATTACTTTGGCAAATACCCCCATATCATTCGCAGGAACCGGACCTCGGTAGCCATACTGGATGGAACAGAAACAGCAGCGGAACTGGCGGGACTCGCATCCGATATCCAGTTATATTTTGGGCTCGGTTGCCGGAATGTTACCCAGTTATATGTTCCCGAAGGGTATGATTTTATTCCTTTGTTAGGGTCATTAAAGGAGTATGCCCATTTTATGGACTTTCATAAATACAAACACAATTTTGATTACCACCTGGCGCTGCTGATCATGGGTAATAAATATTACATGAGTAATGAATCGGTGATCCTGGCTGAAAATATTTCAGCCTTTTCGCCGGTTAGCCAGGTACACTACCAGTTTTATAAAGACAAAGCGTCAGTAATCGAAAAGTTAAAAGTCGGTACGGATATACAATGCATTGTGGGTAAGGGACAAACTGCTTTTGGAACAGCGCAAAGCCCTTCTTTGAATGATTATGCAGATGGGGTGGATACGATGGCTTTCCTGGCAGGGTTGTAAGAAGCAAACTACGTATCTTAGATAACAGAAAGCGGCGGGAAACCACCCTGAACTACGAAGGTTGACGTAAAACATTTGTTAAATGGTACCATTGGTGAACTGACAATTAAACAGCTTGATTAATTTGTAGTCGGAAAGGCATATAATTTGTTCTTAACAGTATCTAATCTTAAAGAAAATGAACATGAATTTTAAAAGCGTAATTGCCGTTGTAGCCATTAGTGCCGCCACCGCCATTATGAGTGTGTGGGGTTATGGAAAAATAGTACAGTATCAAACGGCGGGTATACAGGAATCGGGGAAACTGCCTGTAAATTATGCCGGTTTTTTTGGAAATAACAATGCAGCAGCTGCAGGAGTAGACTTTACACCCGCAGCCACCAGCGCCACCCCGGCGGTAGTGCATATTAAAACAAGGATCAAAGCAAGACAGGTTAGCAACACGCAAACGCAGCGTCAGCAGCGGAACCCTTTCCAGGATCTTTTTGGAGATGACCTGGGCGATTTCTTTGGCGGTCCGCGGATGATGCCTGAACAACGCGCAAGCGGAAGCGGCGTGATCATTACAGAAGATGGATACATTGTTACCAATAACCACGTGGTGGATGGCGCCGATGAGATCAATGTAACCCTGGCCAATAAGAAATCGTATAAGGCCACTGTTATCGGGGCTGATCCAAGCACCGATATTGCCGTGATAAAAATAGATACACGCAACCTGCCTTACCTTGTATATGGCAACAGCGATGAAGCAAAATTAGGGCAATGGGTACTGGCCATCGGTTATCCCCTCACGCTTGATGTTACGGTTACCGCGGGTATCGTTAGCGCTAAATCAAGATCGATTGGTGTGAACGGGCAGAGTGGCAATCCTATCGAATCCTTTATTCAGACCGATGCAGCCGTAAACCCGGGCAATAGCGGCGGTGCGCTGATCAATACCAATGGAGAACTGATCGGTATCAATTCAGCGATCGCCTCTCCTACCGGATCTTATGCGGGTTATTCTTATGCAATACCGGTGAACATTGTGAAAAAAGTAGTGACCGATATCGTAAAATTCGGCACTGTGCAGAGAGCGTATATCGGGATCCAGTATCCGAGAGAAAATATGAGTGATGAACAGAAAAAAGAACTGGGCGCCGGTTTCAAAGAAGGCGAAGGAGTATTTGTAATAGATGTTCCGGTGGATGGAGCTGCTGCTGCTGCCGGTTTAAAGAAAGGCGATATTGTAACCAAGTTGAATAGCGCAGTGATCACCGGCGGACCTGAATTACAGGAACAGGTGGCACGTTACAAACCGGGCGATAAAATTTCGCTTACCTATATACGTAATGGCAAAGAATCAACGGTACCCCTTATTCTAAAAAATAAAGCCGGAAATACAGAAGTAGTAAAGACAACCGGCATCATTGAAAAACTGGGCGCAGAATTAGTGGCGATCGATACAAAAACAGCTACTGCCAACCAGATACAGGGTGGTGTGCTGGTTAAGAAGATCAGCGAAGGATTGTTGAAAAAAACCAGGATGCAGGAAGGTTTTATTATTACCAGTGTTAACGACCAGGAAGTTAAAACCATTGCCGATCTGGATAAGATCCTTTCTGTGATCAAAGGAAGAAAAGTAAAGATCGAGGGTGTATATCCCGGGTTCGAGAGCACGTATCCTTACCCGTTAGACCTCAGCGATATTGAATAATTGGTAATGAATATTTTATGATACCGGGTGTTATGCGGTTGCATGACACCCGTTTTTAATTTGTGCCGGTCTTTTCATACACAATATATTCCCCAGGCTGGAGCTCAAAGGATTCCTGCCCACTGAAGACGAATTGCATACCGGAAAAAATATTCCGGAAATTACCTGTCAGCCATTCATGCGCAACTTCTATCTTGATCCTTTCGTCTTTAGAAAGATTTAATAATACCAGCACCGTATCCGCTCCCCTCCTGCGTAAAAAGCTCATTAGCTGACCCGTATATTTTCCACCCGGAAGAAGAAAGGTTTCACCTGCGGTTATTGCCGCATTTGTTTTCCGCAGCCGCAGCAGCGCCTGGTAAAAATCAGGGAGCTGTAATGGCTCATTCCACTCGAAAAGATCCTTGTCGAAAAAAGCCATGCGTTTGCAATTCGGGCTTTCCTGCCCGCTGTAAATAAGTGGGATACCATCCTGCCAGGTAAACGTAAACACGGCCCATGCTTTGGCGGCGCCATCATATTTTTCGTATTCCGTACCGTTCCAACTGTTCTCATCGTGGTTACTGGTGAAGAATAGTTTGCTCGCGCCTTCGGGGTATTGTGAGTAAGCATGTAATATATCCCGGATGGTATTCAGTGTATTCTTACCTCTTACATATTCTTCGGACACATGCATCCACCACCACGCATAACTGGTATCAAATGCGTCATGATAAGATACCACTTCACACTCAGCCAGCCAGTACAGCGGTTTTAGGGCGTCGCATTGGGTGCGCGCATCCATCCAGAAATCGAGCGGTACCAGGTGGGCCATATCACAACGAAATCCATCGATCCCTGTTTCTTTGATCCAGTATTGCATGGCCCCGATCAGCGCCTTGCGCATGTCATTGTTTGTAAAATCCAGGTCGATCACATCATGCCATCCATTCTTCTCCGTAAAATTTCCTTTTGCATCGTGCAGGTACCAGTTAGGTTGCTCCGTTGTCCAGTGATGATCCCAGCCGGTATGGTTGGCCACCCAATCTATGATCAGTTTAAAACCCAGTGCATGTGCTTTATCCACCAGGTTTTTGAAATCGTTCAATGTTCCAAACTCAGGGTTGATCTCTGTATAACTGCTGCAGGCATAATAACTACCCAGCGTTCCCTGGCGGATCACTTTGCTGATGGGTGTTATGGGCATGAGCCAGAGTATCTCCACACCCATTTCCCTTAGCCGTGGCAAATGACGGGCAAATGCATCGAATGTACCTTCCTCTGTGTACTGCCGGATATTGACCTCGTAAATATTGGAGCCCTTTGCCCAATCCACTGTAGAAAATTGTTTACCCATATTCGTATTGTGTCCTTACAAAGAAATAGTTTTATACCGTATGCACACGACAGAAGAGCCGAAACTGGAAAGAAAGATAAGTCTTTTACAGGCCACCGCTATCAATATGACCGATATGGTGGGCATTGGCCCTTTCGTAGTGCTGAGTGTAGTGGCGCAGACTATGAACGGGCCCTGGTTCTTATATGCCTGGATAGCAGGCGCTTTCCTATCTTTTATTGATGCGATGATCTGGAGCCAGTTAGGGGCCACTTACCCACTCGCAGGTGGCAGCTATAATTTTTTAAAAGAAGGCTATGGCCCTAAATGGGGCAAACTGATGAGTTTTTTATTTGTTTGGCAGACGATGATACAGGCGCCGCTCGTGATCGCTTCTGCGGCTATCGGTTTCGCGCATTATTTTGGGTTTATCATAGAAGTGAATGACTGGCAAAGCAAGGCCATCAGCGGAAGTATCGTGGTACTGATCGTAATCCTTTTATACCGGAAAATAGAAGCCATTGGCAGGATCAGTGTGATGCTGTGGATGGGTGTGCTGTTTACCATGACCTGGATCATTGGCGGCGGTATCTTTCATGGACATTTTTTGCAGCCCATCAAAAATATCAACAATGGCCTGCACCTCAATGGCGCTTTTGTTGCAGCGCTGGGTTTCGCCAGCGTTAAGAGTGTATACAGCTATCTTGGCTATTACAATGTTTGTCATCTGGGTGGCGAAATCATCAACCCGAAAAAAAATATTCCGAGAAGCATGTTCATATCCATCGCGGGTATTGCTGTTTTGTATCTGATGATGAATGTGAGTGTGGCTTCTGTATTGCCATTGGAACAGATCCAGAAAAGTAAATTTGTGGTAAGTGAATTTGTGCAGTCGCTTTCTGGTTCCACTGCTGCCAATATTGCAACCGTGTTGATCCTATGGGTGGCGTTTGCTTCTGTGTTCTCGGCCACACTCGGATATAGCCGTATTCCCTTTGCAGCATCACGTGATGGCGCATTTTTCAAAATCTTTGGTAAACTCCATCCTACCAAACACTTTCCGCATATCTCCTTACTGGCGCTGGGTAGCCTTGCGTTTGTTTTCAGCCTGATGTTAAAACTGGAAGACGTGATCAAAGCCATCCTTGCCATGCGGATACTGATCCAGTTCATCGGCCAGGGTGTTGGGCTGATATTATTAGTGAAAAGAAAAGGGATGGATCACTTTGCCTGGAAGATGCCCTTGTACCCGGTGCCGGTCATTCTCGCTATCATCATGTGGGGATATATTCTGTTTTCTACCGGGCAGAAGATGATGCTGGGTGGAATTACGGTTACGGTGTTGGGAGGGATCGCTTACCTCATTAAATCACACCGAAATAAGGAATGGCCGTTTAGTAAGATGATAGATAACGGCTAACAGGTTTCTACTTCTTAAATATCCATACTGTCTTACTATGGTATCCACTGATCCAAATATATTTTGCCGATGCCCGTACTGCTCCGTCAACTTTAAATGCTTTTCCGGTAATGGGTCCTTGTGCGTAGATCGTTTCTACCTTATTGGATACCGCACTGATCGTTTGCACAGGTCTTTCCGGATTAGTTGAAACAACCCATACTTTTTGCTTATCCGCAGTTATGTCTCCACCACTGCCCTTGGCTTTCACATCGATTGTTGCGATTACTTTATTGGCTGATGGATCGATCCTTGAAACGGTTCCATCTCCCTGGTTAAGTGTCCACACTGCCGTTTCTCCTACAGTAAGAAACCGGGGTTTTGAACCGACCGCGATTGTTGCTGTTACTAAATTGGTACGGGGATCTATTCTTTGCACACTATTGTTTCGATAATTCGTAACCCACACAGCAGCAAGACCGAAAGCCGTGCAGAAAGAGTGGGGTAACACCTTAATTTTTTTCTGAATCGTATTGGTTTTCGGATCTACCCGTACAAGGATACCCGTACTATCTGAAAGCAGCCAGATAGAACCGTCGCCTGCTGAAAGACTCATTTCTCCATCTTTGTCTGCGATACCAGTAGCTATTTTTGCCAGTATCGCACCGGTGGTATGATCGATCCGGTATAATTGTTTTTCTGCACAACTCATCACCCAAAGCGCATCAAAGGCAACAACCGGTGCGGCACAGGCTTCGGGAACCGGGATGACCAGCAACGGTTTATCACTTTCGGAAGAAAATTTGATCATCCGGTTTTGATGATCATCTATTACCCATGCATTATCTATTACCCATGCATTATCTACATCAGTTGCGAGAAAGTCGGGTTTATGGCCTATCGTTCTGATCCGGTAAGCGGCTTTATTGATGTCAACGATCCGGATAGATTCTTTTTGCAGCGATGCAGGCTGGGCGATCAAAATAGATGGGATCGCTAATAAAAAAAGAAAGCTGATCAATACCGGGAAAGTTGTACGCATAGCAGTTTACATTTAAAATTTAGGTGCCAACCGGGTGTATTTTTTTATAAAGATTACCATGAAACATATATAGCAGGCAATATTAAACCTGGCGGAAAGATCGAGGTACCTAAAAATAGCAGGTAATTGAAGGCAAGATACTGTTATTAATTCAGCGTATAAACACGCTAATGGTTTGCGGCTAATACTGATCTTGTACTGTAAACTATCGGGTAGTTTGCAGGAGATAAATAAATTTTGATGCTAGTTACTTATGTAATTACTTTGTATGTACATAATAACAAACTGTATCATGACAATTCCAGTAATTAAAATCGGTAATTCAAAAGGAATACGGCTAAGCAAAACAGTATTGGAAAAATACAATATTATGGAAGCAGTAGAAATCATTTTAAAGGAAGATCATATCCTACTCAAACCGAAAGCAGTTCCACGCATCGGTTGGGATAAAGCATTCAAAAAGATGCACGACAATGGCGATGATAAGCTATTGCTGCCTGATGTTTTTGAAGATGAAAACCTGGAAGAATGGAGCTGAAACAATACCAGGTGGTACTGGTAACACTTGACCCGACAATTGGCAGCGAAATGAAAAAGACGCGTCCCTGTATCATCATTTCTCCTGATGAGATGAACCGGTATCTGCAAACTATTGTTATTGCTCCTGTTACAAGTCAATCAAAAGCCTATCCGACCAGGGTCGGGATCAAATACAACCGTAAACCCGGCTGGATCGTTCTTGATCAGATCAGAACAGTTGATAAAGAACAGATTATCAAAATACTAAGCCTCCTCAACGAAAATGAGATTTCCCGGATAAAAGTGGTTATCCGGGAAACTTATGTTGACTGAGTAACAGCCAACTTAAGCGATTGAGATAGCTCTTTTTTTCAAAAATACCTGCAACCCTAAACTCAACAGTACCACCGAAACCGCACCTACCACATTCAGCCACAGGAACCCCAGGCCGATCACTTCGTACCTGTCTAAAAGAAAGAACAGGATTACGATGGCTTCCCCAAGAATAGCGGCGATAAATACGGCGTTACTGTTTACTTTTTTGCAATAGAACGCCACCAGGAAGATCCCCAGGATCACCCCATAAAATAAAGATCCCAATACATTCACTGCCTCGATCAAACTCCCCATACCGGTCGCGAATTCAGCAGTGATAATGGAGAATATGCCCCAGGCTAATGTATAATATTTAGACACTTTATATTCCTGCAGGCATTGCAGTTCATTGGTACTGTCATATTGTACCCCGCGAAACCGGAGATGAAAATCGATCATGGTACAGGAGGCAAGCGAATTCAATGCCGCCGCAATAGATCCCCAGGCGGCAAGAAAAATAATAGCGATCAATAGCCCCACCAATCCCTTAGGCAGAAAATCCACGACAAACCGAAGGAAAATATAATTGGTATCGCTCGTATCCGAACCGGCCGGTAACGCTTTTTTTAAAACAGCTTTGTATTCATTCTGGATCCCCGCCAGTTTTACCGATCCATTACGCAGGCTGTCCTTATAATTCTCTTTCTTTTCAACGATGTATTGTTTGCTTAATGCGTTTTGTACTATTTGCTGTTGGTTGAATTTTGTTTCAATACGTATAAGCGAATCTTTATAGGGCGTTTCCATCGCTTTGGCAGCAACTGCTTTATTAAAAAAAACCGGCGAGGCATTGAACTGGTAAAAAGTGAACAGCATCGCTCCCAGTAATAATATCAGGAACTGCATGGGTACTTTCACCAGGCCATTCATCAGCAGGCCCACCCTGCTTTCAGTATTGTCTTTTGCGGTGAGATAGCGCCCCACCTGCGATTGATCGGTACCAAAATAAGAAAGCGCCAGGAAAAAACCTCCAATGATACCGCTGATCAGGTTATACTTGTCTTTCCAGTCAAACCCCTTTGCACTGATACCTGTTGTAATTACGTTCAGTTTACCCGAAGCGCCGCTTACTTTTAATGCATCCCCAAAACCAACGCCTTCGGGCAGGTAATGCACAATACAATATCCGGCTACGAACATGCCGATAAAAATGATGATCAGTTGTAACTGCTGCGTATACGCAACGGCTTTGGCGCCGCCGCTAACTGTATACACGATCAGCAACCCACCCATCACGATATTGGTCCAGAAAATATCCCATCCCAATAAAGACGAGAGAATAATGGATGGGGCGTAAATACTGATCCCGGTTGACAGACCGCGCGATAATAAAAAAAGAAAAGAAGTAAATGTGCGTGTTTTCAGGTCAAATCTTTGCTCGAGAAATTCATAGGCCGTAAACACTTTCACTTTGCGGAAAAGCGGCACAAAAGTGATGCACAGTATCACCATGGCAATAGGTAATCCAAAATAGTATTGTACAAAACGCATCCCGTCTGTATACGCCTGGCCGGGCGCTGATAAAAAAGTGATGGCGCTGGCCTGGGTACCCATGATACTGAGCAATACAATATACCAGGGCATGCTTCGGTTGCTTAAAAAATATCCATCAAGGTCCTTGCTGGTACGGCTCTTATACAGGCCATAGGCAATAATGGCAGTGAGGGTGATGATCAATACTATCCAATCCGGGCTGCTCATGCAAAATGTTTAGTGAACCAGGTGAAAAAGATAATGAGCAATACCAATACAGCCAATACAAATACGTACCAGCGGCGCCAGGTGGAGAAGAAGGGTATTTTGTTTTCGGACATGGTTATATTTTGGAGTTATTTCCGACCGCTGCTCATCAGGCCGCCGGCGAGTAACCCGAGCGCAAGACCTATAATCAACCCCAGTTTTACATTCTTTATAAAAAACCCGATTGCCAGTCCTATTAATAACAGGGTAATGATACTCATCCGTTTCCGTGGTTGCATTCCGCTCATTAATTCTTGGGTAAGGCGATCAGGTTAGCTAATAAACGGTATGCCCCTGGAACACCGGCGGGCAACTGCCGGAACAATACCAATCCTACATAAGCAAAATTGCCTTTGCCATATTTGGCTATGGCCAGGCTGCCGTTGCTTTGTTTTTCATTGGTGTCATTCATACCCAATGGCATTTCATAATGGGCATCTGCCTGGTCTACCTGGTACGTGCTCCGCTCCTGTATCCAGCCATCAAAATCTGTGTCGGTGATCTTATTCGGATAATTGAGTACCGGGTGCCGGGGCAATAGGAAATTCACTTTGGCATCTTCTTCCGTTACACGCATCCCGGCATTAATGGAAAAAGGATAAGGCCCCATTTTTAAATTTTTATTCCCAACCTTATTACTTTTAATGTATTGCGAGATCAGGTTGCCGCCATTTTGCACATAATTGTTAAGCACCTCGCTTTTATCGCTCAGGTATTCATAGATATTATAGGCCCTGATCCCAACAATAATGGCATCGAACTGCTGCAGGTTGGCATCGGTGAGATCGGCTTCAGACAGGATCTTAACATCGTATTTCATTTCTTTCAGCGCTTCCGGTATCCGGTCGCCCGCGCCAACAATATAACCGATCTTTTTACCTGCGGTGATCACTTCTTCATTTACAAATTTGATCCTGTCTTTAAAGGAGTAATATATATCAGGGATATGATCATAAGAGATGCCTTTAAAATATTTGGTGAACATCTGGTCCTTGCCATTCAGGTTCAGTTTGATAGCGGCTTCAATATATTCGCCTTTTGCAGGGTTATAATATTTTTTAACCGGCAGCGCAATGGTATAGGATCTACCTTTTTCAAAATCCCTGTCCTGTTTTTCAAAAGCCGCTTTAATCGTATCCTCCAGCATATAAACACTTACCGGTACTTTCTGCTTCGTAAAATTTGATTTATAATTGATATAAACAGAATCGCTGCCGAACCTGCCTGCCGGTGTTTTTACATTCATCAGCGCCACATGCGGGGCCAGTGAGAAATAGATATGCGGCACCAGGATAAAGGGCTGGTAAACCTCCCCTTTTACAGGATCAACATATTTATATTGTACCGGGCGTATAACCGAAAAACCAAGGTCCCTGATCTCAAAATAAAAAGTGGCATTCAGTAATGCATTGTTCCATGCCTGTCCTGTTAGCAATGGATCCGGAATGATAAAATTACCGGCTGTCTGCGGCTGTTGCAGCCAGTAGGGCTGTGTGGCATTACCCATAGCCGGTTCTGAAACAGGTACCTTCAGGTCAACAGAATAATTCTGATTAATCTTTAATAATTGCGGGTTATCGGTACCCGCATTTCGTATAATGGATACCGATGTTAGCTGAACAGGCGTATTGGTGCGGTTATTGACCGTACAATTTACTGTGGCCGTATCTCCCTGTAGTATGAATTGCTCGCGGGTAGTTGCTTCTGCAAAAATACCGCTGCAGTTAAGTATGGTTTCCTGTACTTCTCCCAGTTTCTGTTTCCACCACATACCGCGGTAACGGAGCCGTTGTATATTTTTATACAATTCTACCAGGCTGTCTACAGAATTTTCAGGATGCTCAAAATTATACTGCTGGATAATATGATCGATCCTCGCTTTTACCTCTGTTCCCCCTTCTATTCTTGTCCAGTCGGTAATAACCCCATCCATAATATCATTCTTTGCCGTATCTCCGCCGATAGTGGTAAAATTCTCGATGACCTCTCCCCTTCTTCTCGGCCTTCCCTCTCCCTGGCTCTTGTGCATCGACCGCGCTTCGCCGCCTAACTCTCCTGAACTTTTGCCGATCAATGGATCGTATCCGCCCACATCCAGCTTCACAGGCATGCCGGTTGTTGTATTGGTGCCGCCGAAATTAAACCCGTTCCATAATATTCTTTTTGCTTTCCATGCTTTAACGCCCAGTTTGAGCTGTTTGGGAAACCTGGTCGAATCAGCAGCGGCGATATAAGCTTCATTGGCCAGCAAGGCCGATGCCCAGTGGTGCCCATGATTCGCCCGTGCATCGCTAGGGAAACGTGTGATCAGTATATCCGGCTGAAACTTCCGGATCACCCATACCATATCTTCCAGTACCTGTTCTTTATCCCATATCCGCAATGCTTCTGTGGCACTCTTGCTGAAACCAAATTCATAGGCAGAAGAAAAGAACTGCTCCGCGCCATCGATCCGTCTTGCGGCCAACAGTTCCTGGGTACGTATCATTCCCAGTTCTATTCCCTGTTCGCTGCCTATCAGGTTCTGCCCGCCGTCGCCGCGCGTTAAACTGAGATAACCGGTGCGGTATAGCCGTTCTTTTGCGAGATAAGGAAGGAACCCATTGTTCTCATCATCGGGGTGCGCGGCTATATACAATATGCTTCCCAGTACATTCAATTTTTTTAACTGCAGATAAATATCCGCGCTGGTATTGGCCACCGGCACCTGGGCATAGAGCGAAGTGTATAAAAAACCTGCATCCTCGTGGCTGGCTCATGTTCCGCGCACGTCCCGGCGGCGGAATTTTTTGATGCCGTGCGCCGGGCGGCGCAGA
>JANXRX010000193.1 GCA_025352905.1 Bacteroidota bacterium | reverse complement strand
GGCCATTTCCTCTATCGTTTCGTAATAATCGTTACCCATGATATATGTGCTTACCACGGTGGTGCCATGACCGATACGTGAACGGATACCCACCACACTCTGCTCCATACGGCTGGCATGTATGATAGATCCTTCTGCGATGATTGTTTTTTCAAGGGTGGTGCCGCTGATCTTTGCAGGAGGCAGCATACGCGCCCGGCTAAAAACAGTTTTATTATTATCGAATAAATTAAACGGAGGGATCTCCTGTGTTAAGGCGAGATTGGCTTCATAAAAAGAATGGATATTACCGATATCGGTCCAGTAGCCATCGTATTGAAAACTGGCTACTTTAAAATGTGCGATCGAATCGGGAATGATCTCCTTTCCAAAATCGGTTGCTTTCGGATGAGCCGTATTGAGCAGATCGTACAATACCTGTTTACTGAAAATATAGATCCCCATCGAAGCCAGGTAATGCTTACCCTCTGCCTGCATTTCTGCACCCGTATCACTTGTCCATTCAGGCAAAAGATCTGCTTTTGGTTTTTCAATAAAGGATGTGATAAAACTATCCTCACTTGTTTTCAGGATCCCGAATTCAGGCGCATCCTTATCATTCACCGGAATGGTAGCGATAGAAATATCGGCGCCTTTGGATATATGTGCGGCCATCATATCACTGAAATCCATCTGGTATAACTGATCCCCGCTAAGTATCAGGATATATTCAAACTCGAGGTTGGAAATATGGCGGAGCGACTGGCGCACCGCATCGGCCGTACCCTGGAACCAGCCCGGGTTATCGGGGGTTTGTTCGGCAGCCAGGATATCAACAAACCCGGTACTGAAAGCGCTGAAGTGATAGGTGTTCTTGATATGCTTATTCAGCGAAGCGGAATTGAACTGCGTTAATACGAACATCCGGTTAATGCTGCTGTTGATACAGTTGCTGATCGGGATATCCACCAACCGGTATTTACCGGCGATGGGTACGGCAGGTTTGGAACGGCTGGAAGTTAAGGGGTATAACCGGCTACCGGCTCCGCCACCCAGGATAACCGCTACTACAGCGTTTGAAATACTTGTCATATGGGCAATTTAATAATTAACAATCGCGGATACCGCAGATCATCACAGGATAGGATATATGAACTTACAACTAAATAATAATACCTACCGCAATGATTCATACACGGCGGTATACTCATCCACCGTACTTTCCCAGCTATGATCCACCTGCATCATATGTTTACGCATTTTCTCCATTTGCTCCTTATCCCGGTAAACAGCGATTCCTCTCCCGATAGAATATTCCACATCGGCAACAGTGGCATGGTTAAAACGGATCCCGAAGCCATCCGGCTCTCCCATATCGCTCACGGTATCCTGCAGCCCGCCGGTGCTTCTTACAACCGGAACCGTTCCATAGCGCATCGCATACATCTGGTTAAGACCGCAGGGCTCTACCCTGCTGGGCATTAATAAAAAATCTGCGCCGGCATACATTTTATGGCTCAGTGTTTCATCATATCCGATCACCGCATTGAAACTGCCTTTATAAGGTTCTGTCATTTGCTGGAACCGCCACTCAACGCTGGTATCTCCGCTGCCCAGCACCAGGAAACAGGCCGCTCCCTCAGTGTAATGGATCGAGCTCATGATCGCATCCGGTAATATTTCCGCGGCTTTCTCTCCTACCAGCCTCCCGATAAATACAAAAAGCGGTTTTGCGGGATCGAGTGAGAAAGCCTCGCACAAAGCTTCTTTGTTCTTTTGTTTGCCGGCAGTCACTTTTTTTACACTGAAATGATCCGCCAGGTATTTATCGGTTTCCGGGTCCCATACTTCATTATCTATCCCGTTCAGTATCCCCAGGCATTTGCCACGTTCATAGTCAAATAATTTTTCCAGCCCGTTTGAATTGAACCGGAGTTCTTCCATATAACTATGACTCACCGTAGTTACGCTTGTGGCACATTTAACAGCTGATGCCAGGGGATTGATCGAATCGGCCCATTCAAGCATTCCTCTTTTCCAGAGATCCCATCTTGGTATATAGCGGCTCTTATCCCATCCCATCCAGCCCTGGTATTGTGCATTATGAATGGTGAAAACGGAAGGAACACCCGCGAGGTTTTTAAAATCATAACAATAGCGCATCATGAACGGGATCAGTCCGGCATGATGGTCGTGGCAATGAACCACATCAGGCTGGTGCTCCCAGCTGCTCATCCAGCGCATGACCGCTATCTGGAAAGCGGTAAACCGTTCAGAGTCATCATCATACCCATAGATCTTCTGGCGGTCGAGCAGCCCGTTGATATCAACCAGGAAAAGATCAAATCCCAGTTTATTGGTAGCTTCTTTGATGATCGTGAACTCGAAGAACCAGCTGCCGAGGTTGGCAGATCCTTTAAAATCAACCGTCCATTCGTTCTCATACAGGAACTTGGTACGGTACATGGGCATCACCACTTTGGCTATATGCCCCGCCTTGCATTGGTATTTTGGTAAGGCCCCCACCACATCACCCAGGCCCCCAGCTTTTGCCACGGGATAACACTCAGCGCTTACATGAATGATCTCCATCAACCGATTTTTGAATGATTCGTTTTTCAAGTTAGCAACTAAAATGATCCTGTCAAATTCTACTTTTAAATTTTTCCTTCCTTAAAATCTGTTTATTTTACATCTTATAGCCAAAACAACGATTGTTATGAACCAGCCCAAACAACCTACCAATACAAGCGCCCTTGCCACCCTGGTAATGGTCTTTTTTTTCTGGGGATTTATTGCCGCCTCCAACAGTATATTCATCCCCTTCTGCAAAACACATTTTAACCTTAACCAGTTCCAATCACAATTAATCGGTTCCGCATTTTATACCGCTTATTTTGTGGGCTCACTGGTACTGTTCATTTTCTCTAACCTCAGAGGATACGATGTACTGAATAAGATCGGTTATAAAAAAGGGATCATTTATGGTTTATGGATATCGGTTGTTGGGGCCCTGCTGATGATACCTTCGGCCAATGCCAATTCTTTTCCTGCATTACTTGGATCTTTCTTTATTGTAGGCCTTGGTTTTTCCCTGCAACAGACCGCTGCACAACCTTTTGCTATTTTACTGGGCGATCTGTCAACAGGGTCGCACCGGCTTAACCTCGGCGGCAGCGTTAATTCACTGGGTACTACTTTAGGGCCACTTATCGTGAGTTTCTTTTTATTCGGTACACCTGCCGCAAAGAATGTGGTGGTAACCGTTACCAATATCAATGTGCTGTACCTGATCGTTGCGGGTGTATTTGCGGCGGTGGCCATCTTTTTTGCCTTATCAAAAAAATTGCCGCATGGAAAGAATGATGAAAAATTTGAGAAAGCCGGCAAAGCCTCTTCTTCCCTGCTGATGATGACCTTACTGATCGGCGCCATTATTGTTGTGGGCCAGCTGACGGAGGTTCCCAAACTCTTTTTGCTGACCATTACATTGGTTTCAGTGATAGGGGTACTATTCTATTCCAACAAAAGCGCCATGGCGGGCGGGGGTGATGGATGGGGGGCGATGAAATACCAGCAACTGATCTATGGAATGATCGGCATATTTGTATATGTGGGTGTGGAGGTAACGATCGATAATAATTTTGGTGCACTCTTAAAAACACCGGGCTATCTGACCGATACGGGATTGGATGAAAGCAAGATCTCCAAATATGTTTCTCTTTACTGGGGCAGTTTAATGATTGGCCGCTGGACGGGCGCCATCAGTGTTTTTAACCTGAAAGGAATGCTGCGAAAGGTATTGATGGTGATCGTGCCGTTTATTGCCTTTGCGGTCGTACTGGGTGTAAACCAGTTAAACGGGAATGATGTTTCTGACCTGTTTGGCTATTCGGCATGGGTACTGGTTGCGATTGCCGCATTTTTCTTTGGCCAGGAAAAGCCTGTGAAAACATTGGTAACGGTGGCCGTACTGGCAACTGCAGCCATGTTAATAGGTGTGTTTGCCCATGGGATCCTGTCGGTATACGCTTTTATGGCGGGCGGGTTGTTCTGCTCGGTCATGTGGCCGTGCATTTTTGCACTCGGCATCAGCGGACTGGGTAAATATACCAGCCAGGGTTCTGCTTTCCTAATCATGATGATATTGGGCGGTGCCGTGATACCGCCTTTGCAGGGCGCTATCGGCGATAGAGCTTCGATTGGTATGCATAATTCTTATTTACTGGCAGCGGCCTGTTTCGCTTGCCTGGCACTGCTGGCATTGAAACTAAAAAGCGTATTGAAAGCACAGGGACTGGATTTTGACGAACAAATGAGCAGTGGCCACTAACTTTGATGAATGGCAGCTGATCCACAAAACAATATGAAGATGGCCAGAATTAAACCCGGTATGGAACAGTTGGCTGTGGGGATAGACATTGGGGGTACCGGAACAAAATTCGGTATTGTTGACAGGATAGGCAACCTGCTTTTTTCCAGTGAAATGTCTACCCGCAAGCATGATACGATCGAGGGTTTTATTGACGAGTTGTATGCCAATCTCAGTCCATTTATTGAGCAGGCGGGTGGCATCGGCAGGATAAAAGGTATGGGGCTGGGTGCGCCAAATGGTAACTATTATACAGGTACCGTTGAATATGCACCCAACCTACCCTGGAAAGGGATCATTCCTCTTGCCAAACTCGTGGAAAATAAATTTAAACTGCCGGTAGTACTCACCAATGATGCCAATGCCGCCGCACTGGGTGAGATGATGTATGGCGCGGCGCAGGGCATGAGGGATTTTATCATGATCACGCTGGGAACCGGTGTGGGCAGTGGGATCGTTGCCAATGGAAAACTTATTTACGGTCATGATGGGTTTGCCGGTGAACTCGGCCATACGATTATTATCCCTGATGGCCGTTTGCATACAGGCACCGGCAAAAAAGGCTCTTTGGAAAGTTATGCCTCGGCTACCGGTGTAAGATTAACCACGCTCGAATTTTTGGCCAAAAGCAAAACGCCGAGTTCGCTCAGGAAACTGGCAGAAAAAGATATCGACTCCAAAAAAGTATATGAAGCAGCGATGGATGGCGATCCGCTGGCAAAAGAAATCTTTGAATATACCGGAAAGATCCTCGGGCTGGCGCTGGCCAATTTTGTGATGTTCTCCAGTCCGGAAGCTATTATTCTTTTTGGCGGATTAACGAAGGCCGGCGAACTTCTCTTAAAGCCAACAAGAGAAAATATGGAAGCTAACCTGATACAGGTATTCCAGAATAAAGTAAAGATCCTCGTGAGCCATTTGAAAGAATCGGATGCGGCGATACTGGGAGCTTCAGCGTTGGTGTGGGAGTTGAAATAATTAAAAATTGTTAACTTTCTTCACCAGGAACACAGCCGGTACCGGCCGCTGCCCGTCTTTTTCGCTTGGTGTGATAGTGCGTTTTCCATTAATCAGCAAAGTACTGCTGCCGCCACCGTCTAAGTTTACTGCTTCTCTACAACCTATTTCTTTGAGCATCTGTGCTTCCTGTGTAAGTGTGGCCCCTTCGGCTTTATTGGGGAAACGCCCTTCAATCACCAAAAGTATCAACCTGCCATCCGGCGTATAACCCATAGCCGTTCTGGGATGTTTATCGTTGATGGCTTTACCAACGAATTTCAATTCTTCATTATTGGTGACCTTGATACCACCGTTTTGTAGTAATACAGGGCCGCCGCCTACCGCAGTTTCCATTTTCCATTTTTTGAAATGTCCCCATTGCAACATTTCTTTTTTACTATGCTGCAGAACGGAGTCTTTAAATGCGTTAACCGGTTCCTGGCTCGCATAAGGGTAGTTATCTGCAGAATCCGTGTATAGCCATGCCACATCCGCTTTCCGGCTCCTGCTGATCCCTATGGCGCTCCCAAAAGGATGCTGATACGTAAGCGTATCTTTTGCTTTACCTGGCATACTATGCACCTGGTACGCAAGCATTTTGCCATCTTTCATAACTATATTCTGGTTACTGTTGCGGACAAACTCGAAAAATGTGCAATTCATGACTACCACAGGATGATCTTCCTGTTCATAGTACTGTGACGGTGTAAATCGTTTGCCATTACCCACCTGCGTTGTAAACGCAAGGGTTTTGTCTTTCATATCCACACTTACATAATAAGCAATATTCGGTTTGCCTTCTGTTGAGTCGCCTGATACAAAAACATGCATGGATGATGGGAGTGGCCCGTAAAGCGAGTCTACGTTTTTCCAGTGCCATTGGGCAGAGGTTAGTAAAGGGCATACAAGCAAAAAAATACAAAACCTCATACAAGTTTACCTGATCTTATTAAAAGCTCTTTTTCCTCTTTCCATTTATTCTTCCCATATCCCTCTATCACATGCTTTTCACTGTGGTAAGAAGAGCGTACCAATGGACCGCTCTCCACGTAATCAAAACCCAGTTCATAGCCTATCTCCCGGAGTTCCGCAAATTCATCGGGGTGTACAAAACGTTGCACGGGTAAGTGCTTTTTGGTGGGTTGTAAATACTGGCCGAGGGTTAATACATCCGTACCCACCGCTACCAGGTGCTCCATGCTTTGTATGATTTCTTCTTTGGTTTCGCCAAGGCCGAGCATGATACCTGTTTTGGTTCGCATTCCCCCTTCCTTCAGCATCCGCAAGACTTCGAGGCTACGGCGGTATTTTGCCTGTACACGTACCTGGCGGGTGAGGCGTTCAACGGTTTCCATATTATGACTAACCACATCCGGCGCTGCCTGGATAATACGTTGGATCTGGTCGGCCCGGCCCTGGAAATCGGGTACCAGGGTCTCAAGAGTGGTATCGGGATTCATTCCCTTTACGGCTTCAATGGTATTGTACCAGATAATGGAACCGCCGTCTTTTAATTCATCCCTGTCAACACTCGTGATCACCGCGTGTTTTACTTTCATCAGGTGAATGGCTTCGGCTACCCGCTGCGGTTCGTTCCAGTCAACCGGATCCGGTCTCCCGGTTGCCACGGCACAAAACCCGCAGCTGCGGGTACAGGTATTGCCCAGTATCATGAATGTAGCCGTTCCGGCCCCCCAGCATTCGCCCATATTAGGGCAGTTACCGCTTTCGCAGATGGTATGCAGTTTATGGGTATCCACCAGCCCACGCACATGTTTATAACTTTCCCCTATGGGTAGCTTTACACGCAGCCAATTGGGTTTTTTTAACGGTGATCCGGCAGCATCTGTACGTGCCACCACGGGTAATTCCTGCATGCAATTCCTCCTGGTCTGAATGGAATAATGAATAGAGATACTAACAAAGGCTGGAACCAATTGTTCAGCACGGTGCCTGAAGCAAAAATAGGTCACTTTCTTTTACCAAAAACAAGGGCAACGTAAGCGTTGAAAAAGAATTTTTTCTCGGGGTTTAGGAGTAGTAAGGGCATTGTTTTGCTGTAATATTCCGCATTCAGCCCTACTTCAATGGCCGAAAGTATTTCATTATAGCGGCCATAATCGAAACGGATAGCGGTTCTGGCGTGTACCCCCGGTACAAATTTCATCTCGTTGAATCCTTTCGTAAAATCTCCTTTACCGAGTATGATGGAAGGATCGAGAAAAAGGTTATCGTTATTATTGTATTTGATCTGTTCCCGCTGGTTGGTATTGGGATCGTTGATCTCTATATAGTAAGGCTTCAGGAAACCCGCCGTGAGCCCCCCGCCATAAATAGCGGAAACAGCCACCCCGTTCTTATTGCCCTTGCCGCCAATCAGTTTCTGCTGGCCAAAACCTGCTTTGAGGTAATAGAAATTGTTGATCTTACCATATATATAGCTGGAGATGACCAGGAAACCCTGCGAAGCGCTGAGGGTAGGCACTTTTTCTTCTTTGGGATGTTTTCTTTCACCCAGTTCAAGCCACCAGAGATTGGTTTTGGTAAGTGTCTTGTATTTTCCATGCTCATAGAACATGCTCCATCCATCGGTATTGAACTTAAAAGCGAAAGCGCCCTGTTTCTGGTAGATCAATGCACCTTCCTCTTCCTGTTTGATTAATTGGTTGATCTTTTCCCTGCGCTCTACTTTTTTCTGGGCACGTTCCGTGGCTACAGTGGAAGGACCGTTCTGCTGGGCCGAAACAAGAATAGCGTTGAACAGGAAAAGGACAATAAATAGCTTCTTCACTTCCATTTGATTTGTTATTGTAAATTTATGGCAAATTGAAACAATGACTTCACAAATTATTTATAAAGCTGACCTGAGAACCGTTGCCACCCATTTGCAAAGCGGAACGGTTATTGAAACAGACGCCCCTACCGATAACCAGGGAAAGGGTGAAAGATTCTCCCCTACTGACCTGGTGGTAGCCGCTTTAGGCACCTGCATGGTTACCACTATGGCTATCAAGGCCCGTACAATGAATATTGTTCTGGACGGCACCCGGTTAGACGTTACCAAAGTCATGGCTTCTGAACCGCGCCGCATCAGCAAAATCATTGTCCATGTTTTTTTCCCGGCAAATCTCGGGCTGGACGAAAAACAAAAGGATCTCCTTGAAAGAACTGCCCGCACCTGCCCTGTTGAAAGAACCCTCCATCCCGATGTGGAACTGGATATGCAATTCAACTGGTAAAAGACTCAGCTTTTAAGGATACTGTTGCCTACCGCACAATCGAGACAGCGCTTGTGGGTACAATAATGATTTGTTAATTCTATCAGGGCCTGTGAATCCAGCGCCGACTCGTTCGGGACGTGTAACTGCTTCCAGTTTTCGGTCAGCTTGTTTTGCTCCGGTGGCAATTGCGATAGCCATTGCACGGCTTTATCCTTATACCTTTCTTCTTTTTCGTATGACCCGCAGGCAAACAATACCGGTATCACCGTATTGATCAGGATATTTTCTATCATTTTTATTCCGAGCTGTTTGGGCCGGCAAACAGTCAAATGATCAAACCGGTAATGATCGTTCCAGTAATCCCCTGCTGTAACCGTAAACAATTTCCGGGCAGTTGCCAGATGTTCCAGTTCTTTTACCTGCGAAAAGAGATGACCTGAATGACTGATCAGCATGGCCAATTGGGCCAGCCTTACCGTAGGAAATGCGGCCGGCCGCATCCGTAAAAAAGCAGGTTGGCAGTTTACCGGTTGCAACCCGTATTTCTTTGTAAGAAATACATGTTCTTTCTGCAATAATACAGCATGTATATCTGTATAGCTGGCTGACAAAAGGTTGGCCTGCCCCAACAACAATGCTTCCAGTTGATCTAACCGGTTCCTGTGCCTGGCTATCAGGGTAAGCGGGAGACTTTGGGCTACCGACTGAAAAAGATTCGCATTTACATGGATCCCGAAATTGGCAGAAAGCATCCACCAGAATACTTCTTCCCAATGACCGTTGCTTTGCCGGTACAGCGCCAGCGCCCGTTCGGATCTTCGCTCCAGTCTTTCTGCAGCAAGACGCTCTTTCCAGGCGATCCAGGAAAGCTCCGGTAATGCGGGCAGGAAAGAATGACAGGGCAGTGTAACATGGCTTTCCATCATTTGCGCGTAGCGTTGCAGCAAATGTTTGGGTACCTGTTGCTGTAACACAAAACAGGGAAAAGGATACCCGTTGGCATCATATACCGGTGTATCTTCTTCCCATACAACGTGCAGGATGATATTGGCATAATGTTTATCACCGGCATGCCTGTGTTTATACCAATCAGAAGAAAGGATATGGATCTCGATATTGCCAACCCAGGTAGTATCGCCGATGCGGATGGTGGCTTCAGAAAAGTCGGGCCCCTGGTGATGGTTCCAGGCACCGGGTTTCAGGATCTGTAACGATTCTCCCTGTGAAGTAGTAAGTCTTTGTTTATTAAAATACTGGAACTGCCAGATAAACTGCAGTAATCTTTCATTCATAAAAACCCGCTTTAGATGCGGAATGAAAAATTACAGAAGAAAGGCACGTTATAAATACCTGATTTTTGTTTACCTATTTAGTGTATACAAAGCCTGTACAACACGGCTCACGGGCAGACCCATTACATTGTAAAAATCCCCTTTGATGCATTGGATACCTGTTACCCCTATCCATTCCTGTATAGCATATGCACCGGCTTTATCATAGGGTTTATATTTATCAACATAGAAAACGATCTGCTCCTCCGTTAACGGGTGGAAAGTCACTTCCGTTGTATCCGAAAAAGCGATCTCGCCGCCTGTATGCAGTATCACCACACCCGTGATCACCCTATGCAATTTACCTGAGAGCGCGCGTAATATCCGTATGGCATCGGCCCTGTCTTTTGGTTTGCCGATGACTTCTTTATCGAGGACAACAATCGTATCCGCGGCCAGTATGGTCTTCCCGGATAATTGGGCGTGGTAAGCTTCTTCTACATATGCGCGTACAGCCAATGCTTTTTCGCGGGCAATATGCACCGGGATCTCAGGAATATCGAGATGGGCAGGAAACGTTTCTGCTGTTGTTTTGATAACTATCTCAAACGGAATTTCGGCCCATTCCAGCAACATTTTTCTCCTGGGCGATTGAGAGGCTAGAATAATATCCTGCATATGAATGTTTACTGTTTATAGATAGAACCTGAAAAAGATCATAGAAAGTATACCTGTAAACATGACCAGCTTAACAGCGATACTTAGTACATGAAACTCTTTGGGTGAATTGGCCCTGAACAGCTTCATCAGTATCCATAGCAATGGCACAATGATCAGCAATACACAATACGCGATACTGTACCACCAGCCAAAGGGCACGGCATATAACTGAAGGATGATCAGTGCCGCTACCAGAACGATGAGCCATACCGCCACAAATACCTTACTGGCATTCATACCCCAGATAATGGGCATGGTTCGGCAGCCATATTTCCTGTCGCCTTCCACGTCTTCCATATCCTTGATCACTTCCCTGATGAGTGAGATCACAAATGCAAAACAGGCATATAATACAGTGAACCTGAATAAACGGATCTCATTGCGGTCTATCGCCAGCAGTTTACTGATATGCAAAGGATATTTTGAAAAATAGACGATCAATATCACCCATGCAGTTAGCAGGGAGATAACAATATTGCCGATCAGTAATTGTTTTTTAAAATTGGTTGAGTAAAACCAGAGTAAGATGATACTGACCAGGTTGGCCAGCACCAGGTGCCAGTACTCCGTAAGCGGAAGGGCCAGCCCTGTAAAGAAAAAGCCAAGCAGGCTCAGGAACATATGCCAGAAGATGACCCACCTGCGGTTGATGATCAGGTTCACCACTACTTTACCGGGTCTGTTTACCTGGTCGATATTAAGATCAAAGTAATCGTTTATAATATATCCGGCCGCCGCAATCAGCAGGGAAGCGATCACTATGAACAGGAACTGTTTCTGTTCACCTTCATAAACAGCCGTTCCCCGGTACACTTTCTGGAAAATGCAATATTCAAACAGCACCTGTGTAAGCGCAATGAATACAAGATTGGGCCAACGCACCAACCGGGAGAATGCAACGATAATTTTCAAATTATGGATTTGCCTGTAAAATAATAACAAGACACGGATACGCGCCTATTATTGTGCCCGTACAGAAGTATCCTCTCCCCAGTCTCCCCGCAGTTTCATCACTTTTTCGATCACGTCCCTCGCACACCCACCGCCTCCTTTTATATGTGACATATATACAGATACTTCTTTAATCTCCTGCACCGCATCTGCCGGGCAACAGGGTAATCCGGCCAGTAACATTACGGGGTGGTCGGGTATATCATCTCCCATATACAGCACCACTTCATTTGTTAACCCGTTCTGCTCCATATAATTCCGGAGGATAGCCGCTTTGTCTTCAGCCTTCATCCATACATCCGCTATGCCCAGTTTTGACAACCGTTCTTTTACTTCCGGCGAATCTCCCCCCGATATCACCAGCACACGATATCCTCTTTTCACCGCCAGCTGTAAAGCATATCCATCCCTGATATTCATCTGCCTTGCCATCAGTCCGTTACCCAAAAGGAACAGGTTACCGTTGGTAAGTACCCCATCGACATCGAAAACAAAAGTGGTGACCTGTTTAAATTTATCGAGCACTGTTTTTCTATTTTTGGTTATCTCTCCACTCATACACCCACGCACTCTGTATCATCTCGAGGTGTCCTTCGGTACTTTGTTCTTTTATTCCTTCAAAATTAGGTACTTCGAGTATCCAGGTAAGCAGGTCGGTAAAACGGATACGGTAAATCTTGCCTTCATTAAAATCATCGCCAAAACGTTCGTATAGTTTCATCGCAATGTCTTCATGGTCATTCCAGTGGATCGGCGGTTCAAAGTGGCTCATATGATTGGTTAGAAGTTGGTACAAAATAACGGCCCGTTCCTGCGGCTTATTCCCCGAGGAACTGGGTCTGGTCCGGCAGCGTAATCTCCACCAGGCCCATCCCGGATTGCAATATACATTGGCAACCCAGTCTTGAATTGATCCGCGGGTTTACCGCCCTGTCGATAAAATCCTCTTCCCTGTCGCTAAGCTCTGCCAGGAAATCACCCCCCTTATCCACATAAATATGACAGGTACTGCAGGCACATACCGCCCCGCAGTTATGATGCAGTTCAATATCATTATCAAGGCAAACCTCCAGTAAACTTTGATCCGGGGTTATCCCCGACAGGGTAACCGGTTCCTGCCCCTTCTCCTCAAAATTTATCCTGATCGTGTACATAAATTCGTCCGTTTAGCGGCAAAAGTATCTTAGAAACAGCAAATTGAGGGGAAAACCGGAGAAATATCGGGAGAAATGCCAAATATCGAAAGCTACGGTGAGTCGTCACGACTCACGTATCGAAGGTTAACCTGATGCTTTCCGTAAAAACATCATACAGTTCCTGCATCCGGGGATTATTGTTAAGCAGTTTCCGGTGCTTTTCGATGGTGTGCCGGTCGCCGCGGAATGCCGCTCCCGCCTGTGTGTTGCGTGGATGCTGTTCGCGGAGCTGTTCAACGGCTGCTTCAATGAGGGGGAAAAAATCGGCGAATGCAATGTTTTCCCTGTCACAATAATCTGCCGCGAGATGGTATAGATGATTACTGAAATTGGCCGTGAAAGTAGCGATCATATGCATCTTTATCCGGGTGTTACTATCGGCACGGGTAACTGCGGCCGACAAACCGGCAGCAATGTTTGCGATCTCCAGGATAGTATTTTCCGAATTGCCATCTATCACGATTGTGGCAGGCGAAAGCTGTTCAGTTGCTGACCGGATCATTTTTACCGGCCATAATACACCATAGGTACTACTTGTATTTTGTAAGATATCCATGGCTACAGATCCCGAAGTATGTATCACCAGCTTATCACCGAGTCGCAGGCTGGCCGCTACCCCGGGCAAAGCATCGTCTGCTACTGCGATGATGTATAGATCGGCATGTTTATTCACCAGTAACAGATCACCAACAGCAGTTGCATTTACAGAATCTGCAAGAGATTTTGCATGAACAGGGTTCCTGCTATATACTTGCTGTATCCTGTGACCGTTACCGGTGAGCAGCTTACCCATTAACCTGGCAACATTCCCTGAGCCGATGAGGATAACCTCCATATCTTTGAAATTATGAAGATGAAATTAGCACAAAGGTTGCTGATCGGTTACTATAAAACAAAACTCAACACCATTGGCCTGATTTCGCCACGCAAAGCAGCCGAAGCGGCTTATCAATTGTTCTGCACCCCGTATGGCCAGAAACAGAAAAGAAAAGAGCCGCCTGTATTTCATAAAGCAGAAAAATTATCTTTCGACCTTGAAGGATCCACCATTCATGGTTTCCGCTGGATACCCGAGCATCCCAATGGAAAAAAGATCCTGATCGTTCATGGCTTCAGCAGTTACAGTTACCGATTCGAAAAATATATTTCACCACTCAAAAAAGAAGGCTTCGAGGTGTTGGCTTTCGATGCACCCGCACACGGCATTAGCGACGGTAAACTGATCAATGCCCTGATCTATAAAAACGCCCTCCTGAAAATAGAGTCTTTATATGGGCCGGTATATGGCATGATGGGACATTCGCTCGGTGGTCTCTCGGCCTCACTTGCTTTTGAAGAGCTCTCCCACCCTGAGAACAGGAAACTGGTATTGATCGCGCCGGCCACTGAAACCCATACCACTATCGACGATTTTTTCCGTTTTATACCGGTGGATAAAAAAATAAAAGCCGCTTTTGTTCAGCTGATCGCCGAAATAGTGGGTAAACCGGTGAGTTATTTTTCGGTTAGCCGGGTAGTCAAAAACATCCAGGCACCCGTTTTATGGGTGCACGACAAACAGGATCCGATCTGTACATTTAATGATGTGAAACCTTTGCTTACACTCGGTTTGCCACATGTCCGCTTCCTGGTTACAGAACATCTTGGGCACAGTAAAGTGTATAAAGACAACAAAGTTTGCGCGGAGATCGTTCAGTTCTTCGGCAGTGCCAATTCCTGAAATTTTTTGTGTTTTGATGGTTTGGGTTAATATTGCAGGGAGATGAGTAATAAGTTTTAAGTAGTAAATAATAAGTTTTATTCCTTTACTTAGAACTTATTCCTTACTACTTATACACGTAGAAAAATGCCGCAACAGAGCGGAGAAACAGCTATATGGCAAAAAATTTATTGATCGTTGAGTCGCCGGCAAAGGCTAAAACCATAGAAAAGATCCTCGGGAGTGATTTTGAGGTAAAAAGCTGTTATGGCCATATCCGCGACCTCGAAAAGGACGATATGGGGATTGATGTGAACAACCATTATCAACCCAGGTATAAAGTACCCGAAGAAAAAGAGCGGGTAGTAAAGGAACTGAAACAACTGGCCAAAAAAGCAGGTGAAGTATGGCTGGCATCGGATGGGGACCGCGAAGGGGAAAGTATCAGCTGGCACCTGGCGGAGGTGTTGGGGCTTGATCCGAAAGTAACCAAACGGATCGTTTTTCATGAGATCACTGCCCCGGCTATTAAGAAAGCAGTAGAGAACCCGAGAACCATCAATATGAACCTGGTAAATGCGCAACAGGCCAGAAGGGTGCTTGACAGGCTGGTAGGTTTTGAACTGAGCCCGGTATTATGGCGTAAAATAGGCATGCAAAGAAGCCTGAGTGCGGGGCGTGTACAGAGTGTGGCCGTAAGACTGATCGTGGAACGTGAAAGGGAGATCAACCATTTTGCAGCGGAGAGCAGTTACAAGATAGAAGCGATTTTTTCAGCCGCTGATATATATAATAAGCAGGTAAACTTTAAAGCAGAAGGCCCTTCAAAAGTTTCCAGGCAAGAAGACGCACAGAAATTTTTAGAGAGTTGCAAAGCGGCCGTCTACAAAGTGACGGATATACAGGTAAAACCGGCTAAACGTACACCTGCCGCGCCTTTCACTACTTCTACCCTGCAGCAGGAAGCGTCCCGTAAAATGGGATACAGTGTAAGCAAGACGATGCTGCTGGCGCAGAAACTATATGAAAGCGGTAAGATCACTTATATGCGTACAGACAGCATTAATTTAAGTGATACCGCTTTGCAGGAGATCCGTAGTGAAGTAACCAGTTTTTACGGAAATGAATATCACCAGCCGCGCAAGTTCAAGAACAAGAATGAAAGTGCACAGGAGGCCCATGAAGCCATCAGGCCCACGTATATGAATAACCATACGGTTCCGGACGATGAAACCCGCCGTCTGTATGAACTGATCTGGAAAAGAACCATCGCCTCCCAGATGAGCGACGCAGAATTTGAAAAAACAACGGCAAAGATCAATATCAGCACCAATGGAGAAACACTTTCAGCGAGTGGTGAAGTGATGAAATTTGATGGGTTCCTTAAAGTGTATATGGAAGGTAAGGATGAGGAAGAAGATGAAGAAAATACAGAGGGCATTCTTCCCCCACTTACTGTGGGAACCAACCTGAGTTTTGTAGAAATGGCCGCCGTTGAAAAGTTTACCCGTCCGGCTGCGCGTTATACGGAAGCCGCCCTGGTAAAGAAACTGGAAGAACTCGGTATCGGGCGCCCCTCCACCTATGCGCCTACCATTTCAACGATCGTAAAAAGAAATTATGTTGAGAAACGGGAAAAAGAAGGTGTAAAGAGAGAAGTAAACCTTCTCCGGCTCACCAAAAACAATACTATTGAAAAGGAGATCCTGCAGGAAAATACAGGTGCTGAAAAGAACAAGCTTTTTCCAACGGACCTGGGTATTGTGGTGACCGATTTTTTGAAACAGTATTTTAATAAGGTGATGGATTTTGGTTTTACGGCCAAGATCGAAGCGGAGTTTGACCAGATAGCCGAGGGAAAGATCGTGTGGAGTAATATGATCGATGGGTTTTATAAGCCTTTCCATGATACGATCGAACATACATTGGAGAATGCCGAGCGCGCCAAAGGAGAAAGGGATTTGGGTATTGACGAACCTACGGGTAAAAAAGTGATCGCACGTATGGGACGCTATGGGCCGATGGTACAGATAGGTGATACGGCAAATGAAGAAGAAAAACCACGGTTTGCCAAGCTAAAGCCTTCGCAGAGTATTGAAACCATTACGATGGAAGAAGCCATGCAACTCTTCTCCCTGCCGCGTACGCTTGGCGAATACGAGGGGCTGGAACTCTCTGTTAATGTTGGTCGGTTCGGCCCTTATATTAAATTGGGTGAACAGTTTATTTCCATACCAAAGGGTGAGGATCTGCACGAAATGGAATTGGACAGGGCCATACAGCTGATCCACGAAAAACAGGAGGCCGATGCGCCGATCGGGTTTTTCCAGGAGCTGCCCGTTACCAAGGGCAAGGGTCGTTTCGGCCCTTTTATCAAATGGAACGATATGTATATCAATATTCCAAGGGCTTATAATTTTGATACGCTTACCCAATCCGATATTGATGAACTGGTTACTAAAAAGATAGACAAGGAAGCCAACCGTTTTATCAAACAATGGTCCGCAGAGAAAATATCCATTGAGAATGGCAGGTGGGGTCCGTTTATCCGTTTTCAGAAAAAGATGCTGAAGCTGGGCAAGAAGGCAGATGGAACCAAGTATACTGTAGAAGAGCTGGCGCTGATGGAAGATATCGAGCCCATTAAGAAAATGATCGAGGAACAGGTTCCGGGCGCGTTCTCTAAAAAATTAAAAGTAGCCGCCAAAAAAACCGGCAGCAAGCCCAAGCCGGTTAAGAAGAAATGATCGCGGATTGCGCGGATTTTTATATGATTATAATGATACTTAAAAAGGCTTCGGTTTTACCGAAGCCTTTTTAATGCTTTTAATAGACGGACGCAATCCGCGATCAGTCGTATTTCCCAAGTTGCTTCAGGAACCTTACATGCGCCCAAACCGCTTTACGCATGGTGGGGTACTCGATATATTGCAGTTGGTATTCATTGCAAACATTCCGTACGATCTCGCTGATAGCAGGATAATGTATGTGTGATATCTTTGGAAAAAGGTGGTGCTCGATCTGGAAATTCAAACCGCCAACCAGCCAGCTTACTAATTTATTACGCGTCGCAAAATTGGCCGTGGTTTTTATCTGGTGCGCGGCAAATTCATCAGGCAGCTGGTGTGTTTCCGTATTTACCACGGGAAACTCGGTATGTTCTACCGTATGTGCCAACTGGAACACGATGCTTAATACAAAGCCGGCTACCATACTCATTACCAGGAACCCCACCAGCCAGTTTATCCAGCCCAGGCAAACAATGGGTAATACGATAAAAACGGCCGCATGGTAAACTTTTACGCCCCAGAATTCGATATGATCAGCAACACTCATTTTCTTAAGAGGTACAGCGCCGATCTTCCGGGAAAAATATTTTTTATAATCTGTAAAAAATAACCAGAAAACATAAAGCAGCATATACAGGAACCAAAAATATACGTGCTGAAACCGGTGCATCATGTAACGTTTTTGTGTAGGCGCCATCCGCATCAATACGCCGATCTCGATATCATCATCCACGCCGTCGATATTGGTAAAACTGTGGTGGATCATGTTGTGTTTCATGTTCCACATAAAATGGTTGGCCCCTAATAAACTGATGGAGGATGCCGCTATCCGGTTCACCCATTTCCTGTTGCTGAAACTGCCGTGACTGCCATCATGCATAACATTGAACCCGATCGCCGCAACAATACCGCCCAGGATCACACATTCACCAAGTGCCAGGTACCAAACAGGTGTCCAGAAAAGCAAATGGATGTATACAGCCACCAAAGCAATGATCATACAGATCGCTTTGGTAAACAGTTTTGGATTACCGGTTGAATCAATACCGCGCTGGTCGAAATACTCCTGTACTCTTTTCTTTAATTCGGTGTGAAGGGATTTAGAAACGGAGGGGAACTTCGGGATGGCAAACTGTGACATAATTCGCTTTAAATGTTAGGTGGCAAAGGTACTTATTGTAGGCTATCGGAGGGTGTTAATTTTACGATATTGCTCAATCCATTGACCTGCAACGTATATATAATCTAAATATTATTCAATTGTGAGGCCATATTTCCACACTCATAGGATAACTTACCCGACCCTGATAACGAAAATTTAATTTAGTTTACTATAGCAATCGGTAATGCGTATGCCGGGAATAAACCCGTTTGCGCATCATTAACCGATCCCTATCTATGCAGGAAACCAGAGAGATCAACGCATTGTTTACCCTTATAGATGACCCCGACGAAGAAGTATATTCTACCGTTTCGGAGAAGATCGTGGCTTATGGCAAGAACATCATTCCCAACCTCGAACATTTATGGGAAACCACCCTTAGTGAAGATGTACAGGAACGTATTGAGATGATCATTCATCACCTCCATTATACAGATCTAACCAACGATTTTATTGAATGGCGCGATGGCGCTTACCATGATCTTTTACTGGGCGCATTATTGGTTGCCAAATTTCAATATCCCGATCTGCATACAACCCCTGTTTTGCAGGACGTTGAAAAGATCCGGCGCAATGTATGGCTGGAGCTGAACAGTTTTTTAACCCCGCTGGAGCAGGCGAATGTGCTTTCGAGCATCATTTACAATTATTACAATTTGAAAGGGGTGGAAGTGAATTATGAGCACCCCGATGATTTCTTTATTCAGAAAGTGTTGGAAAGCAAAAAAGGCAATGCATTAACCAATGGGATCCTGTACCAGGTGATGTGCGATCTGCTGGATATCAATGCCAAGATCATTAATATTCCCAAGCAGTGTATCATTGCTTTTTATCATTCAGATTATGATGCGGCCACTTATATGGGCCACCCCCAGGATAAGATCCATTTTTATGTGGATGCAACAACCGGCCAGGCATTCTCGCATAAAGACGTCGAGAATTATTTCAAAAGACTATCCGTACCACCCGCCCCTTCCTATTTCAAACCACAGTCGCACAAAAGGATCATCCAGGTCCTGTTAACAGAAACGGCCAAATGCTTCGACATCCCGTCAAATGATTATAAACAAAAGGAGCTGGTGTTACTTGCGGAACTGTTGGATTGAAACATGAGTCGTGAGACCTGAAACGTGAGCAAAAGATCTCTCACGACTGATGTCTCACGCCTCACGAACAGCACTGCAACTATGCCAAATCCGCCTGCAGCGTAATCTCCATATGATAAGCCTTACTTACGGGGCAGTTGGCTTTGGCATCTGCGGCGCATTCCTGGAATTTTTCGGGAGTGATACCGGGAACAGCAGCTTTCACTACCAGTTCAGATTTGGTGATCACGCCATCTTCCAGTGATATGGTGCAGTTTGTTTCGAGGCTGTCGGGCGTAAAACCAGCTGCACCCAATACAAACGTAAGTTTCATGGTAAAACAGCCGGCGTGTGCAGCAGCCATTAGTTCTTCCGGGTTAGTGCCGATCCCGTCTGCAAAACGCGAATTAAAAGAGTATTGCGTTTTGTTCAATACGGTGCTCTGGGTGCTGAGGTTACCACTACCCTCTTTTCCGGAACCATTCCAAATGGCGGTTGCTGTACGTTTCATAGTTATTTATTTTAGATCGCAAATCTAATTTGAAAATGTGGTAATTTGAATCTACACATTTTCAAATTTTCAAATTTATGATCACCTGGGATGATTTTGAGAAAATAGATATCCGCACCGGAACCATACTCGAAGTTACTGATTTCCCCAAGGCCCGGAAGCCCGCTTACCAGCTAACCATCGATTTTGGGCCGCTTGGGATCAAGCATTCTTCTGCGCAGATCACCCACCACTATACCAAAGAAGCGCTAAGCGGAAGGCAGGTTGTGGCCGTTGTGAACTTCCCGCCCAGGCAGATCGCAAACTTTTTCAGTGAGTGCCTGGTATTAGGCGTGTATGATGAAAATAATCAGGTAATTTTATTGCAGCCGGATAAGACTACCCTTAACGGACAACGTATTGGCTAATGAGCGAACTGCACTATACCTATTATGAAAGTCCCATCGGTTTGCTTAAGATCGGTGGCACCGACCAGTACATCGGGGAGCTGAGTTTTGTTGACAACCCCGATCAGCTTACACACGGTGAGCCCGGTATCTCGGAAGTCATGCACCAATGTACCGAACAACTAATAGAATACTTTCATGGCAGCAGGCGCAATTTTGACCTGCCCGTGCACCAGACCGGAACCGATTTTCAGGTAAGGGTTTGGGGCGAACTGATGGAGATCCCTTACGGTAGAACCATTAGCTATATGGATCTTGCCAAACGTTTGGGTGATCCCAAAGTGATCCGTGCCGCCGCTTCTACCAATGGCAAGAATAATATTGCTATCATGGTGCCCTGTCACCGGGTAATTGGCAGCGATAGCTCCCTGGTAGGTTATGGAGGCGGTAAATGGCGCAAGAAATGGCTGTTAGGGCATGAGTTTAAGATCGCCCATGGTGTTCAGACATTGTTTTAATTATCGAGTGCCTCTTTTGAATAAGTCTTCTGAATATTGAATTAACATTCTTTTGCAGAATCCCCGCCTGCAGACCAATTGAATTGATAATTTTACAGGAATGTTGCGCGCGGGGAAAATAATCGGTTTTTTTGTTTTACTGGTACTCCCTTCAGTATCCGTTTTTTCACAGGCATGCAGTACGCTGGGTCAAAACCCAGGTACGGCTTTCCCGGTTTGCGGCACCAATATTTTTGTACAAACATCCGTTCCTACCTGTGGCGGAACCAGGATACCCACTCCCTGCAATGATGGTGGTTCTTATTCGGATGTGAATCCCTTCTGGTATAAATTCACCTGCTATACAACCGGAACACTGGGGTTCGTTATCACGCCCAAGAACCAGGGAGATGATTACGACTGGGAATTATTTGATATCACCGGCCGTAATCCCCAGGAGGTGTATACAGATGCCTCATTGATCGTATCAGCCAACTGGTCGGGGTCTCCGGGTAATACGGGAGCATCTCCGGCCGGAAGGGATCCGTTCGAGTGTGCCTCGAATCCTTCCCAAAATATTCCTACATTCAGCAATATGCCAACGATCATTGCGGGTCATGATTACCTGCTACTGATCAGTCATTTCGATGGCGCCAACCAAAGCGGTTATACCCTTTCATATCCATCAGGCGCCCAGGGCGGCACCGGAAGTATTGTAAACCCGCTTACACCCGCGGTAACAACTGCTTATGCTGTTTGTGATGGAACGCAGATCGTATTAAAGCTCAACAAAAAAGTGAATTGCAGCAGCCTGGCTACCGATGGAACCGATTTCACCATTAGCGGGCCTGTTCCTATCTCCATCGCTTCGGCCAGTGGCACGGGTTGCAATAACGGGTTTGACACAGATACCATTTTACTGAAACTAAACAGCGTATTATCTCCGGGAACCTATTCTGTATTGGCTAAGGCGGGTACGGATGGCAATACACTAACAGACAATTGTGCCAACAGCCTGGCAACCGGAAGTGTAGCCTCACTAAAATTCACCGCCTCGCAACCGACACCGATGGATAGTATCAGCCCGGTGGTTTGCATCAAAGACACGCTGCAACTGGTGTTCAGCAAACCGATCAACTGCAGTTCTATAGCCGCAGACGGAAGCGATTTCCTGATCACTGGCCCTGTGGCAGTCAGCGTTAAAAGCGCTGCCGGTACCTGTTCCAATGGCGTTAGTACTATCATCAGGGTGTTGCTGACAGCGCCGATCCGTGTAAATGGAACTTTTACCATTCACTTACAGAACGGATCAGATGGCAACACACTTGTAGATGAATGTGGCCAGGCAACACCGGCCGGTTCCTTACTTCCCTTTGTAACTAAGAATATCACTAAAGCGGATTTTACAAATTCGTTCGGTACGGGCTGTACCAAGGATTCTCTACGCCTTTCGCACGATGGGAATAACGGCGCCAATCAATGGCAATGGATGGCCGACAGCGTTGTGATCAGTACGGCACAAAACACATCGTTTATCTCAAAAACATTCGGTTCGCATCTGATACAGTTGTTCGTATCCAATGGCAAATGCACTGATACCGCCAGCGTAACCCTGCTGTTTTCCGATCAAACCGTTAAAGCGGCTTTTAGCGTATCATCAGATACCTTATGCCCGAATGATACGCTGCACCTGACCGACCAAAGCAGCAGTAATGCCATTACCTGGCAATGGGATCTGGGTAATGGCGCTTCAAGCAATTTACAGGCCCCCGGCGCCCAATCTTATCCCGCCGGCACACGCAGCGCCGATTACCTGATCAGGCTATTGGTGAAGAACAGTTCTAACTGTGCAGATAGTGCATACCGGTATATATATGTGATGCCGAACTGTTATATCGCCGTGGCCACTGCTTTTACCCCTAACGGGGATGGGTTGAATGATTATCTCTATCCGTTGAATGCCTACAAAGCAGCCAATCTTTTATTCAGGGTGTATAACCGTTCGGGGCAGGTCATATTTGAAACAAGGAACTGGAACAAAAAATGGGATGGCCGCCTGAATGGCCAGCCGCAACCCAGCGGCACGTATGTGTGGACCCTGGATTATACAGATACGGATAAACAACAAAAGGTTTCGCTCAAAGGAACAACCGTACTGATCCGGTAGTAATTATTTTATATCATCCCCCGAAAAGCCCAGCGGTAACAGCAGATCCGCCTGCGGGATCACATACACTTTGCCCTCCATCCCACTTAAGATCAAACGTATGGGATGCGCCAACCTTTCCTGGTATTCTACCATGGTTTGCCGACAGATACCGCAGGGACTAACGGGCCGGTCGCTCTTGCCATTAAGATTGTGATAGCTGATCGCGATCGTTTCAACAGGTATACCAGGATAAACGGATGATACCGCCGACAACAATACCCGCTCAGCACAAATGCCGATGGGATAACTGGCATTTTCCTGGTTGGTGCCACTTACGGTCTTACCATTGCTTAACAAGGCAACGGCGCCTACCTGGAAAGAAGAATACGGTGCATACGCCAGGCTGGTAACTTCCCTGGCCTGTGCAACCAATGCGGCATCTTCTTTGGTTAACTGGTCAGACGACGCATATACCTCAAATTCAAAACTTATTTTCTGATGATCCATAACATTAGGGTGTTTAGACAAAAAAGTCCCCAAGGCAGTATGCCATGAGGACCCCATCGGTTAACAAAGATAGTTTATTTTATTCCATTGAACAAGCGTTTCCAGCGCGGGCCCTTATCCCAGCTAAACCAGATCAGCGATGCTTTACCTACCACATTGGTTTCGGGAACAAAACCCCAGAAACGGCTGTCCTGGCTACGATGTCGGTTATCGCCCATCATCCAGTAATAATTGTATTTGGTGGTATAGGTTGTTGTTTCTTTTCCGTTGATAATGTATTTGCCGTTGACCTCGTCCATGGTATTGTGCTCGTAGGTAACGATCAGTCTCCTGTATATGGCAATGGTTTGCGGATTAACCTGTAATACATCTCCTTTTTTAGGAACCGTAAGCGGACCGTAATTATCGATCGTCCATGGGTAATTGGCTTCATCATATGGGAAGGTTTCGCCCACCGTATTCACAATAAAAGGAGTAACAGAAGTTATATTGGGTTGCTTTTTTACTTTCTCAGCTTCCTGCGGTGTCATATTAATGATCAGCGTATTGGCCATGCCCACATTGGAACGTACCTGGTCATTCGGATTTTCCGTATCAATACCCAATTCCTCTTTCAGAAACTCATCGGTTAAGGAGGTTCCGTTGGTGGTTACTACATATTCTGTTTGAGAACCCGGCGGAATAGAAGCGGGTTTGTCGTTAATAAATAAGGAGGCGTTTTTTACCTGCAGTTTGTCGCCGCTTATGGCAATACACCGTTTGATATAATTATCGGTCTTATCCATCGGGTGTATCAGCATGGGATTCTGCGCCATCAATGCTTCGCGGTTGCCTTTGTATTCTATACGTAACACGTCATAATAAGGGTACTTGCTGCCATGATCGAGATCATTGATGATCGTATCCCCGGCAGGGAAATTAAACACGACCACATCATTTCTTTTCACTTCTGTGAAAGCCGGCAAACGCTTATAGGGCAACTGTACTTCCTTTATATAGGAAGGGGTGGTTTGCGAAAAAGGCATGGTATTGTGCACAAAAGGAAAAGAAATAGGTGTTTGCGGGATACGGGCGCCGTAACTCATTTTATTAACAAACAGAAAATCATTGATCAGCAGCGTCTTTTCCATGCTACCGGTAGGGATCACATAGGCTTCAAAAATAAATGTGCGGATAAGCGTAGCAGCCACAATCGCAAATACGCCTGCATCTATCCATTCCCGGGATGCGGGTTTGTGATAGTGTTTTAATATCTCACCCCCATACCATTTTTCTTTGGGTGAAAAACCGAGGTAAGGGAAATAAATAAAAGGAAAGAATATAGTAGCGGCGTGGGCGGGTACGCTTACTTTTTTAAAGTGCATCACGAATATGATGGTGATCCATATCGTAACAAACTGCCCGGCTATCGGGATCAGCTGGAGCCAGAACCAGTACCTGCGGATATTGGTTTTTTCAACGATCAGCCAGGTATTGTAAAAAGGAATGAACGCTTTCCAGGGTGTAATGCCGGCTTTTGTAAACATCCCGTACATCCCTACATGCCAACCGATAGTACCAACAATAAGTAGAAGTAAACCCATAGTTTGCCATTAAGTAGCAACAAAAATATCCTTTTCAGCCACAATGCGCAGGTTTGAGGGTGAAAGTTTTCTTAAATAAAGCGTTATACATAACTCTTAACGTCATCTTCTCCAATGGTTTTGCCGGAGAGAATGACGAGCCGTTCCACCACGTTCCGCAGTTCGCGTATATTACCTGTCCAGTTATGCTGTTGCAATGCGTCCATGGCTTTACTGTCGATCGATTTTACTGCCTGCCCGTATTCAGCTGCGATATCTGCCAGGAACTTATCTACCAGCATCGGGATATCGTCTTTGCGTTCGTTTAAAGAAGGTACATGGATCAATATCACGCTTAACCGGTGATAGAGATCGAGGCGGAAATTCTTTGCCTCCACTTCTGCCAGCAGGTCTTTATTAGTAGCAGCTATTACACGCACATCCACGGCAATCTCTTTCTCTCCACCCACCCTTGTGATCTTACCTTCCTGTAATGCGCGCAAGACTTTTGCCTGGGCATTGATACTCATATCGCCAATCTCATCAAGGAACAAAGTACCGCCGTTCGCCTGCTCAAATTTTCCAATGCGCTGTTTGATGGCAGAGGTAAAAGATCCTTTTTCATGCCCGAATAATTCACTTTCGATCAGTTCACCGGGAATGGCTGCGCAGTTCACTTCTACAAGCGAAGCATCGGCACGGCTACTCTTTTCGTGCAGCCACCTGGCCACCAGTTCCTTGCCACTTCCATTTTCGCCTGTGATCAGGACGCGGGCATCTGTTGGCGCCACTTTAGTAATGGTATCCTTGATCTTTTTAACCGCATCGCTTGCGCCGATGATCTCCTGCACTTTCGAAACCTTCCGTTTCAGCACCTTGGTTTCTTTTACCAGGCTTGTCTTATCCAATGCGTTACGGATCGTAATGAGTAAGCGGTTGAGATCGGGTGGTTTGGCGATATAATCAAACGCGCCTTTCTTAACCGCATCCACGGCAGTTTCAATATTGCCATGCCCGCTGATCATGATCACCGGAACCTCGCTGCCGGTTTCTGTCACTTTCTGCAGAAATTCGATGCCATCCAGTTTTGGCATTTTAATATCGCATAACACCACATCAAAAACACCTTCAGTGAATTTTTTCAAACCCTCCTCGCCATCGGTCGCTTCCTCCACGGCATAACCCTCATTACCAAGGATCTCTTTCAAAACGTTCCGTATCGCTTTTTCATCATCAATGATCAATATCCCGGGCATACTCAATTTTGTTGTAAGATAAGCAATCTATAAAAACAGGGGTCTTATAAGAAATGGTACTGGATGCCGGTGAAGAAATTTCTTCCGGTGGCGGTATTGTAAAATCTTTTGCCGGCGGCGTTGATGTCATTACCGAGGCTGTACACCTGGTTAAGCAGGTTATCGATACCCATAAAAATATGCAGGCGCCCACTCTTCTGCATACAACGATATCCCCATTTCGCCTGCACTAACTGGTAGGGGTCTGCGTAGGCATCATTGGCATCCGTTAAGGGTATGGCAGATGTACTGTTAACAGATAACCGGAGATATATTCCCCCTCGTGATTCGATATCCACACCGGTGATCCAGGTATTTCTTGGCACGCCGGTTAACTCATTCCCGGAATAATTGGCTGTTGTTTGCTGATAGCCATCAAAACGGTAAGGCTGATAGCTGTAACTGCTCCATATTTTACAGCCCTGCAAATAATGTTGCGATGGTTTTATTAGCTGGTACCTGATCAACCCTTCCACCCCTTTTTGAATGGTTCCCCCCGCATTTACAAAATACTCTGCGCCTGCTGCATTGTTCCTGCGCACAATGGCATCCTGCAAAGCGAAATAATAGGTGGCGATATCAAAATCAAGGCGTGTGTTCAGCAATACGCCTTTTATTCCTGCCTCATAATTCCAGCCGTATTCTGCATTCAGGTTCCCGTAAAAATTACCATCTGATGGCCTTACTTCCGCCAGTGCGGGGGGCGAAAAGCCTTTGGCAGCAAGGATATAGGCTGAAATGTTTTTTGTAACGCGATATAATACGGCTACCCTCGGCGTAAGTACCGAATGTATATTCCTTTGTGCATAGCCCGTATTGATATCAGTCAGCCGTTTATAGCGGTACGATTGATTGTTAAGACTAACTCCTGCTGTAAAGTTCCATTTATCACCTACCGTCAACTGCGCCTGCGAGAATACGAACCATTGGTTGGCAAAAACATTATCGCTCAACTGAACCGTGTCTGCAACGCCAGCCCGGTTACCATAATCAGTGATCGTGGAGCGGTTATATAACCACTCTGCGCCATTGGTCCACTGGAAACTGGTTTGTGCCCTTGCCGTATGAAAGATCAGATTGGAACCTATGCCCATATTATCTTCCGATCTTTTTTCATAATTGGTAATAAAGGGATTTGTGAACGCGGTATGATTGGCCGTTACAAAAGATTTCAGGGAAAAATATTTTCCGATCCCCGCTTCATGGTGTACGGCGCCGAAAAGTGTTTTATTATAGATAGCCGCTTTTTGCTGTACCGATCCTGGTAAAGCACCTGCGGGTTGCCTTGACAGTTTCGGGTTTACCTGCAATTGTGCGAGCGTGATGCCTCCAGGTGTCTGGTAATACAGATCAGTATAAAAGAACAGGAACTGTAATTGCTGCGATCCCCATTGCCGGTTGGCCTGCCATTTCAACACATCTTTTCGCATTGCCGCCTGTTCGCGGTAGCCATCCGACTGCTGGTGGTTCTGCTGTAACGAGGAAACAAAATTCTTTCCATTGTACTGCCAGCCTGCTTCTTCACTAAACAGGCCATACGAGCCGCCGGTGGTGCCTGCGCTAAAACTGTTTTGTGGTTTTTGTAAAAAAGAAAGATCGCTACGCAGCAATACCGCGCCGCCGGTTCCCGCACCATACATACTGGCTACAGGTCCTTTGATCACTTCTGCGCCCGTTAGCTGGTTCATATCCACCAGGTTCAGATAGGTGTTGCCCCCGCCGTCTGTTAAGGGTATATCGTTCCAGTAAACTTTTACATTTCTTACCCCGAAAGGTGATCGCAATAAACTTCCCCGCAGCGATAAACGGTAACTGGCAGGTGAACGTTCTTCCATCCTAACGCCTGGTATGGTATTGAATACGGGTACCATGGAGATATTGCCATACCGCTCCAGGTCCTTTGAAGTAATGATCGCCACAGCAGCCGGAACAGCTTTCCAATGTTGGTGGGATTGAAAAGCGGTAACGGTTACTTCTTCAAGTAAACTATCGGTTTCCTTCCGTGCATTGTTTGTTTCCTGGGAAAATACTATTCCGGGGAGTAAGAATGTGGATGCAACGAGAAGAGATCGTGTCATTTAAAATGAGTTCATGGATCATAGATCATGGTTCATGAACCATATGCTATGAACTATTTTTTCTGCCCCATGACTTCTTTTACCAGTTTAACTGTCCTGGCTACATCTGGTATGGCGAGGGCCGCGAGGTTAGGCGCATAGTGCATCGGCGCATCGGCGCTGGTAATACGGCGGATGGGCGCATCGAGGTAATCAAATCCTTCTTTCTGTATACGATACGTGATCTCGGAAGAGATCGAGGCAAATGGCCATTGTTCTTCCACGATCACGAGGCGGTTGGTCTTTTTTACACTTTCGAGGATGGTCATCCAGTCGAGGGGGCGTATCGTTCTCAGGTCGATCACTTCTGCGCTCACACCTTCTTTCTCCAGTTCGGCGGCTGCACCCAGCGCCACTTTCATCATCTTATTATAAGAAACGATGGTTACATCCCTTCCCTGTTTTTTTACATCTGCTTTCCCCAACGGGATATAATATTCTTCTTCGGGAACCTCCGATTTATCGCCATACATCACTTCACTTTCCATAAAGATCACGGGATCCTCTTCGTAGCGGATGGCCTGTTTCAGCAAACCCTTGGCATCATAGCCATTAGATGGAGACACTACTTTAAGGCCCGGTATATTGGCATAATAACTATCAAAGGCGGTAGAGTGCTGGGCGCCTAACTGACCGGCACTCCCATTGGCGCCACGGAGTACAATCGGGCAACCGATCTGCCCGCCACTCATGGCCAGCATTTTTGATGCCGTGTTCAGGATCTGGTCCATAGACAATACGGCAAAGTTCCAGGTCATGTATTCAACAATAGGACGTAAACCACTTTGTGCCGCGCCTACTGCGATGGCAGTAAAACCCAGTTCAGAGATAGGTGTATCAATCACGCGTTTTTCGCCGAATTCGGCCAGCATCCCCTGGCTAACTTTATAAGCGCCATTGTATTCTGCCACTTCTTCTCCCAGCAGGAACACCCTGTCATCCCTTCTCATTTCTTCATTCATGGCTTCTCTTAAAGCCTCCCGGAAAGCTATTGAACGCATAATATCCTGTTTATCATTGAGCAGCAAAAATATAAGATTATAGGGTACAAAACCAAAACTGTTGGGTATTTACGCAAAGAACCCCGCCGGTAAGCGGGGTTCTTTTAAGAAGGCATGGTCTGTATCCGTTAAAATACGTTCCAGCCAAAACTGATATAGTACAAACCGCCGATAGACGGGTTACCAAAACCGGTACGGTAATAACTGTTCGTTAAGTTGGTAGCGCCCAGTTTTATCAGGGATTTAGAAGCAGGGAGTTTATAGCTCACCATCGCATCCAGGGTGCTGTAAGAAGGTATATTGCCTACAGCAAAAGTTCCTTCATAGAAAAAGCTGTCCACCCACCTGTACACAACGCTGAAACCGAAACGGTTATCCATTCCGAAACCGCTGTTATTAAAGGCGAGGTTGGTACGGTATTTAGGTGTGTTGAAATAAGATACAAAACCGGCTGGCAATGCACCGATCACATCAGAATACAGGTTACCGCTTACTGAATAGTTCTTAGGCAATAAGTATTCGGCAGAAACTCCCCAGCCACTGGTATGTACATTACCCGGTGTATTTACAGAGATGCTGTAACCGATACGTTTATTGGCATCCAGCAGGTCAAATACAGAAGCCGCTGTGGTTGGCGCTACTCTTGCCTGTATCACAGAAACGCTGCTGATGAAATCCCTGTAAGTAGCTATATACGTGTAGGCATCGATCAATAATCTTTTTTCGATCAAACCCTTATACCCCACTTCAAAAGACTGGCTCGATTCAGGTTTAAAATCGCCAAACTGCTGTTGCTGTAACAACGTGGCATTAGGCGCTCCTGCTGCGGCAGTGACGCCAAAAGCGGTAACACTTGCTACTGTATAAGCCGGGTTACCTGAGAAGTTGTAATAATTTCTTAGTTGCGGCAATCCACCCATTAACCGGGTACCACCACCCACCAGGAGATTGATCCACTGGTTCTGTGTAGTTGGAAAACGGTAGGCTTCCTGGTAAGAGAAACGCAGGTTATGGTCTTTTGCCAGTTTCACTACGGCTGAGGCCCTTGGTGTAAAACGGCCATCAAAATTGGTGTTCTTATCATAACGTCCGGAAACACTCAGTTTCAGCACATCGTTGAACAGTTTCTGTGATAACTGGGCATATGCACCCACTTCATCTATCTTAATAGTACCGGCGGTATCCGCAAACAGAGTACCCTGTGAATTCAGGATATATCTTTTGGTGCTGGCGCCGATCAAAAAGTCTGTTCCGGATTTGGTCAGATTAAGGTCATTGGAAAGATTGTATTGTCCTTCAAATACATTTAAACGACTTGCATCGAGGAATTTACCGCCTCCCTGTGATATGGGGGTACTGGCCACTTTTTGGAATAAAGGATTATTACCGATGAAACCGGTAGGCCTTCCCTGGTCGGCAATGGCTCTTGCTGCATTATTGGCATCAGTATTTGCCAAACCTGCATCGCGGTAATTAACCAACGCCGAAATATAGGTCGGGTACCAGGTAGTACTTGGTTTCCATGCCTCATTAAACAAACGTGTGGTAATGGTGGCGTTAAATGAGTTGCCTGAATTTTCATGAGTTGTATAGGCACGTAAGAACCAGTTCTTGCTTTTCACTTCCAGTTTATATTGTCCCATTTTCAATCCATCCAGTGAATAACGATCGCTTCCCGTATACACACTGGTACCTGTTCCCCAGTTGGCGAGGAAAGAGGCTTCTGTTTTATCAGATAATTTATAATAAACGGCGCCAGTCAGTTTTACGTTAACCGTACCTGGATTTAATACATCTTTTTCGTTGTAACCGGTTCTGCTTACATACTGGTTATTAAAATAGTTACGGCTTGGGCTGTTTCCATAAATAAAAGGAGAAGCGCCTGCGGCTACCAATGCACCTGCACCGGCTGATGTAAGAAAAGAATTGAATGCGGCAAGATTTGCGCCCGGGTTGGCTGCGAGGAAGCCATTAAAAGCAGCTATCGATGAAGCAGGAAGACCGGTTGAAGTGATCACACTCGCCGCAATAGAACTCATGTTCTGGTTGGTTTCATCACCATAAAAGTTTACTCCGTCATAGTTAGGATCGCTTAACCTTGTTCCGCTGGTAACACCGCCATTGGGAGATGGCGCGCCTGGTGAAGGTGGGCGGAGATAATTATCTGATTGATTGGCCAGCCAGTCTTTTGCCTGAACAAATTGTGCGCCTATTTTGAAAGCCAGTTTTTCAGAAACTTTCTGTGCCCAACGCATGCTCCAGTCGGTATAGGAAGAAGTAGGACGCTGTGAACCATCTACGTCCTTGATCCCTTGTTTGATCTGGAAACTCAGTCCCTGGTATTTAAAAGGATTTTTACTGTTGATCAGCACGGTACCATTCATACCGCCCGAGCCATATAGTGCAGAAGACGCTCCGGGCAGTAATTCCATGCTTTCTACGTCCAGTTCTGTAAGACCCAATACGTTACCTACTGAAAAGTTGAGACCCGGCGCCTGGTTATCCATTCCGTCCACCAATTGGTTCAGGCGTGTGTTACCGCTATTGTTAAAGCCACGGGTACCTACGCTGCGGAAAGTTAAACTGGCTGCGACCACGTCTACCCCTTTCAGGTTGGTGATCATGTCGTAATAGTTGGCTTGCGGTGTATTGCGGATAGCCGCTGCACTGATCCGCTCGATAGATACCGGTGATTCAAGGATCCTTTCCGGTATCCTTGAGGCGGCAACCACCACTTCATCTCCCAATGTAAAAGAGACATCGAGGCTCACATTTACGGTTTCATTGTTGCTTCTTACCATAAACTCCTTAGTGGCATAACCAACGGAGGAGAAAACAAGGGTAAGAGGGAGTTTCTGCAGGGTTGAGAACCTGAAATTTCCTTTATCATCGGAAAAAGTTCCGGAAGAACTTCCCTTTACGGTAACAGAAACGGCCGAAATGGCTTCTTGTGATTTTCCGTTCTTTACGCTACCCGATACTGTCGTAGTCATCTGCGCCATCGTTGATACACAGAGAGTTGTACCAATAACAAGCAGTACGCAATGCGTTAATAATCGTCTCATATAAGCAAGTTTAGAATGAATTGTTATTAAAAATAGCATTTGTTAGTATTCTGTAAAAATTTAATTTGTCCACAAAAGCCGGCCCATTGTTGAGAAAAACAGCTTTCGTTAAGCCTTATTTATCAATGTGGTAGGTAATTTTACGCATGTCATTCTTTCAATTTCCTTCCCAGACAAATCTCTATCATGGAAAGGTAAGAGATGTGTACAGTATTGACCCGGATTGGCTGGTGATGGTGGCCAGCGACCGCATTTCCGCTTTTGATGTGATCCTGCCGCGTCCCATCCCCTATAAGGGCCAGGTGTTGAACCGGATAGCGGCTTATATGCTGGAGGCAACGGCGGATGTCTGTCCTAACTGGCTGGTAGCTGTTCCGGCTCCCCATGTATCTATTGGCAAACGTTGTGTTCCCTTCAAAATTGAAATGGTGGTGAGGGGTAATATGGTGGGCCATGCCTGGCGCACTTATCAATCCGGTAAACGGGAACTCTGCGGTGCACAGCTGGCAGAAGGATTAAAAGAAAATGATTTTTTTCCCGAACCTATTATTACTCCCTCTACCAAAGCGGAGGAGGGCCATGATGAAGATATTTCAAAAGAAGAGATCATCGCCCGTGGGCTTGCCACAGTAGCGGATTGGGAAGTACTGGAAAAATATACGCTCGCATTGTTTGCAAGGGGTAAAGAGATCGCCGCCAAACAAGGATTGATCCTGGCAGATACCAAATATGAGTTTGGCAAAATCGGCGATACCATTTACCTGATGGATGAGATACACACACCCGATTCATCAAGGTATTTTTATGCGGATGGATTTGCCGGGCGACAGGCAAAAGGTGAAAAGCAAAAACAGCTAAGCAAAGAATTTGTAAGGGAATGGCTGATCGAAAATAATTTTATGGGTAAGGAGGGGCAGTCAGTGCCGGAAATGACAGATGAATGGATAGATACGATCAGTAAAAGATATATTGAACTCTTTGAAAAAGTGACCGGTCATTCTTTTGAACCGCAGACGGTAACAGATAATCTTACAGAGATCGCGGTTCTGGATGCTTTGAAGCGGTTGAAGGCAATTTGAAAATAATTACAGTGAGATCCGCAAACTGCATCCGGAATACCAGGTTGCTTTCGGCGGCGCCGGGTTAAAGAACAATGCCTGCGAGGAACCCGCCACGGCGGGTGTTGGCCCGATATAGGTTTGATTAAGCGATATCATTGGGGAGTATAGCTGGTTGGTGATATTATCCATTCCTGCAAACAGTTCTATCACCCAGCTTCTGGAAGAATGGGATGAACTTATTTTTTTACGCCAGCCGATCTTCCCGTTCACAAGGCTATAGGCACCGGCATACTCGGATCTATCGTTAACAATAGGCATTTTACCCGTGTACATATCGGTAAAATAGAGGTAAAGGCCATTGGCTGCTTCGATATCGATACCGCCATTCAATACATTTTTGGCGATCCCGCTTACGGGTAACCCATCGTAATTTTTGGTTGCGGAATTATTGTTGTTATCACTTTTATACTCTACGTTGATAAAATCGTTATAGGTCCAGGAAAGAAAAGGCCTTACCAATGCAAGCGCACCTGTTGCAGAGGTATAGGCATACTCAAGACCCAGTTCGATCCCTTTTCCATTCACCGTTCCGGCATTGGTAGTAATCGTATAAGCCGGGATGCCATTGGCAGCGTTAAAATTCTGGCTCACCAATTTGTCTCTTACATCCATATTGAAGAAGGCAATCCGGTAATTTAATTTCCCGTTCGCCAGGCTTCCCTTGGTACCCATTTCAAACGACTCGGCTATCTCCGGATTTAATGCGGTGTTTACGACCCCGGTTTGGGTAATCACCACCTGGCTGGTGGCTGGTGGTGCATAGCCTACATGATAGCCTGCATAGAAAGAAATGGTCTTGTTTTTATTCAGAAAATGACTAATCGCAAAATCCGGTGTAAACAGCGGCCTGAAACGTTTGTAACCCGATGTATTCACATAACCCGACAGTGCGGGACGATCGTCAACGATATTGTATTCCATGTAATTCATACTTCCACCAGCCGTGATCACCGTTCCTTCCTGCAAAGAAAGATTTACCTGTGAGAACACATGGTACATGGCAGGTTTTACTTCAAGGTCGGAACGTAAGGTACCCAGCACACCTGCGGTAAAGCCATAGGATTTCTGGTAATTAATATTCTTGATCATCTCGGCGCCGGCGCTGAATATGGCCGTTTCCTGCCCTATCTGCTGTTGCCATTCAAAAGAAGTTCTTCCACCGAACTTACTTTTATTGGTTTTATTCAGTGTCGTATACGAAGGCTGATCGATCGTTCCCCCGGAGAAAAACAGTGTTGTTTTATTAATAAAATGATGGCCAAACCGGTATTCCTGTGTGATGCCGGTACGGAAATTTTCGATCTCTATATTGGCATCGTTCTGAAGCAGGGCAAGTTCCGCCGTGTCAGGAACGGCATGTAACTGGCGCTGATTTAACTGGCCGGCCAACTGGTCCAATTGTTTGGTATACGCGAAGAAAAAGGAAATGGTTCTTTTTTCTGTCGCAAAGAAATCACCCGAAAAAGTGAGAAAATCTTTTTTTGATGCAGAATGCAGGCGGTAACCATCCATCAGTTGCCGGCCGTAATTCACCAATATATTCGACTGTCCAGTGCCGATCCCTAGTGAAGAATTGGTACGCAGCATTCCATAAGATCCGGCTTCGGTGTATTGCCTCACCGATATTCCTTCCGGCGCTTTTTCGCCAACCATGTTCACCACACCGCCGATACCCGCACCATATATTCCGGAAGCCGGGCCCTTGAATACTTCTACCCTGCCAAGTGTTGCAAAATCAACATCATCCAACAGGGTGGTACCATCGGCATCTGTTAGCGGTATCCCGTTATAATACGCTTTATAACCCGAACCGATCAGGTTTGACTGGTTTCCGTAACCCCGTATCACGATACGCGAACCACCTCCTTCTGTTCTTCTTTCCATACGAACACCCGGTAAAAGATTCAGGGAGTTTTCCAACCGAATGCCGTTTGTTCTGTTGATATCCGTGGATGTAATAGTTTCTACGGCGCCCGGTGTGTTCAGTGCATTACCCCTGTTAACCATGGCCTGCACCTGTATATCATTGCGCGAGGTATTGCCAGATTCGATAATCAGTACCAATCCGCTGATACTGTCATTTATATTGATGTCTCTTGAAATATATCCGGCATGGGTGATATGCAGGACGCTTTTGGCGGGAAGGGTAATGGAGAATTGACCCTCTATATTACTGGTAACCGAAACGCTCCCTGAATAAATCCGCGTTTGCGGAACAGGCTGGTGTGTGTACATATCTCTTACCACTCCATTCACAGGTATCTGCGAAAAAGAACAGAAGGAGATACACAAAGAAAAAAACAGCAGGTTTAAACGCTTCATTAGTTACTATGCATTATTTATTGAACTTATACCGAAAACTGATACCACCATACAATGCGGATGGGGGACCGGGTGAAAAATATTTAGGCGCTGGCTGACCTGCCACGGGAACAAGATTGATCACAACGAACTGGGCATACCTTGCATTAAACACATTGTTCATTCCCCAGAAAATATCCAACCCGTATCTATCCCTGCCACGTCCGCCAAATTCTTTCCTGTAACCGGCTTTTGTATTCACCAGGTTGTAAGAATCAGCGAAAACAGTATTATCCAAGGTGATCGGCATGTTATCGGAATACATATCCGTAAGGTTCAGGTAAAAGCCATATCCTGCTTCTATATCAAGGCCTGCATTTAATATATTCCGCGCCAGCCCGCTAACGCGATAATTGGAATAGTCCTTTGTAGTAGTAGCGTTATTATTATCGCTTTTCAGGTCCACGTTTTTACTGCTGTTATTCATGTAATTAAGAAAAGGCCTGATCAATTGCAGGAATCCTTCCTGTTTGGGTTTATATACATAATTCACACTTAATTCCACCCCCACCAGGTTTACGACCCCGTTATTCACAAAAGTAGTATAGGCAGGTACGGGACCCGCCGCAACAAAAGATTGAGGTACGATCTTATCTGAAACCTCCATATTATAATAGGCAAAATCGATGTACAGCGATTCTTTGAACATATTGGCCTTTCCGCCTACTTCAAATTTTAACAATAAAAAACTGCTTTTTTTATCCAGCTGTAGTTTTACCGTAGCCGAACAATTAGCAAATTCCCTGG
>JANXRX010000165.1 GCA_025352905.1 Bacteroidota bacterium | reverse complement strand
CTTTAAAACACCGTTTAATTAACCCTTAATGGAACCATATAGAAACGTTTCGTTTTTTCTACTGAAGAACACAAAAACGCCTGAAACCCACGCCAGTTGTGCATTTTTCGCACTTTTTTTATATTGATTAGATTTAACCGTATGGTTTTACCCCCCTTAAAAGGCATAAGACGTAAGGCATAAGGCGTAAGTAAGCGTTTCTCCTTACCACTTACGGCTTACGCCTATCCAACCCCTCAAAAAAATAAACCTTCTATCCTTTTTTTAAGTATTTTTGAAATTAGTTGCATAACTAACTATATGCCAAACAACCAATTTAAAAGAGGCGAATTATACAGTGTGATCAATGGCATGGCTTCTACGGCCGTGGCCAGACGGTTGCAGAAGAATTTTCGTACGGCAGGGCTCGAGATTACTATTGAGCAATGGAGCGTACTATACCATCTATGGAAAGAGGATTGCCTGAGCCAGCAGGAACTGTGTAACCGTACTTTCAGGGATAAACCCAGCATTACACGCCTGATCGATAACCTGGAGAAACAAAAACTGGTGAAGCGGATCGCCTCCCGGTCAGACAGGCGCATTAACCTGGTTTGTTTAACCGATGCGGCTAAAGCCTTACAGGACCTCACCATCGAGATCGCCAATCAAACCATGAACGAGGCACTGACAGGCGTGAATAAGGATGAGATAGATGTGGTGAAAACCGTGTTTCAGAAAGTGTATGATAACCTGACCTGATTCAAAAAAACCTATAAACTAATAAACATGGAAGCTACAACACAAACCACGGCGCTGAAAGGAGGAGAATGGATCATCAAAGAGAGTGATCCGCTGGATACATTTATCGCCGAAGACTTTAACGAGGAGCAATCGATGGTGATGGATATGTGTGCGCAGTTCCTCGATACGGAGATCCTTCCGATTATCGACAGGATCGATAAGATGGAACCGGGCCTGATGCCTTCCTTATTGGAAAAAGCGGGTGAGCAGGGGTTGCTGTCCACCTCTTTTCCCGAACAGTATGGCGGCCTCGGCAAAGATTTTATCACTTCTTCCATTGTGAATGAGGGTCTTGGCGGGGGATATTCTTTTTCTGTTGCAGTAGCGGCGCATACCGGTATCGGCTCATTGCCCATACTGTATTTTGGGACCGAAGAACAAAAACAGAAATATATTCCCAAGCTGGCCACGGGCGAATGGAAAGGCGCTTACGGTTTAACGGAACCCAATAGCGGTAGTGATGCGTTGGGCGCCAAAACATCGGCTACACTGAGCGATGACGGAAAGTATTACCTCCTGAACGGCCAGAAATGCTGGATCACCAACGGTGGATTTGCGGATGTATATACTGTGTTTGCCAAAGTAGATGGTGATAAGTTCACCGGGTTTATCATCGAGCGCGACTTTGAAGGATTTACCCGCGGCCCCGAAGAACATAAAATGGGGATCAAAGGTTCTTCCACCGTTCAGTTGTATTTCCAGGACTGTAAAGTACCGGTCGAGAATGTATTGGGAGAAGTAGGTAAAGGACACCTGATCGCTTTCAATATCCTGAACATCGGGCGGTTGAAATTATGTGCGGCGGCGTTGGGCGGCGCAAAAAGAGCGGCCACCTTATCTATACGGTATGCAAAAACAAGGGAGCAGTTCAAACTGCCTATTGCCAAGTTCGGCGCCATCAGGCATAAGATGGCCGAAATGGCGATCCGTATGTGGGTTTGCGAAAGCGCTTTGTACCGCACAGCCAAGTGGATCGATCACAAAGAAGAAGAACTGCTGAACAACGGCAAGACCTTTGCAGAGGCACTGCTGGGAGCCGCAGAAGAATACGCGATCGAATGTTCCATCTTAAAAGTATACGGAAGCGAGGTATTGGATTTTGTGGTGGATGAGGGGGTACAGATCCATGGGGGCAATGGCTTCAGCGATGAATACATGATCTCAAAAGCTTATCGCGACAGCCGCATTAACCGGATCTATGAAGGCACCAACGAGATCAACCGTTTACTGACCGTTGATATGGTCCTGAAACGCGCCATGAAAGGCAAGCTCGACCTGATGGGTCCGGCCATGGCAGTTCAGAAAGAACTGATGAGTATACCGGATTTCGGTGCCGAAGAAGAAGGGACTTTTGTTAAAGAGCGCAAATACATCACCAACTTTAAAAAAGCTATCCTGATGGTTGCCGGAACTGCCGTACAGAAACTGATGATGCAGCTCGACAAAGAGCAGGAGGTGCTGATGAATATTGCTGATATGGCTATTGATGTTTACAATGCTGAAAGCGCCCTGTTACGGGTAATGAAACTTACCGCCGGCAAAGGCGAAGCTATTGTGACCGTGCAGGCAGATATCATGCGCACTTATCTCTACGATGCAGCAGACCGGATTAATAAAGCAGGTAAAGATGCCCTGAACAGCTTTTCGGAAGGCGATGAACTGCGCATGATGCATATCGGCCTAAAACGGTTCACCAAGGTAGATCCCTATAATTCCAAAGACGCCCGGAGGCGGATCTCAGACAGGCTGGTGGCTGATAACGGGTACCATTTTTGATAAAAAGCAAAGAAAAATTAGTCAATTTGATAAAGATTCTTAATATTTGGTGATTATTTTACGATTGCTTGCTAAAATAGAGCCTCATTGTTGTCAAAAACAATGAGGTTTTTTTGTGCCCGAACAAACAGCCTGGCAATGTTTACCGATTGGAATGCCTGTTTGGAGGCGTTTTAACATTAACTTATTTAACTTATCGGTCTTTTTGTAGTCATAACACGGTTCGTATCATTTCAGACCATTTAACTAACTGTCCCCGGTATGCGAAAGATCGTTATCATCAGCGATAACAGTAAAGACATCCTGCTGTTACAGGATTACCTGGGCGCTACCCCGGGGGTATCACTTGCCGGTATCTTTTCAACCCTGGCCGAAGCAACCCCAACACTTAATAAAGCAAAATCCGATATCCTGTTTGCGGCAGCAGCCATACTGGCCAATATACCGAAAGACATTGTGTTGCCGCCTATCTGCGTTTGCCTGGGCATTGAAGCAGAGATGCTTTCACACCCCCCTCAAAAAAACCTGTTCGCCTTCCTGCATACACCATTCAGTTATGAGCGGGTATTTTCGTTACTACAAAATATCGAATCTTATATGCTGCAGTCATCTGACCACCATACCGGTGTAAAACGCGAATATATTTTTATCAAATCGGAATACAAGCTGATTAAAATAAACCTTGCCGATATATTGTTTCTTTCGGGACTGAGGGATTATACACAGGTATTTCTGAAAGGGAAAGTGTCTCCACTTACCACGCTGCAGAACTTAAAGGATTTTGAAAGTAAATTACCGGGGCATTCTTTTATCCGGGTTCACCGGTCCTATATTGTTTCCCTGGGGCAGGTAGATTCTATCAGCCGTAACGAGATCACTATCGGTACGTATACTATCCCCATCGGGCATGCTTACCGCCAGTTACTGGATGATATGATATCAAAAAACTCCTGACATTTCTGCCAGGAGTCTTTGTGTTCAGTGGTTTCTGTATTATTTTTTACCTGCTTATTTTACAACTGTCTATTTCAGCAAGGGTGATCATCGGTAATTTCTGCGTCTTCATTTTTAATAGCGCAAGGTTGCCGATTATTTTGGCTTCTTCTTCTGTTCTAAATCCCTTTCTGCCCTCGATCGCCGGTATAAATTCCTGGTGAATGTATACCGAGTCGTTCTTTAAAACATTATAGCCCCAGCCCATACCCGTTTCAAAAGTTTGTACAGAAAGCTCGATCTCTCCAGGGCGTTTTGTTTTCTTTGGAAACTGCTTAATGATAAAAAAGATAACGGCAAATACAAACAGGCCGTAGATCCAGTTTTTTTTAATCATTTGCATCATACGTAAGATCCGGTCTGAATTCTGCGATATCATCAAAGTAATACGTGCTGTTCTTTCCACAAGCAACATATCCTCTTCCTTTTACGGTAAAACTCACAGCACCGCTTCTTTCAGTAGCCTCGTAAGGTGTTTTACGTACCCACAGATCAGTAGGGAAATCATATTCCCATGTTTTCTTGGTATAGGTTCCGTTCTCGCCTACAGCGATATAACCTTTGGTTCCGATCACAAACCCTACTGCATTGCTGCGCACGATATCCGTATAGTCATCATCATAGCTGTCTGCGCTGATGTTTGAAATATCGCGTAACTGTGCCCAGCTGCTGGCATTGGTTGGATCATATACCCAGAAATCGGTTACCGACTGGCCGTTATTGATACCCGTTAATACATAAGCTTTGTTATTGTACACCCATACCACGGCTCCTGAACGTTTACTTCCGCCAAGGCTCACTCTCTGCACCCAGGTATTGGTAGCTGGTGTGAACTCCCAGAGATCCTTGGTATAACCACCGTCAAAACCGGTAGAAACATATCCTTTATCATTAATGCCAAAACCAACGGCATCATATCTTGGTGTACCTGCAAAATCTGCTTTTCTTACCCATGAATTGTTAGCAGGATTGTATTCCCAGTTATCGCTCAGCCTGTTAAGACCGTCATAACCGGTGGCAATATATCCTTTGGCGCCTACAGAAAACCCTACAGCAGAATTTCTTGCTGAACCAGGGAACTGTGCACGCTGGATCCAGAAGTTTTTAATGGGATCGTATGCCCAGAAATCAACATAACGGTTAGTTCCATCATAACCGGTACCTATATAAGCAGTATCGCCTATTACAAAAGAAACCGCTTCGGTGCGGGCATTACCCTCAAACTCAGAACGTTTTATCCAGTTTCCGCTCGAATCAGAAGCGACCGTAGAGTCACTTTTGGCACAAGAAACCAGGATCAACACAATACTTACCGGTAAAAAGAAATAGTACTTTACATGCTTCATGAAGTGAAATTTTGCCTGAAATTATCTGCCTGCGCTTTCGCTAAATCGTTAAAATGGATTTTCGATACATATTCAAAGACGAATGACATATATTTGTCTGCGAATGTTTTTCAAGACCCTTTTTTTAACAGGATACAGTGCGATTATTATTTAAAAATGCAAATTTAGTGTTTTTTTTCATTTTTGCAGATAAATTTGTGCCGCTCATCGGCTCAATCAACCTATTAATCCATACTAACAATTCTGTAACAGGGGTACTGTCTATTATTGTGCGTTCTAAGCAAAATCGCTTCTTTTCCGATAGTAATACAATTGTATCCTGATGCCGAAAAAAATACCTTTTCTTCTTTTACTGCTTTTGTCTTTTGCGTGGTTTGCCTGTAAGAAAGTAGATATTCAATTCGGACAACAATTCCTCGATAACGATTATACGCAGGTGATCAACGTAGACTCTTTTACGGCTGATCTCTCCACTGTATATGTAGATTCTTTTATTACCTCCGGCAAAGGGGTTTCCCTGCTGGGCGGGTATACCGATCCTATTTTCGGAAGAGTTACCGTGAACAATTACCTGGAACTGGCGCCGCCAACTTATGTGGATTCTTTTGCGACTGCTACGTACGATTCACTGGCGCTGATATTGGTTCCCGATAAATCATATTACGGCGATACCAGCGGAACGGTGCATGTGAATGTTAACCGTTTGGCTGAATCGATCACGGGCTATGAAGATAATTTACAGATTATCTATAATACACACCAGTTTGCCGTTACCTCACCACCGATCGGGTCGGCGGATGTTGCTATAAGACCCCTCAGGAGTGATACCATTAAAGTGCGGCTTGACGATAATCTTGGCAGAGAACTACTGCGCAAACTGCAGGATCCGAACGATAACGATATTAAGACCAATGATGCCTTCCTGCAATATTTTAAAGGCATCAGGCTGAGCTCGAACAATAACAGTAAAGTGGTTTTTGGATGTTCGGATAGTGTGGTCATGCGCTTGTATTACAAACTACCGGGGCTATACCTTCAAAGCAAAAAACTTGACTTTGCAATTATCAATCCGACCACGCATCATTTTAACAATATCAGTGTAGACAGGTCGGCTACCGTATTAAAAAACCTGGCTACGGTTAAACAGATCCCCAGCAGTCTTACGGGCAATACCGCGTTCACTTCCTATCTCGCGGGCGCCATGGTCAAGATCCGTTTTCCATCGGCACGGGATATATTGAAACTGCCGAATTTCACGAAGATCATTAAAGCCACACTGGTGGTAAGGCCCATCAGGGGAAGCTATAATGCCAACTTTGATCTTCCGCCGTTGTTACGTTTATCAACTACTACGCAGCTGAACCAGATCGGTAGTGACCTCGCCATTATAACAGCCGGAACCAGCAGTGCACAAACCGGGAACCTCGTGGTTGATTACCTGTATGGAGAGAATACAAGCTATGCATACGATGTAACGGCTTACATCAAAAACCTTACACTCGATGGGACCATCAACGCTAACGGCCTGTTGCTACTACCACCGAGCCCGGCACTGGAAACACGTTTTAACCGGATCTCTGTTGGCGATAAGAACAACGCGAGCAATAAAACACAATTGTTAATCGTATACGCAACTGTACAATAAATATCTGTAAGAAAATGAGAATTGTATTACTTCTTGTGTTGGGTTTGTTTTGTACAGGGGTAGTCTGTCATGCGCAAAACAATGCATCGCCTTATTCTATTATCGGGATAGGTGATCTTGAAAAAAGCAGCTTCGACAGAACCTCAGGCATGGGTCATGCGGGCCTGGCGCTTTCTTCAAACAGATTCTTTTACCAGGCCAATCCTGCTTCTTACAGTGCATTGGATGAGCATTTCTTTTACTTCGAATTTGCCACACGCTTTAAATCGGTAAGCTATGCGGGTTCGCCGATCACGGATATCACCAATAACCAATCGTCTGACCTGCAGTTCAAAAAAATAGCGCTGGCTTTAAAAATAAAACCACGCTGGGCAGTGAGCTTTGGCCTTTTGCCATTCAGCACCGTTAACTATTCTTTCAACGGCCTCAAAAGCATACAGGGAACCAATTTTTCTACCAACGCCAACTACCAGGGCTCGGGAAGCACCAACCTGTTCTATATCGCTAACAGTTATACGATCTCCAAAAACCTGTCGGTTGGCTTACAATCCTCTTACCTCTTTGGCCAGATCGATGAAACAGAGAATCTGTCAGATCAGTTAACAGACAGCCTGATCAGTACCGACCGTAATATTTACCTCGGTAATCTTTACTTTAAACTGGGCATGCAGTATAAAGCAAAACTGAACAGCAAATGGAATATTGCCTTAGGTGCAACGGCATCCAATAAAACGAAACTAAGGGCCAACTACAGCCTGCTGGCTAAATCAGGTAATTCGATTCTGCTCAGCAACGATTATTATAAAAACAACTATTTTACCCTGCCCGTAACCTATACAACCGGTATAGCGGCCACCTTTAAGGATGCCTATACTTTCGCGGTTGATTATAATTACCAGGGATGGAAACAACTCAATTACAGCGGGATCAGTTATACACTCGAAAACAGCCAGCGTATATCCGTAGGAAGCGAATACTCCAAAAAAGGATCCTACCTGAACCAGAGCTACGAAAGGTATTTTCTACAGGCAGGTTTATTTTATGATAATTCTTACCTGAAGATATCCGGCATACAGTTGAAAGATTATGGCCTGACCATTGGTGCGGGCGCCGAATTATCCAGGACAGCCTTAAGCGGGCTGGGAATGCAAGCGGCGCTGGAAATCGGGCAAAGAGGCACTACAGACAGGGGGTTGATCAGGGAAACCTATACGCAATTCAACCTGACCGTGAGTTACCGCGATTTCTGGATCTCCCGCAAAATGAAAAAATACGATTAGGCAGATTTTTTGTTCCCCTCCGGTTATCTTTTTTATCTTCAGTACATGAAGAGCTTGTTAATTGCCTGTATTATACTGATGAGTTACCAGGTATCTGTATCTGCTCAGGACCATCCTCCGCATTATATACTTGCCCGCTCAACCGGCAAACTACCGTTCTTATTATATGGATTGGGTGAGGACAGGCTCGGCGGGGCTAAAATGGGATATATCGACAGCAATATCCTGCTTCGCGTAATTGATTCCACAAAAGATATGTATAGCGTACAGTTGTCTAAGTACCATACTGCCTATATGGAAAAAGGGTATCTGAAGCCCGACAGCGCGCAAAAAGAAAAATCTTTTTACATAACCAACTCGTTTAGCGCCAAAGGGGATTCGGTATTTGATTACGTGGGTATCAGTATGGAAGAGAAGTTGCCATACAAAAGCTGGATGGAAATCAATTCCTCGAAGATCATCGTGGATATTTTTGGCGTTCAGAGCAATACCAACTGGATAACCCAACTGCGCTCGCTAAAGGAAGTAAAGAATGTATATTATAGCCAGGTAGAGGATGATGTAGTTCGGGTAACCATTGAATTGCAGCACCGGCAGCACTGGGGATACAGTATTAGCTACAAAGGAAAAATATTGGTGATCCGGGTGAAACGACAGCCCGAAAAATTAGACATAAAATTCCTGAAGATCATGATAGACGCGGGCCATGGTGGAACCAATGTTGGCGCAGGTGGGATAAGAACAAATGCCGAAGAAAAACATTTTACCTTGCTGTTTGCCAAGGCTCTCCAAAAATACCTACAGAAAAAAGGCGTGAAGAACATAGTGATGACACGCACCACCGATACTACATTTGATAATAAGGACCGGATACTATTCGCACAGGAACAGAACCCCGATCTGCTGATCAGCCTGCACCTTAATTCAAGTGATAACAAACAGGTAAGAGGCGTTAGTACCTAT
>JANXRX010000136.1 GCA_025352905.1 Bacteroidota bacterium | reverse complement strand
GAGAAAGAAGGAAAAGTACAATGCCTTATACTCACCCCTTCCCGGGAACTTGCGATCCAGATAGAACAGGTATGGAAAAAAATGGCAACGGGTTATAAGGTCAGTTGCTGTTATGGCGGCCACGATATGCAGACAGAGATCCAGAACCTGGCCGAGCCGCCCGCTTTATTGGTAGGTACACCCGGCCGTATCGCAGATCATATCAAGCGCGCCAGTTTTGTGCCCGATGCGCTTACCACCATCGTGTTTGATGAGTTCGATAAATCGCTGGACCTGGGTTTTGAAGAGGAGATGGCCTATATCATCGGGTCGTTAAAGCACCTGGACAAACGTGTTTTTGTATCCGCTACAGCAACGATCACCATCCCCGAATTTGCAGGCATAGGAGAGTTGAGCGTCCTGGATTTTATCAATACGGCATCAACTGATGCACTTACGATAAAGCTGGTTTTGTCTGATGACAAAGACAAAGTGAATAAGCTATACGATCTTCTCTGCTATATCAGTACAGAGCCGGCCCTGATCTTTTGCAACCACCGCGATGCCGTTGAACGCACCAGCACGCTGCTGAAAGAAAAAGGGATCGATAATGTTCCTTTTCATGGCGGGATGGAACAGATGCAGCGGGAGCAGGCCCTGATCCAGTTCCGTAATGGCAGTATCCAGTTCCTGGTAGCAACCGACCTGGCCGCACGCGGACTGGATATTCCGGAAATGAAACATGTGATCCATTTTCATCTTCCATCTACTGAGGCGGAATTTACCCATCGCAATGGCCGTACTGCGCGTATGAATGAGATCGGTACCGCATACATATTACAACACACGGAGGAGCCGCTTCCTTATTATATCCGCCAAAAACCGGAAGTTTTACAAATCAATGCCGGTCAAAAGCCGCCAAAATCCCCTGAGTGGGTAACCCTTTATATTAATGGAGGTAAAAAAGATAAACTGAATAAAGTGGATATCGTTGGATTTTTATCCAAAAAAGGACAACTGGAAAAACACGAACTTGGCCTGATCATTGTTAAAGATTATAATTCGTTCGTGGCCGTAAAAAAGAATACGGTTAAAAAATTGCTGCCATTGGTGCAGCCCGAAAAAATAAAAGGAACGAAATATAAAATAGTTGTAGCGAAATAAAATCTCTATGGCCCATTATCACACACTTGGAACTATTCCGCATAAACGGCACACCCAGTTTCGCAAGCCAGATGGCGGGCTATACTCCGAGCAGTTATTTTCGACCGAGGGATTCAGTAATGATTACTCCCTGCTGTATCATATCCATCCGCCAACCCAGATTACGCATACGGATGAACCGGTGAATACAATGCCCAGGATAGCAGAAGAAAAAATGCTCAAACACAGGAGCCTCGAAGGATTCAGGGTAAAACCCGAGGCAGATTTTTTACAGAGCCGCCAGCCGGTACTGGTAAACAATGATTGCCATATTGTACTCGCTGCCCCTCAAAAAAGCCTTACGGATTATTTTTATAAAAACGCTGATGCCGATGAACTGATCTTTGTGCATGAAGGCAGTGGAAAACTGGTAACACAATATGGCGAACTGCCTTTTGGATATGGCGATTATCTTGTTATACCACGTGGCACCATTTACCAGATCCATTTTACCGGTACGGATAACCGCCTTCTGATTGTAGAAAGCTTTAGTCCTATCCGCTATCCCAAAAGATATGTAAGTAAAAACGGGCAACTGCTTGAGAATGCACCTTTTTGTGAGAGGGATATCCGCAGACCGCAAGGTCTTGTAACAAACGATGTGACCGGTGATTTCCTCATCAAAACAAAAAAGAAAGGGGTGCTTTACGGCCTGCATTATGCCAATCACCCTTTTGATGTAGTGGGCTGGGATGGATGCTGCTATCCTTTTGCTTTCAGTATTCATGATTTTGAACCCATCACGGGGCGTGTACACCAGCCGCCGCCCGTGCACCAGACATTTGAAGCGAATAATTTTGTCGTCTGCAGCTTTTGCCCCCGGTTATATGATTACCATCCCGATGCCATCCCTGCGCCTTATAATCACAGTAATATCGACAGCGATGAAATGCTGTACTATGTGGATGGTGATTTTATGAGCAGGAAGAATGTGACCCGCGGAATGATCACCCTCCACCCGGCCGGTATCCCGCACGGCCCGCACCCGGGTGCAGTTGAAAAAAGCATCGGCAAAAAGGAAACACAGGAACTAGCCGTGATGATCGATACTTTCCACCCGCTCCAACTTACCGAAGAAGCACTTCGGATTGAGAACCCGGGCTACACTATGAGCTGGGCAGAATAGGGTCATGGTTCATAGACAATAGTACTATGACCCATTAACAAATTTCTCCCAGGCCTTCCTGATTATCTGAATTTTCCCTAACTTATCCCTCTAAAAAACATTGCCATATGATCAAATTCAGTGACATCAGGATCGGGGACTATTTAAAAGCAGAATATGATGGAAAAATGTGGGAAGGGGAAGTGGTTAACCTGAACGGGGATGAAAAACAGGTTTGCGTTCAAACCGAAGTACAGGAATTCTGGTTCGAGACCGCCCAACTTTATCCCATTGCGCTTTCGGAAGAAGCTTTGTTAGCGCTTAATTTTGCCAGGCAGTCGAACGACGATGGATCAGTTAAATACATGAAAGGCTCTTTTCGCGTAGTAACACCCAGGGCAGGGGATTTTTCCTCTATAGAAATGTGGTACCGCGAAGACCGGAGACATCATCCTGATGTACATTATGTGCACCAGTTGCAGAACCAGTATCTCGATATGACCAAGATACACCTGACAGCAGAAGCGATGTAGGGTAGCAATGCTGACATTCGATATTCAGGAATATTTTTCGGAATATCCGCATAGTCTATTATTTTCGTAGGGTATTTAATTATTTAAAAAAAAATAATGAAAAAAAGCTTGATAGCACTGGTGATGTTGATCTCGATCACAACGATGGCCCAGAATGAAAAACCTTTCCGGTTACAAGGGTCGCTCAAAAATATCCTTTTGCCTGCGCAGAAAGTATATATCTCTTATCAATCCAATGGGAATAATGTTTTGGATAGTGTTAACGTAACAGATGGACAGTATAGTTTTTCAGGAAAACTAACCGAGCCGCTATTGGCGAGGCTGCGTATCAAATACAATCCTGGTGTGGATGGCAAGCCTGTTAAGGTAGTAGGTGGAAGGGACCTGATCACGCTGTTTCTCAGTCCTGACCATATAGATGTATCCTCCATTGATTCGTTCAGCAATGCAACCATTAAAGGATCAAAAGCGAATGATGAGTACAAAAAGCTGGTAACGTTATTGAAACCGGTAAATGATATACTGGCTGAACTGTACCCGGCATACAATAAAGCCAGTAAGGCTAAGGATGTGGCCGGTGCAAAAGCCATCGAAGCTAAAATTGATGCCCAGGATCTTGAATTGAAAAAGATCTATGCGGAATATGTGCGGAACAATATATCATCGCCCATTGCCTTATTTGCAGTTAACCAGGCAGCAGGTTGGGATATTAACCCTGAGATAGTAGGGCCACTGTATGCCGCATTACCTGAATCTGCAAGACAGAGTGCATCAGGTAAGAATCTTGGCGATCGCCTTGAGATTGCAGGTAAGACGGCTATTGGTAAACCAGCAATGAATTTTACGCAGAATGATACGTTAGGTATGCCGGTAAGCCTGGCCTCTTTCAGAGGAAAATATGTACTGGTTGATTTCTGGGCCAGTTGGTGCGGCCCGTGCAGGGAGGAGAACCCGAATGTGGTGAAAGCCTTCCAGCAGTTCAAGAATAAGAACTTCCATATTGTTAGTATAAGCCTCGATCAACCCGGCGCGAAAGACAAATGGATCGATGCCATCCATAAAGACAACCTCACCTGGACGCATGTATCTGACCTTAAATACTGGGAAAACGATGTAGCCAAACAGTATGGTATCCGAGCAATTCCACAGAATTTCTTAGTCGATCCACAGGGAAATATTGTTGCCAAGAACCTTAACGGGGAAGAACTGGAGAAAAAATTATCTGAGTTTCTGCCTAAATAACGACCCAGCTTTACTGAAATAGAAAAAGACGCCATTATTTGTGGCGTCTTTTTTGTTAAGGGATAGGGCAGGTATTCCCGTTTTACTAACTTCAAATAAATTTGCCGGATGAAGCGTGCGCTCTTTTTTGTGATCTGTGTATTAGGGACCCATTTTTTGTGCGCCCAGCAGTTTGGCGGCAGTCCCGCTTCTCTCAAATGGCAACAGATCAATACAGATACCGTTCGTGTGATCTTCCCCAGGGGTTTTGAAACAAAAGCCACCCGTATTGCATCGGTAGTACATTACCTGCAGAAAAATTTTTCATCTACCATCGGTACAACCCTCCGAAAGGTCAATATTGTGATACAGGACCAGACACTTACCTCAAACGGGTATGTGAGCCTGGGGCCTTACCGCAGCGAATTTTATGTAACGCCGCCGCCCGATCCGTTTGATCTGGGCGCCGTTAACTGGACAGATAACCTTGCCGTGCATGAATTCCGGCACGTAGAGCAGTACAGCAATTTTAACAGGGGACTGTCCAGGGTGGCCTCTTTTATTTTTGGGGAAGACGGGCAGGCCGTTGCCAATGCCGCTTCCATACCCGACTGGTTCTTTGAAGGAGACGCTGTTTTTAACGAAACAAAACTAACACAGCAGGGAAGGGGCTCATTGCCTTTATTTATGAGCAGTTACCAGGCCCTGTATAACAGCGGCCGAAAATATAGTTATGAAAAAATGCGGAACGGCTCGCTGCGGCAATACGTTCCCGGTCATTATGAACTCGGATACCTGCTGGTAGCTTATGGAAGAAAAAAGTATGGCGAAGATATCTGGCGTAAAGTTACCGCTGATGCGTCTGCCTTTACCCCTTTGTTTTACCCGTTCCAGGGAGCGTTTCAAAAAAACACGGGTCAACCTTTCAATAATTTTGTGAAAGAAGCCATGGGGTCATACGAGGACCAGTGGCGCCTTATAAAAAAAGACAGCATCCACTGGCTTACGGCAACAGACGCTAATAACGTGATCAATTATCGGTATCCTTACCATGCTCCCGGCGGTTCCATGATCGTGTTGAAGAACAGCTACCGCGATATACCGGGATTCTACCGGATACATACGGATGGAACGGAAGAAAAGATAGCCACGAGGGATATCGGCACGGAAGATTATTTTTCTTATAATAACGGGAAGATCGCTTATACTTCACTGCATCCAGATACACGCTGGGGCAACCGGGATTACAATATTATTAAAGTACTGGATATAGCCAGCGGGAATGAAACAAAAGTGACCGGCCCATCCAAATATTTCTCCCCGGATATTTCGCATGATGGCAATAAAGTGATCGCTGCAGAAACAGCGCCGCTGGCACAGCCAAGGGTAGTGATCATGGATCTGCACGGATCGGTACTGGATTCTTTTTCAACCCCGGGGATCGTTTTTTCGAACCCCAAATTTTCTGCAGACGATCAGTCCTATTATGTAGCCGAACGGAATGAGAGGGGCGAGATGATGTTATTAAAGAATACACCCGGAACCAGCCGGTGGACGGATACGCTGATGCCTTTTTCGAACCGGCTCATCGGGTTTTTGAATGTCGTTGGCGATACGGTCCTGTTTACAACCACTTTCAAAGGGAGGGATGAAGTGTGGTCGATCATTGATGAAAAACTGCGCAAAGGGCCTTTCCGGCTGGCCACTTACCCAACCGGGTTGTACCAGGCGGCCTTACAGGGTGATGGAAGGTTACTGGTATCTGCTTTTACGGCCGATGGATACCGGTTAGGCTATATGCCCCCGCAATGGGAAAGGGTGCCCGTAAAAGACGAATTAACGGACCTCTATGTAGGTAGTGTATTTTCAAAAGAGGCGCACAAAATGCTTGAACAGGTGCCGGATCAGCCGTTTGAGATTAAAAAATATCCGAAGTCCTTTCATTTACTGAATTTTCACAGCCTGCGGCCAAACTACGATCAACCCGAGTATTCCCTTACACTGTACGGTGAAAATGTGCTCAACACGCTGCAATCGCAGATCGTTTATACCTACAATGAAAACGAGAAAAGTCATGCGCTTGGTTATAACGGCATTTTCGGCGGAACCTACCTGCAACCCGTTTTTGGTGTTAATCAAACCTGGCAGCGTACAGCCTTGCTGAATAAAGACACTACTGTTAACTGGAACGAATTTACTGCCTATGCGGGCCTGCAGTTACCGCTTAATTTATCGGGTGGTAAACAATATCGCTTCCTAACGCTTTCAAGTACTTTTAATACGGACCAGGTTACATGGACAGGCATTGCAGAAAAATTATTAAAGAACCAGCGTTTCAACTATCTCAATTCAAGCATCCTGTATACGGGCCAGGTGCAGAAAGCGGTACAGCAGATCTATCCCCACTGGGCGCAAAGTTTGTTGCTCCAGTACCGCAATATCCTTACGAGCTATACCGCGCACCAGTGGCTGGTAAGCGGGTCATTATACCTGCCCGGCCTGAGTAATAACCACAGTATCGTTCTTACCGGCGCTGTACAAGGCAGGGATACGTTGCGGCAATACTTTTTTTCGGATAATTTCCCGTTCGCACGGGGATATAATGCAGTTGATTTTCCTTCGATGTGGCGGCTGGGTTTCAATTATCATTTCCCGCTGGCCTATCCCGATTGGGGTTTTGGCAATATTGTTTATTTCCAGCGGATCAGGGCAAACCTGTTTTATGATCATAGTCAGGGCAAAAGCCTGCAGACAGGGGTGGTATACCCGTTTCACACGGTGGGAACGGAACTGTATTTCGATACCAAATGGTGGAACCAGCAACCCGTTAGCTTTGGTATCCGATACAGCCGGTTGTTGAATAATGAATACCGGGGCCTGACTTCCCCCAATGTGTGGGAGCTGATTTTGCCTGTAAACCTCTTTAATTGAGCATTTTAGGCTTAATTTTGGCCCAACCGGCTGATTTTTAAGGAGCTTTTCCACAAAATTAAGAATTTTCTCCACTTAATTTTCGTATTTCGGTTGCAGTTTAATATCTTTGCAGCCCCAAAAATCGTATGTCGAAACAACCACTGATCAAACAAGATGGAGTTATTCTGGAAGCCCTGAGCAATGCTATGTTCCGGGTTAAATTGGAAAACGGTCACGAAATACTGGCCACCATCTCAGGTAAAATGAGGATGCACTACATCAGAATATTACCAGGCGACAAAGTGGGAGTGGAGATGAGTCCGTACGATCTGAGCAGGGGAAGGATCATTTTCAGGTATAAATAAAAGTCCTGTGCGGGTAACCGCTGAGGGCAATGCTAAAAACATTTTTATGAAAGTAAGAGCTTCTATTAAAAAACGCAGTGTTGATTGCAAGATCGTGAAGCGTAAAGGCAAGTTATTCGTGATCAACAAAAAGAATCCCCGTTTTAAACAAAGACAGGGGTAATTGGTATTTTGAAATTTTTCAATTGGAAGATTTTGAAATCTCAAAATTCAAAAATTGACATCTGGTTAAAACATTTAAAACAAAAATATGGCTCGTATTGCCGGTATTGATTTACCAAAGAATAAAAGAGGAGAAATTGGTCTGACCTATATATTTGGTATTGGCCGTTCAACTGCTCAGTATATTCTTACGAAAGCTGGGATTGACTTCGATAAGAAAGTAAACCAGTGGAATGATGATGAACAGGGTGCTATCCGTAATATCATCAACACCGAGTTCAAGGTGGAAGGTGCTTTGCGTAGTGAAGTATCTATGAGCATCAAACGTTTATTGGATATCGCCTGCTACCGTGGCCTGCGTCACCGTAAAGGTTTACCTGTTCGCGGACAGCGCACAAAAACCAATAGTCGTACCCGTAAAGGCAAACGTAAAACAGTTGCCGGCAAGAAGAAGGCGGCTAAGAAATAAAAGAAATCCGTTCAACTTGGATATTCCTGACAGGAAAGGAGAGTACAACGGTTCCCGAAGATTGGGATTTTTCATAACGATCACCTCAAAGTAAAAAAATGGCGAAACCGCAAAAACCGCAGAACAGCGCAAAAACGACCACCAAAAAACGGATCGTAAAAGTAGATGCATCCGGTGAAGTACGTATCTCTGCTACCTTCAACAACATTATCATCAGTTTTACCAATAAAGCCGGCCAGGTTATCAGCTGGAGCAGCGCCGGTAAAATGGGTTTCAAGGGTTCAAAAAAGAACACACCATATGCAGCACAGATGGCAGCAGCGGATGCAGCAAAAGTAGCTGTTGATGCAGGTCTGAAAAGAGTGGATGTATTTGTAAAAGGACCCGGTTCAGGACGTGAGAGTTCTATCCGCTCCATTGCCCAGTCGGGTATTGAAGTTACCTCTATCAAAGACGTAACGCCTTTACCACATAATGGTTGCAGACCCCCTAAACAACGTAGAGTATAATTTTGAAATTTTGGAATTCAGAAATTTTGAAATTGAATTCAATTCCAGAATTTCCTAATGGAACACTTCCAGAATATAAACAGGGTGTATCATCAATTTTAGATTTTTAAGATGATACATCGTCACTAAAAAATCACAAAACAAAAACAATGGCACGTTACACAGGTCCAAAGACCAAAATTTCCAGAATCTTCGGTGAACCCATTCTTGGCAATGGTAAATGGTTAGGCAAGAATAGCAACCCTCCCGGTCAGCATGGTGCAGCACGTAAGCGTAAGACCTTAGGTGAATATGCATTGCAGTTAAGGGAAAAACAGAAAGCAAAGTATACCTATGGTGTACTTGAGCGCCAGTTCCGCAAGACTTTTGAAGAAGCACAACGTTTAAAAGGTGTTACCGGTGAGAACCTGATCAAATTGCTGGAAGCCCGTTTAGACAATACGGTTTATCGTTTAGGTTTAACCGCCAGCCGCCCCGAAGCAAGACAACTGGTCAACCACAAACACGTTACTGTTAATGGAGAAGTAATGAATATTCCTTCTTACCAGTGTAAGGCAGGTGACGTGATCGCATACAGGCCAAAAAGCGCCGACAATTCTGCCGTGATCAGTAAGATCCGCGGTAAGAACCCTAAGTTCAGCTGGTTAGACTGGAACGAAGCTGAGAAAAAAGGGATCTTCATCACTTACCCTGAACGTGAAAGTGTACCTGAGAACATCAAGGAACAACTGATCGTTGAGTTGTACTCTAAATAATACGTTTCAAATATTTTCCTTTCCGCCTCATGTGGGCGTAAAGACAAACAACAAAAACAAGTTTTAATATGGCCATATTAAGCTTCCAGAAGCCCGACAAGATCGTTTTACAAAAAGCAAATGACTTTGAAGGTCAATTTGAGTTCCGTCCCTTAGAGCCAGGCTTTGGCTTGACCATCGGGAACGCTTTACGCAGGGTATTACTCAGCTCTTTAGAGGGGTATGCGCTTGTAGGTATCAAAATTGAAGGTGTAGACCATGAGTTTGCCACCATCAAAGGTGTAACAGAAGATGTTACCGAAATTATCCTGAACCTGAAACAGGTTAGGTTTAAAAAACACGTTGAGCATGATGTTGCCAACGAAAAGATCACTTTATCTATCAAAGGACGCACAGAATTCAATGCGGGTATGATCGGTGAATTGTCTCAGAACTTCCAGGTAATGAATCCTGAGCTGGTTATCTGTACCATGGATACCACTTCTAAAATGGATATCGAACTGACCATCGCAAAAGGCCGTGGGTATATTCCTGCTGAAGAAAACAAGATCAAAGATTCTGTATTCGGTTATATCGCTATCGATTCTATTCACACACCTATCAAGAACGTGAAATACGCTATTGAGAACTATCGTGTGGAACAAAGAACAGATTATGAGAAACTGATCCTCGACGTAGCTACCGATGGAACCATCCATCCGGAAGATGCGGTTAAACAGGCTTCACGTATCCTGATCCAGCATTTGATGATCATTACCGATGAGAACATCACCTTCGACAATAAAGAAGATAAGAAAGAAGATGTTGTTGACGAACACGTATTACAATTACGCAAAGTGCTGAAAACACCGCTGGAAGACCTCGATCTTTCCGTACGTGCATTCAACTGCCTGAAAGCGGCCAAGATCAACAGCCTGAGTGAGCTGGTACAATACGAACAGGAAGACCTGATGAAGTTCAGGAACTTCGGTCAGAAATCCCTCTCTGAAATTGAGCAGGTATTAACTGAAAGAGGTTTAAGCTTCGGAATGGACCTGAATAAATTAGGATTAGACAACTTAGATAATTAACCCGGACCCCCTGGCCCCCTTGAAGGGGGGTTAGGGGGTCGCCCCTACAAATCCTGACACGGTGTGGGGTCTAAAAACAAACAGTCATGAACCACGGAAACAAAGTAAACCACCTGAGCCGCAAGAAGGCCCATAGAAGCGCCTTGCTGAGCAATTTAGCGAGCCAGCTTATCACCCACAAACGTATCGTTACCACTTTAGCCAAGGCGAAAGCATTGAGAACCTACGTTGAACCGCTGATCACCAAGACCAAGAAAAGCGGCAACAAAGAAGAGATCATGCACCAGCACAGGATCGTTTTCGGTCATTTACAGGATAAAGAAGCCGTAAAAGAACTCTTTACCGTTGTTGGCCCTAAGATCGCTGCACGCCCCGGGGGTTATACACGTATCCTTAAATTAGGGATCCGCCCAGGCGATAATGCTGAAAAAGCTATGATAGAACTGGTTGATTTCAACGAGATCTATGGTAAAGGCGTTGATAAAGCGGCTGAGCCAGCGAAGAAAACCCGTCGCGGCAGGGCTCCTAAAAAAGCAGAAGATGCAACAGAAGCGCCCGCAACAGCAGTAGCAGAGGCCCCGGTTGCCGAAGCACAGGTAGAAACAACAGAGACAGAAGAAAAAGCAGCTGAATAATCCATGAAGCTGTTCCTGATACTAAGGCAAAACCGTGATTGGTTTTGCCTTTTTTTATGTGTTGACAATGTGCGAAAATTAATAATGGATTTTTAACCGGATTGAACTTTTTTTGCAATCGAAACAGATCATTACCATGCCCCAGACGAATCAACCCGCCGTTTTGTTATTAGCAGATGGATATGTTTTTCATGGCCATTCTTTTGGAAAAACAGGCACCGCCACCGGTGAGATCTGTTTTAATACCGGGATGACCGGTTACCAGGAAGTATTCACTGACCCAAGTTATACAGGTCAGATACTGATCATGAACAATGTACACGTGGGTAATTATGGGGTAAAGGCATCGGATGTCGAAAGCGGCAGTGTAAAGATCCGCGGACTGATAGCCCGTAACCTCGAAGAACAGTTCAGCCGTTTAATGGGGGAAGACAACCTCGATGCATACCTGAAGTTGCATAATATCGTGGCCATCGAAGGAATAGATACGCGGGCACTGGTGGCCCATATACGCACCAAGGGAGCCATGAATTGTATTATTTCTACAGACATCACCGACCTGGGTCAGTTACAGAAAGAACTGGATAAGGTTCCGGATATGGACGGGCTGGAACTGGCCAGTACCGTAAGCACGCCAACAGAATATGAACTGGGCGATGCCAATGCAACTTTAAAAGTGGCAGTGCTTGATTTTGGTATCAAAAAACATATCCTTGAATGCCTGGTTTCCAGGGGCGCACATGTAAGGGTGCACCCGGCAAAAACACCTTTAAGCAGGTTGAAGGAATTTAACCCCAACGGGTATTTTATTTCTAACGGCCCCGGCGACCCCGCTGCTATGCCATATGCAGTTGCGACCCTGAAAGATATCCTGAACGAACATAAACCGGTATTTGGTATTTGCCTGGGCCACCAGTTACTGGCACTCGCCAATGATATACCTACTTTTAAAATGCATCACGGGCACAGGGGACTTAACCACCCGGTTAAAAATATCATTACAGGTCAGTGCGAGATCACTACGCAGAACCATGGTTTTGGGGTTGATCCTGAAGCAGTGCGAAAGCACCCTAATGTAGAAGTAACCCATCTTAACCTGAATGATGATTCCATTGAAGGGATCCGGCTAAAAGACAGGCCCGCATTCAGCGTACAATACCATCCAGAAAGCACACCCGGCCCGCATGACAGCCGGTATTTGTTTGACAGGTTTGTAGAGATGATGCAGTGAAAGAGCGGATGACAGATGACGGGGATGCAATAAAGCTTGAAAATTCGCAAAAAATCGTGTAATTCGTGGTATGAAGATAGCTATCATCAACGGCCCTAACCTGAACCTGCTCGGTAAACGGGAAACGGATATCTATGGCAACCAGCCATTTGAAAAATACCTTGGTGAATTAAAGGCATTGTTCCCTTCGGTTTTGTTTGATTATTTCCAAAGTAATATAGAAGGAGAACTGATCGATGAATTGCAGAAGGTGGGCTATACGTACGACGGTATCGTGCTTAACCCCGCCGGTTATACCCATACCTCTGTTGCCATAGGCGATGCCATTGCCGCCATCAAAGCGCCTGTTATCGAAGTGCATATCAGCAATGTACATGCCCGGGAAGATTTCCGGAAATTATCGCATGTATCGGGTAAATCTGCAGGCAGTATCTTTGGTCTTGGGCTGAAAGGCTATGAACTGGCGATCCGCTGGTTGATAGACCATCAATGATACGGCCATCCGCACGATGAATCAATCATTCAGTAAAAAAGTTGTCTGGCTGATACTGATCAGTTCCATCATAAAACTGCTTGCGGCCGCATTGCTGGAACTGGGTAATGATGAAGTGTATTACTGGACATATGCGCTGCAACCCGACTGGAATCATTTCGATCATCCCCCGATGGTAGGATTACTGATCCGCCTCACAACAGCTAATCTGCACTGGGTTAATGAGGTATCCCTCCGCCTGGGTAGCATACTTTGTGATGCCATAGCCACCCTGTTTGTGTTCCATACAGGGAGGATCCTGGTTAATGAACGGATGGGCTGGTATGCCGCCCTGGTCTACAACTGTTCTGTTTATACCGGTTTTATTGCCGGAATGTTCATCCTGCCCGATTCGCCACAAATGCCTTTCTGGACAGCCGCCCTATATATCATGGCCCTTCTCTTTGTAAAGAACCGTGAGAAAAAAGCCGGGGTATGGTTACTGTTG
>JANXRX010000131.1 GCA_025352905.1 Bacteroidota bacterium | reverse complement strand
TTCAGACCGCACGCCTTTTCTTCCTGTTTATATGACGGAAGCCCTGTCGGATTATTATTATTCTACTAATCCACATAAAGTACGCGAAGAGATAAAGGCGGCCAAGACAGACGGTATCAAAAATGAAAGCATCCTGCAGTTTATCGGCGGGATTAACCAGAAGGTGAATGTTTATGAGAATTTTACCACTGCCCTGGGGAAAGAATTCATCAGCCCGATAAGCGATGTGGGTGATAAATACTACAACTATAAAGGAGCGGATACCCAGTATATTGGTGGGCAACGTTACCTGCATTTACTGTTCACACCCAAACGGGACGGTGAAAATACGTTTAGCGGGGATTGCTGGATCCACGCCGGCAACTGGGGTGTTCAGCGGATAACCCTGAACATTTCCAATACGGCGAATATCAATTATGTAAACCGGTTGAGTATCGTACAGGAGTTTGCCCTGCGGCCAGACAGTGCATGGATGTTTGTAAAGGACAAAACAGTGATCGACTTTACGCCCTTCGGGAAAGAAAAACTTTCTTTTATTGCGAGAAGAAGCAATAGCTATAAAAATGTACGTTTGAATGATCCTGCCATTAATGAGAAACTTTCTTTGAACGCGCAGAAAGAAGAAGTGAATGTGGCAGAAAATGCCCGTGAAAAGGATATGCACTTCTGGACCAACCAACGCCATGAAGATTTGAGCAGCAATGAGCAGAAAGTGTATAAGATGATGGATACCATCAAGACAATCCCAGCTTTTGTTAAGTATACCAAGGCAGTTACTTTTATTTTTGACGGGCATAAAAAATTTGGGGATGTTGAGATCGGCCCCTGGTATAAATGGATCAGCGGTAACCAGCTTGAGCGGATCCGTTTGCGCTTTGATCTTGGTACCACGGAGCAGTTCAGCAAGAACCTGCGTTTACATGGCTACCTCGCCTATGGTTTTAATGATAACCGTTTTAAGGGAAGAACAGACATCACCTACCATTTGCCAAACGATAAGGGTTTAACTTTCTTCGGATCTTATACGCATGACCTTGATAATGGTCGTACGCGCTACAATGATGAGGACATTACTACTGATAATATTTTCAGTCAGTTGATAAGAAGACCCGGGATCCCGCAAAAATTCCTGGGTGTGGATGAAGTAAAGGTGGCGATTACCAAAGAATGGAGAAACAAGTTTTCTGCACAACCTTTTTTCACCCGTACCGAATACGAAACTTTTAATCCGTTGCCAAGCATTACCTCGCTGCTCAGTATCCTAAACCAGCAAAATATCACCAGTTCTGAATTAGGGATCAAACTCAGGTATGCACCCGGTGAAAGAACTTTTTCGAGGCACCGGAAAGAAATAAGGCTGAAAAGCAACCTGCCTGTTTTTGAATTACGATCGGCCTGGGGTGTAACAGGATTGTTCAGTTCAGATTACCACTATATGCGTGTGGGTGCAAATATCACGCAAACCACCCGGATACCCGGGTGGGGGAAATTGAATTATATGGTATATGGCGGAAAAATATTCACCAATGAGTCATTACCATTCATGTTACTGGAAATGCACCCAGGTAACGAGATCTATTATTATAATAAACAGTCTTTTAACCTGATGAACCGTTTTGAGTATGTGAGCGACCGGTTTGCGGGTATCAATATGGAACATAATTTAGAAAAGAAATTGCTGAACCTTATCCCTTTTATGCGAAAATCGAACATTCGCCAGTTCTGGAACTTTAAAACGGTTTGGGGAGATCTGACAGATATGAGCAGGGCCCTTAACCGCATAGAATATTATAACGAGTACCGCTTGCGGTCACTTCGCGGCGGCTTCTATAGCGAGCTCGGTACCGGTTTTGAAAATATCTTTAAATTGCTGCGGATAGATTTTGTCTGGCGACAGGCGCCGTTGCGCAATATTCCGGCCGGATTAAATCCCAACCTGTTCAAATCCAACACCAATGATTTCGGGGTGTTCGGAAGTGTACGTTTTCAATTTTAATATGACAACTCTTTCTCCTGATATTTATGAACGGCTGGTAAATGCCAAAGTTTTCATTGATGACCATTTTGAAGAGTCGCTCCACCTGGCAACCATTTCACTCCGCGCAAATATGTCGGTCTTTCATTTTCACCGCTTATTTACCAAAGTGTACCGCATTACGCCGCACCAGTACCTTACCAAAAAAAGACTGGGAAAAGCCCGGCAACTGCTCAGCACCGGCTCCCTGAATATTTCTGTTGTCTGCACCGATATTGGTTTTGAAAGTCACGGTTCATTCAGTACGCTTTTTAAAAAATACCAGGGTCTTTCCCCACAGTCATACCGGGACAATGCATTACAAAAACAGCAACGGGCCACGGCCAATCCCTTACAGGTTATTCCCAACTGTTTCCTTACTCCGGAAATTAGTAAAAAATAGCAAGTTTCGAGAAACGTTCTTTTGACTCTGGGCATAGCTTTAGTATCTAAAAAAACATGTATGATAACAAGACTTTCACACGCTACCCTTTTTGTGAACGATCAGGACAAAGCCTATGATTTTTATGTAACCAAGCTCGGCTTCCAGGTTAAAACAGATGCCTCCCTGCCAAATGGTTTCCGATGGCTTACCGTGACTGCGCCGGAACAACCCGATCTTGAGATCAGCCTGTTGTCTCCCCTCACCGGTGAAATGGGATATGATGAAGAAACCAGGAACGCCTTTACGGTACTGCTTGAAAAAGGGGCGCTGGGGGCTGGCGTTTTATATACCCCTGATTGCCGCGCCAGCTATGAAGAACTCAAAGCAAAAGGGGTTGTTTTCAAATCCGAACCCAAAGAACAGTTCTATGGTATAGAAGCCGTAATTACGGATGGCTGTGGTAATTGGTTCAGTATGACGCAGACAAAATGATCCTGATCTCCTGAAAAGTTTATAAAGCCGGGAAATATTCCGGCTTTGCTTTTGCTATCTTTAAGTATATGAAAAGCTTTGCCGGTTGTTTCGTTTTCCTGTTCCTGTTTCCCGCTCTCTATGCCAATTCAATAGACCTGAAGGCGGGAATGATCATAAAGTCATCGGCAACCATTAACCGGAATGAATATCAGCTGAATGCAGCACCCGGTTTCACAACTCCCGTCATTACGATTGAAGGCAGCAATATCACTGTCGATTTCAATCAATCCATACTCCGGGGTTCGAATGACAAAAACACTCCGGATGAATTCTACGGCTTATCCCTGCTGATCAAAAAAGGATCTAAGAATATTACCATAAAGAATGCTTTGATTCATGGTTACCAGGTAGCCATACTGGCCGATAGTGTAACCAATCTTACCATTGAAAATTGTGACCTCGGTTATAACTGGCGACAGCACCTGCAAAGTACGCGGGAGAAAGAAGATCTTACCGACTGGATGAGTTTCCACGTTAATGAGAAAGATGAATGGCTACGGTATGGTGCTGGTATTTACCTGAAAAATTGTAAGAAAGCTGTTATCATCAATAATATAATAACAGGTGGCCAATGCGCTTTGCTGATGACAGGATGTGATCTGGCTGAAGTATATGATAATAATTTTTCTTTTAATTCAGGGCTTGGCATCGGGCTGTACCGGAGCAGTAACAATAAAATATATCATAACCGGCTCGATTACAATGTGCGGGGATACAGCTTTGGCAAATATAAACGGGGACAGGACAGTGCCGGGATCCTGGTATACGAACAAAGCAATGATAATATCTTTGCCTATAACAGCGCCACACATAGCGGCGATGGCTTTTTTTTATGGGCAGGGCAAACAACGATGAATACAGGTAAAGGCGGTTGCAATGATAATTTTATCTATGGAAATGATTTTTCGTACGCCCCAACAAACGGCATTGAGATCACTTTCAGCCGCAACCTGGTTATGAAGAATATTGTAAAGGAATGTGATAACGGGATTTGGGCCGGTTACAGTTATGATTCCGATATCACAGACAATACTTTTGAAAACAACCGAACCGCTATTGCGATAGAGCATGGACAGAATATTAATATTGCGCTCAATACTTTTACCGGCGATACAACGGCCATCAAATTATGGTCGCGTCAAAAACAACCTGAAGACTGGGTCTATCCAAAACTCAGGAACACAGAAAGCAAAAATTACTGGATAGCTTCCAATCATTTTACAGGCACTGCCGTTGCTTTTGACATTATGGGAACCGATACAGTTGATCTTAGCGGTAATACACGCACGGGTGTTGATGTTGCATTTATATTGGGAGAAGGCGCTGAAAATATAGATACAACGCGTGACCAGGACCAGCTGGATATGGATTACCAGAAAGATCCCAGGTTACAAAACCTGAAAGCAACCCGCTTACCGGTAGCCAATATACCTATGGGTAAGGAAGAGATCCGGATGACCGAATGGGGACCCTATGATTTCCGTTACCCATTGGTTTGGCTGAAAAAGATTGATAGTGACGGCTTATACCATTTTGAGATCCTGGGGGGCCAGGGAAACTGGGCCATTAAACAGTTACATGGTTTTGAGATCAGTGCCAAAGGCGATAATGGTTTCCCCTCTTACCTTGTTGCCAGGCCGGATAAGAACCAGTCGCTGCGCAGTATACAGTTAACTTATACCGGCGCTCCTTTTATCAATACTTTCGGCAGGAAGCAGGATAGCGGAACGGTGTATTCTTTTTCTTACAAAGAATAAAATGACACGGTGCAACATCGGGGAGGTTGTAGCTATTCAATGATCACTTTAAATGTGAAATTCTTTTGTGAGAAATAGCTGAAAATTACCACGAATACCGTGGTAAGTATTTTGGAAGGGGTAGGATACCAGCCAAAAACATCTACAAACAGCTTCAGGAAACCGTAATTCAGCAGGAGACATATAAACACAACTAAAAAATATTTACCCAACTGCTCCCGTTTGGCCACAGAGATCTGTTGAAAAACAACATAACGGCTAAGATAAAAACCAATGGGGAATGTGACACAGAAGCCGATCAGGAAAGCGGCGATATGCGGCCCGATCGTGAGGAATGAGAGGTGAATGGGCTTTTCATGGAAAACAAAATGGAAAGAAACAAAGAAAAGCGATACATCCAGCAACGTATTAAAACCGCCGCAGGCAGCATAGCGAAAGGTTTGCAGGGGCATGATTTTCCGGAATAACGGGTAAAACATATCCACGATACCCAATATCAGGCCACGTATATTTTCGTGCAGCTTTCGCATAAGTGGCGCCGAAGGTAGGGCTTAATTGGTTACTTTTGCAGCCGGAAATTGTTAAGATTATGCGTGTTGTTATCCAGGTAAAAGAAGCTGCTGCAAAAGCCATACACCAGTTATATGGTGTTGAATTACAAGCGAATGATATTTTGGTGAACGCCACCAAACCCGAGTTTACGGGCGATTATACCGTGGTACTTTTTGCTTTTGTAAAACAGTTAAAGAAATCGCCTGATGCATTGGGCCAGGAGCTCGGCGATCTCCTGCTGGGGGAGTATAAAGGATTTTTTACGGCTTTCAATGTGATCAAAGGATTTTTAAACCTTACCATTTCAGATGATCACTGGCTCGGGTTTATTCATAGCGAGTATCAGAATAGTTTATTCGGCCAATCGGCGACTAACGGACAGCGGGTAATGGTAGAGTACTCCTCTCCCAATACCAATAAACCTTTGCATCTCGGGCATTTAAGAAATAATTTTTTGGGCAGAAGTATTGCAGAAATACTGAAAACAAATGGATACCAGGTAACCAAGACCTGTATTGTAAACGACCGGGGGATCCATATCTGTAAAAGCATGATCGCCTGGCAGCTTTTCGGCAACGGTGCAACACCGGCAAGTACCCATACAAAGGGGGATCATTTTGTGGGAGATTATTATGTGCTTTTTAATGACGAATTTAAAAGACAGGTGGAGGTTCTGAAAGCCGCCGGCAAAAGCCAGGAAGAAGCAGAAAAAGAGGCGCCTGTGATGAAAGCCACGCAACAGATGCTGCTCGACTGGGAAGCCGGTAAACCGGAAGTAATGGAACTCTGGCGAACGATGAACAGCTGGGTATATGCCGGTTTTGAGGAAACTTACCGGCGGATCGGGAGCGATTTTGACAAGACTTATTATGAAAGCAATACCTATTTATTGGGAAAGGACCTGGTGGAAACAGGATTGGAGAAAGGTGTGTTCTTTCAAAAAACAGACGGGAGCGTATGGATTGACCTGACGCCTGAGGGGCTGGATGAAAAACTGGTGCGTAGAGGCGATGGCACTTCTGTTTATATCACGCAGGATATCGGTTTGGCAGAACAGAAGCAGAAAGAATTCAATGCCGGCCAAAGTATTTACGTAGTGGGGGATGAACAGAATTATCATTTCAAAGTATTAAAACTGATCTGCCAGAAACTGGGTCTGCCTTCGGCCGATGGGATCTATCACCTGAGTTATGGAATGGTGGAACTGCCTACAGGTAAAATGAAGAGTCGGGAAGGTACCGTGGTAGACGCAGATGATCTTGTGGAAGAAATGGTGGCGATTGCCCGCCAGAAAACGGAGGAATTAGGCAAGGTGAAAGATTTCACAACTGAAGAACTGGCCGAATTATATGATACGATCGGTTTAGGGGCATTGAAGTTCTTCCTGCTGAGGGTTGACCCGAAAAAAAGAATGGTTTTTAACCCGGAAGAAAGCATCGATTTCCATGGTTTTACCGGGCCGTTCATACAGTACACGCATGCAAGGATCAAGAGCATCCTGCGAAAATCAGGTACAACCAAAAGGCCACCCGATGCTACCCGGGATACCCAATCTTTGCTGCCACTGGAAAAGGAATTGTGTATTTACTTAGAAACATTCCCATCAGTATTGGCGGATGCGGGGGCGGAGCATGATCCGTCGAAACTGGCTATTTACATATTCAATCTGGCCAAAATATTTAATTCTTTCTATACGGAACATTCTATCGGGAACGCAGAGAACGAAGAAAAAAAGACATTGCGTTTAGAACTGGCCCAATTAACCGCACAGACAATTAAAACCGGGATGAATGTATTAGGCATACGCGTACCTGAAAGAATGTAACCTGAACCCGCCGGCAAAAACGTAGAACCCCTAAAACTGAATTGTTTTTCCATTACTTTTGCTGCCCAACGCGGAGGTGGCGAAATTGGTAGACGCACTACTTTGAGGTGGTAGCGCCTTTTACCGGGCGTGGGAGTTCGAATCTCCTCTTCCGCACTTATTAAAATTATAAAAGCCTGTAAATGAATTATTTACAGGCTTTTTTCTGCCTGTTCGCCGCTGTTTCCGCTTAGTTTATAAACCGCTGGTAGAATTCGTATGATTTACAATAAATATTGGCTGGACTATTAAATACAATTCAAAAATTACAAGCTTATTTAGTGATTGAAATCGAAATATATTATATAATTTAGCGATTACAATCGAAATAAATGATACTTCGAACCCTGCAATCTCTTATAGAAGCCCGCCTTTTTAAAGGTAAAGCCATTCTATTGTTCGGTCCAAGACAGTGTGGTAAATCAACATTAATTGAATCGTTGTTAAAAGCCCAGTCAAAATCCTGGCTTTACCTGAACGGGGATGAAGCCGATGTGCGTGAACTATTAACCAATACTACTTCAACCAGGCTTAAAACAATTGCAGCCAGTCACCCGATTGTATTCATAGACGAGGCGCAGCGAATACCGAATATTGGCCTTACACTTAAACTTTTTACTGATCAGTTAAAAGATATACAGGTTATTGCAACGGGTTCATCAGCCTTTGATCTGTCGAGCCAGGTGAACGAGCCATTAACCGGCCGCAAGTATGAGTTTATGCTTTACCCATTAAGCTTTGCTGAGATGGCACAGCACCACGGGTTGCTTATTGAAAAGCGCATGATCGAACACCGATTAATATATGGGTATTATCCTGAGATTGTTACCAGGGAAGGCGGAGAACAGGAATTATTAAAACTTTTGGCCGGAAGTTATTTATATAAAGATCTTTTGATGATGGAACAGGTAAAGAAACCTGTATTGCTCGAGAAATTATTGAAAGCGTTAGCTCTACAAATAGGTAGTGAGGTAAGTTATCATGAACTGGCGCAGATGATTGACGCAGATAAAGGTACTGTTGAAAAATACATCGACCTTTTGGAAAAAACATTTGTCGTATTCCGTCTGCCTGCATTAAACAGAAATGTAAGAAATGAAATTAAAAAAAGCAAGAAAGTATATTTTTATGATTGTGGTATCCGTAATGCCATCCTTAATAATTTTAGTGGTGTAACGTCCCGATCGGACATAGGGGCCTTGTGGGAAAATTATATTATTGCAGAAAGAATGAAATACCTGCGCTATCATAACATGGATGCTGATCAGTTTTTTTGGCGAACTACCCAGCAACAGGAAATAGATTTGATAGAAGATTCAGGAGGCAAAATAAATGCCTATGAATTTAAATGGAACGAGAAAACTAAAATACGTTTTCCACAAACTTTTACAGCCAATTATCCGGGTGCTGTTACTCATATCATTAGCCCATCTAATCTAGAAGAATTTGTTGGCTGAAACAGTTTATAATTGTGTCTGCAAACCGGAATGAGTTCGAATCTCCTCTTCCGCACATGAAGGATAAGACAGATTTAGGCAATGGCTCCAGCACAAACTATTGGCAAAAACCAATGACAATTGATGGAGAATCAATACATTTTTTGTTTTTGACAGGTTAAGCTTACTTTGTAAAAAAAATACGATGGCTGGTTTTATCATAACATGTCCTAACTGCACCCATCAATTTGAACCTGGTGATTCTATCCGTGATGAGATCGAGAAAGAACTGCGTGGAAAAATGGTGGATTGGCAAAAGAAAAAGGACGAAGAATTCAAACAGAAAGAGAACGCTTTTGCGCAACAGCTCCAGTTAAAAGAGCAGGAAGTGCTGCTGCAGGCGGAAACGGAAAAAAAGAAATTACAGCAGGATCTGCAGGAATCTATACGCAAATCCGTTACCTCGGATTTTGAGAACCAGCTAAAAATGCTGCAGCAAAATGCATCCGATACCGAAGAAAAATTAAAAGAGGCCCGCAAAAAAGAACTGGATTTTTTACAAAAAGAACAAAGCCTGAAAATAAAAGAAGAAGAATTGCAGCTTACTATTCAGCGCCAGTTACTGGAAGAAAGAGAAAAACTGAAAGAGCAGCTTCAGAAAGAAGAAACAGAAAGAGTAAGTTTAAAAGAACAGGAATACCAGTTACGCATGAAAGAACTGGAGAAACAGTTAGACGACCAGAAAAAACTGGCCGAAGAAATGCGTCGCAAGTCAGAACAGGGCAGCATGCAATTGCAGGGTGAGGTACAGGAACTGCTGTTGCAGGAGCTGTTACAAAGTATTTTCCCCTTTGATAAGATTGAAGAAGTGGGAAAAGGCGTACGCGGGGCGGATTGCATACAGGTGGTACGTAACCAGTTTGGCAATGAAACCGGGAAGATCATTTATGAAAGCAAGCGCACAAAAGATTTTCAGAACGACTGGATAGAAAAATTGAAATCAGACATGCGCACACTGGGCGCAGAAGTGGCCGTGATCGTTACACAGGCCCTGCCAAAGGATATGGAGCGGTTTGGAGAAAAGAACGGTGTATATGTCTGCACATTTGCAGAAGTAAAAAGTGTGGCTCTATTGTTACGCGATGCAATCATTAAAATAGCAGAGGCCAAGAAAAGCCAGGATAATAAAGGCGATAAAATGTCGATGCTCTATGATTACCTTACCGGTAATGAATTTAGCGAGAACTGGAAAGCGATCCGGGAAGGGTTCATGAGTATGAAACTCAGTATCCAGCGGGAAAGGGATGCCATGGAAAAATTATGGAAGGCCCGCGAAAAACAACTCGAGAAAGTATTGCTGAATGCAGCTCATATCAAGGGCTCTGTAGAAGGTATTGCCGGTACTGATGTTAACCTGAACCTGCTGGAAGATAACGACCCGATACTGCTTGATTAACACATTTGAAAATATTGTTCCCTCCGATCAGCCCGACAGGCCCTCTAAGAAGAAACCCATCTTCCGGGTCAACGATCATTTACGGCAGTACCTGGTAAAATTTGGCCGTGAAGTAAAACTGCCCGTTAGTTACGAGGACCTGCAACGGTATACCTACACAGTTCCGCTTAAAGACAAATTTGGCAAAGACACATCCTGGGAAAAAGCTTCCTATGATATGGATAAATGGGCTTTCCTGCGTGAAAACCTGGTACGCATTTATGCGATCCTGAAAACGGAGGGAGATATGAGTTATATCAATCACCTCGATGTGGCTCGTATTGATTTCTGCTATTTTGGTAACAGCCAGCCATTCCGCATCCGTATCGTTAATAAATTCAATGATAATTACGATCATTATTATATCAAACAGGCCGATGCAAGCCGGGTGTACGGGCTGGAACTGGAGCATTTACTTTCGCCTAACAGGATCACCTATTTCACCAATAATAATACCCTGATCGAAGAGCATATACCCGGTATACCGGGTGATACATTCATCAATGATTACCTGGCAGATCCCAATACCAACCTGATCCGGCTGGCCAAAGAATTTGTAAAATTTAATGAACGTTGTTTTGTGCAATTACTGGGCGATATGCGTTCTTACAATTTTGTAGTGAACATCACACCCGATATTGAAGACTTCCAGTACCGCATCCGGGCCATTGATTTTGACCAGCAATCGTATGAGGGAAGAAAGAACCTGTACCTGCCGCAGTTTTTTAAAGAGAACAAAGCATTGGTGGATATTGTGATTAAACACCTGGATAAAGATTCCATTGCGCAATACCAGGCCGAAGAACGGACCATGATGACCTTTCGGCTTGTGTCATCAAGGTATCGTGTAAAAGAGATCCTGGATATCATGACCGGCGATACTATTTCCAAAACAGAAAAGATCGCGCAGCTCAAAGAAGAATTGACCGCCCATTTTTCCCATACAACCGGTTTCCGCAAAGCAGTTACTATGGGCCAGCTCGTAAAGATGCAGTTAAAGCAATCACTCAGGAAAAGTTTGTTATTGATCCCAAAAACAAAAAGCAGGTTTAACGACTAATGACCAGCGACCAATGACCCGTCGCTTATTAACCATGCTAAACTTAGTTCATCCCGCATCTGGTAGTAGATCTCCAGCGGAACATTCATTTCATTTTTTATAAATATTGCCGGGATAATGCCTTCCCGGGAAAAAGAGAATGCATTTGTTCGCAATACTTCGCTGAAATCGATGTCTCCCCCGCCCCACCATTTGAACATGGCTTCTTTTGCGCTCCAGAGCAGGGTCAATAAGGGGGTCTGCTGCTCGTGATCCTGCGAAAGAACAAAAGACAGTTCGGAGGGATGAAGGAATTTGTGTTTTATCCTGTCGATCCTCGGAGTGATCATTTCAATATCGATTCCTACTCTTTGTGTACTGCTAACAATCGCTGCGGCAAAATCACCGCAATGAGAAATAGAGAAATGATATTGCTCGTCTGGTAAAAAAGGCTTCCTGGTATCAGCGATTTCGATATCTGCATGCGGGAAGCCGGGATATAAAAAAGGCAGGAGATACCGCCCCGCAAGGTGTTGCAGCCGTTTATGCGGATGGGTAATATCCCTTTTCAGGGGTACGGAACGCAGGAAGAACGCTTCAGGTTCTTCAATCTTCCATACACCTAAACGGGTTGTTTCGTTGATATCTTGTTGATAAAACAGGGGCACTGCGGAAATTTAGAAATTAGTTTGCAGATTTAAGATTTATTTGCACTTCATCCATCAAATAAACCCATAATGATCCTGACAGATTCACGTATTCTTGAAGAAATAGCGAAAGGGACCATTAAAATTGAACCGTATAACCGCGAAGACCTGGGTAGTAACAGTTATGATGTTCATCTGGGAAAATGGCTGGCTACCTACGATTCTGCTGAACTGGATGCCAAAAAACACAATACCATTACTTATTTTGAAATACCCGAAGAAGGTTTTGTATTGCAACCATCGGGATTTTACCTCGGGGTAACCGAAGAATACACAGAAACACATGCCCATGTTCCCTTCCTGGAAGGCAAATCATCGACCGGCCGTTTGGGTATTGATATACACGCCACTGCCGGCAAAGGTGATGTAGGGTTTTGCGGTAACTGGACATTGGAAATTTCTTGTAAGCAACCCGTTAGGATCTATAAGGGGATGCCCATCGGCCAGCTTATTTATTTCCCTGTTGAAGGAGAGATCGAAATCCGGTACAACCAGAAGGCTAACGCCAAATACAGCGGTCAGCCTGATAAGCCCATTGAAAGTATGATGTGGAAGAATTCGTTTTAAAGTTTCCCGTATTTCTTTTGATAGGCGATCAGCCAGCCAACCACCTCATTGTAGCTGTTCACTCCCTGTAGTTGCCTGTTCATTTTAAGGTATTGGTCGTACAGGTTGGATACCGCAGGCGAGATGCGGTTCCTCCGTTTATTGAAAAACTGCCTGATGGCGCGCCTGTCGCTTTTAACCAGCGTATCCAAACGTTCCCGGTTCTGTTTGATCACCTGCACAAATTGTACGGAATCTTTTGCCTGCGCATAAAGGAATATCTCCTCGCCCTGCGCATAGGAAAAAAGATCGAGGTATACAGAATACAGGAAATACGGATCGGTAGAGGAAGATGCAGCGAGATATCCTACGAAATTGGCTTCGCTCTCACTGGCATAGCCTAACTGGTGCGCCATTTCATGACAGGCTATATACGGTATCAATACCCGTGGAATATCCGTTCGCAATTGCGCCTCACCCGTAAACGGGTTATAATAGCCTGAAAAACCCATAAAGTCGCCCACCCGCGTAAAAAGGCTTGCCTTAACAGAACGGTTCTGGTAATTCAGGAACTCAAATTCTTCAGAAACTGTTTGGTATGCGTTGCAGGCTTCTGTGTAAATACTATCGAGATCTTCCACTGGTAAAGAAGTATCCTTTATTTCCCGTCTCACCGTATTCAATTTATCGATCAGCTGATTGGTGAGGGTGGTCACTTCTTCCTTGGTATAGGGTTGTTTAGAGATCGATAACTGGTGGGCAATACCCAGACGGTCGTAATTAAGTCCCCAGAACAGCTTGAAAATAATATAGATCCATAGTATTTTTTTACAGAGCCTGAATAGAAATTGATAGAAGATCTCCTTTGTGAGGTGCCTGTTATACACGAAGATGATCCCTTTTACAAGCTTGAAAATCAAGAAGATAGCGATGCATATATACAGCAGGTCACCCAGGCTGAAGGGAATCCAGCGGGTGATGAGGCGGAAAGTGGAGGATAACCCGGAATAAATTTCCGCGGAATACCATTTTTCCACCCGTGAAGGGAATAGGGAAAAAATGTAGATAACCAGTGCAAACACGAATAATAAGCCGAGTTTTACCAGTTGAGACACCGATATGGATGATTTACGGTTCATATGAGCAAATATCTCATTAAAAAAACTGATCCAGCCCTTTCCCGATCTGTGCTCAGCCTAATTTCCTTTGGTATTCCGGCCGTTTTTGGCTACCTTTGCAAGCCCTTAAAAAACGGTTATGAGTCAGCGCCGGGAATACGAGATAGCATTTGTGGGTTTGAAGCCGGGGATTCATGTATACGAATACAGGGTGGAGGATAAGTTCTTTGTTGAATACGGTGAGCAGGATTTCACGAATTGCATCGCCAATATCAAACTGGTCCTTGATAAAAAGACCGGGTTCATGCAACTCAAATTTGATGTTGACGGTACGCTGGATGCTGTTTGCGACAGGTGTGGTAACACATTACCGATGCAACTCTGGGATGAATTCAATATCATTGTAAAGATCGTGGATGAACCCGATGTGATGAATGAGCAGGAAGAGGACCCGGATGTGTATTATATCGGGCGGGGAGAGAGTCATTTACACCTGGCCGACTGGATCTATGAATTCATTAACCTGAGTCTTCCTTTACAGAAGATGTGCAGGGAAGATGAGAAAGGAAATTCCACCTGTAACAAGGAAGTGCTGGAAAAACTAAAGAAAATGGAACCCCGGGTTCAGAAAGACACAAATATTGTGTGGAAGGGGCTGGACCAGTTTAAGAACCTTGAATAATTTTTTTTTGATACTATAAATTTCGAGACATGCCGAATCCTAAACGCAGACATTCACAGCAACGTAGCGCCAAGAGAAGAACTCACTACGTGGCCCAGGAAGTAACATTAACAAAAGACAGCTCAACCGGAGAAACACATGTACGTCACCGTGCGCATGTGAGTGAGGGAAAATTGTTCTATAAAGGAAAACTGGTTGCTGAAAAAGCACCCCTGAAAGCGTAACCTTTTTAGTTCAACTTTTATCCTGCTGCCGCGATGAATATTGGCTTAGACATGATGGGTGGAGATTTTGCACCGTTAGAAGCGGTGAAAGGCTTACAGCTATACCTGTCAGACAATCCTCATGCGGCTGCTTTATTTTGTATAGGCGACGAAGCCAAAGTACAACCGCTGCTGGAAGAATATGGTATTGTATCGCCCGGTCTGCAGGTGATCCATGCCCCCGAGGTAATCGGTTACCATGAACATCCCACCAAAGCTTTAAAGGAAAAACAACGCTCATCCATCGCTATCGGTTTTCATTTACTGGCAACCGGTAAAATAGATGCTTTTATCAGCGCCGGTAATACCGGGGCCATGCTGGTAGGCGCCATGTTCAGCATCAAAACCATCCCAGGCATATTACGGCCCACCATTTCTACGATCATTCCCAAATTAAATGGCGGCACGGGACTGTTACTGGATGTGGGCCTGAATGCAGATTGTAAACCGGAACAACTTAACCAGTTCGCTATACTCGGTACCTTATATGCCAGTCATATCCTCAATATCAGCGATCCGAAGACGGGCCTGATGAATGTTGGTGAAGAGGAAGGAAAAGGGAATCTCCTGGCACAGGCCACCTACCCGCTCCTGAAAGAAAATACGCAGATCCATTTCGCGGGTAATATTGAGGGGCGCGACATCTTTAGCGATAAGGCAGATGTGATCGTATGTGATGGCTTTACCGGCAATATCATTTTAAAAATGGCCGAATCTGTTTACGATATATCCCTCCAGCGGGGTATCAATGATGCCTATTTCAGCCGTTTCCACTACGAAAACTACGGCGGTACACCTGTATTGGGTGTAAATAAACCCGTGATCATCGGGCATGGTATCAGTAATGCCAAAGCCTTTCAAAACATGATCATTGTGGCCGAAAAAATGATCCAGAGCGATCTCTGCGGCAAGATGGCCGAGCAGTTCAGGTCTTAATTGCCCCTTTTCATCCCTGTTTTTTTCCACTCATCCCTTTGTTTATTTAGAACATAGCAACAAAATATTTCATAATTATTTGATTATCAATAGATAATGGTATAATTTACTATTATACACAAAGAAATACTAACTTTCAATAGGTACTATGTATTCAATAGTACTGTTAAACTACTTATCTTTGTTCTACCAAAGTAAATAACCATCAAAATCAAACAGTATGAAAAAGTTCATTTTTACCGCCTACATGATTGCCCTTCTTTTATTGGTACCTGCTGTATTAATAGGTTACCTGCACACCGGTACGCCTTCTGCCAAAGCCGCTACACAGGAAATGACCAGCCAGTCAAACAGTATGGAAGACGAAACATTATTGGTTAGAAATTTTTAATTGTGCCGGATCCGTATTTATTGGCAGGCGCAAAAGGCTAACTTTGTCCCAAACAAGTGTTAGTTTATGTGGCTCAATAATATCCTGGAAACGATCGGTAACACCCCCCTGATCAGGCTCAACAAGATCACCAAAGACATTCCCGCTACCATACTGGCCAAAGTGGATTATTTTAATCCCGGCAATTCCATCAAAGACAGGATGGCTCTTAAAATGGTAGAGGTTGCCGAACAGGAAGGCAAACTGAAACCCGGCGGCACTATCATAGAAGGCACCAGCGGTAACACCGGCATGGGCCTGGCGCTGGCCGCCTGTGTAAAAGGTTACAAATGCATTTTTGTGACCACCGACAAACAATCCAAAGAAAAAGCGGATATCCTCAAAGCGGTTGGTGCAGATGTGATCGTTTGCCCCACCAACGTTCTCCCCGACGATCCAAAAAGTTATTATAGCGTAGCCAGGAGGCTGGGCAGGGAAATTCCCAATTCCATGTACATGAACCAGTACGATAATTTAGCCAACAGGCAGGCCCATTATGAAAGTACGGGTCCGGAAATATGGGCACAGACCGAAGGAAAGATCACCCACCTGGTTTGCACGGCCGGAACCGGCGGCACCATAGTAGGTACGGCCATGTACCTGAAAGAAAAAAATCCAGACATTAAAATATGGGCGATAGATGTCTACGGATCCTTGCTTACTAAATATTTCAGGACCGGCGAAATAGATATGACGGAAGTGCACCCCTATATTTCCGAAGGCTTCGGTGAAGATTTTGTACCCGCCAATTATGACATGAGCGTAATAGACCTGTTTGAACAGGTGACCGACAAAGACGGTGCGATCATGGCCAGAAGGATCGCTAAGGAAGAGGGTATGTTTTGTGGATATAGCGCCGGCAGCTGTTTACAGGGGCTGATGCAGCTAAAGACGGGGCTTACCAAAGATGATGTGGTGGTTTGCATATTTCATGATCATGGCAGTCGCTATGTAGGCAAAGTATACAATGACCAGTGGATGATGGAGCGCGGCTTTCTGGATGTGAAATCCTTTAAAGACATTGTGAATGGCCGCAACGCCAAGCACCTGGTGGGCATTGAAACAACCAATACCGTAGCAGAAGCCGTGGAACTGATGAAAAAATATGATATTGAACATATACCTGTGATGAAAAACAATGAACCGGTTGGCGCTGTCAGTGAAAGCGGCCTGTTTCAGAAAGTATTCAGTAACCCCGAGATCAGGAATGCAACTGTAGAAAGCGTACTGGAGCCGGCATATCCACTGGTTGATTTTGATACACCGGTAGAAAGACTGGGAAGCCTTATCAACAAAGAGAACGGAGCCGTACTGGCAAAGGATGAGAAAGGCGAGTACCATATTGTTACGAAGTACGATGTGATTCAGAGCCTCGCTAAATAAAGGCGGATGGGTCATGTATATGTGTTATGCATTAAATGCATTTCCCGGATTCGCTTTTTCTATGAACAATGATCTATGAACTTTCCTAAACGCATCATATCATTAGTTCCTTCTCAAACAGAATTGTTGGCAGATCTTGGGCTGGATGAAGAAGTAATAGGTATTACCAAATTCTGTGTACATCCTGCTCATTGGTACCGCACTAAAACAAGGATCGGTGGAACAAAAACAGTCAATATCGCCCTGGTCAATTCTTTACAACCGGATCTGATCATTGCCAATAAAGAAGAGAACGTAAAAGACCAGGTAGCGGCCCTGGAAAAAATAGCGCCTGTATGGATAAGCGATATCAATACATTGGATGAGGCAATGATACTGATAAGTGATATAGGCGTTATTACCGGCAGAACTGAGCGGGCAAGTATACTCATCCGGCAATTGCAAAAAGATTTTACGAGGTTGCAAACGTTTTCGCATCAGGCCATTTTCAGGAGATACAAAACTGCTTACCTGATCTGGAAAGACCCGTATATGGCAGCAGGAGAAAATACTTTTATTAATGATATTTTACAGCGCTGCGGCTGGGAAAATGCATTCACCCGCAAAAGGTATCCCGAGGTAACCATTGAAGATTTGCGCGCGCAGCAAACAGAACTTATTCTCCTGTCTTCCGAACCCTACCCTTTTAAGCAAAAACATATCCGCGAGTTGGCAGAAGCCCTGCCCGGTGTTACCATCCTGCTGGTTGATGGTGAAATGTTCAGCTGGTACGGCAGCAGGCTCCTGTATACCACTGCTTATATAGAAAAACTGGTTGCTGAATTAAATAAGGGATAATTTTCCATTATCTTTCCGCCCTTAAATAACTGCTAACCGATTTGTTGAATTAAAATTTTTCTGACACATGAAAAAATACAGGGCCGGGGTATTATTCGGCAAAGAATTAGAAGCATTGTATACGGATGCAAAAGACAACCAGTTTGCTTTACCTGCCGTAAATACGATCGGCACCAATACTATCAATGCCGTACTCGAAACCGCCGCAAAAGTAAATTCGCCGGTGATCATCCAGTTTTCCAATGGCGGTGCACAGTTCATTGCCGGAAAAGGCATGCCTAACGATCAGTTGCAGGGCAATATTTCCGGTGGTATTTCCGGCGCTTTGCATATACATAATGTAGCCAAATATTATGGCGTACCCGTGGTATTACATACAGATCATGCCGCCAAAAAATGGCTTCCCTGGATCAGCGGCCTGATCGATGCGGGCGAACAGTTTTACAAAGAAAAAGGCCAGCCCTTATTCAGTTCGCATATGCTTGATCTTTCTGAAGAGCCGCTTGAAGAGAATATCCATACTTCCGTAGAATTCTATAAACGGATGGCGCCATTGGGTATGAGTATTGAAATAGAATTGGGCGTAACAGGTGGTGAAGAAGATGGTGTTGATAACAGCGGCATCGAAAATGATAAATTATATACCCAGCCGCAACACGTGGCTTATTCGTATACCGAACTGAGTAAGGTGGGCAAACTGTTCACAGTAGCCGCCGCTTTCGGTAATGTACATGGTGTATACAGTCCGGGTAATGTTGAGCTTCGCCCGGTTATTCTTAAGAACAGCCAGGATTATATTGAAAAAGAACTGAAAACAGGACCAAAACCTGTTTACTTCGTGTTCCATGGCGGCAGCGGTTCGCCACAGCACCAGATCAGGGAAGCGATCGGGTATGGCGCTATTAAAATGAACATTGATACGGATCTGCAATGGGCCTTCTGGGAAGGGATCCAGCATTTTTATACAAAGAATGAAGGCTATTTACAGGCGCAACTGGGTAACCCTGAAGGCGCCGATAAACCCAACAAGAAATATTATGATCCAAGGGTTTGGTTACGCAAGGCCGAAGAAAGTTTCAGCAAAAGACTGGAGGTTGCCTTCGAGGACCTGAATTGTATTAACCGGAACGCCTGATCCACCTGCCTTTTAAAAGCCGTTACCTTTGGTGGTACGGCTTTTTTGTTTCTTACCTTACAATAAAATGATCATGTCCGTTTAACCGCTAAAATATCATCTTATGGCCGGTCAAAAAATAATCAACCTCCTGGGCAGCCAGGCTGCTTACCTGCTGGAACACCAGTGCACAACCATTGACAAGTCAACCATCCATCTTCCATCCCCCGATCATGTAACGCATACCTGGATCAATAGTAACCGCAATAACCAGACACTGCGCAGTATACAGGCGCTGCTGGCACATGGCAGGTTGGGTGGTACGGGGTATTGCAGCATCTTCCCGGTTGACCAGGGCATTGAACACAGTGCAGGCTCTGCGTTTGCACCCAACCCGGTTTATTTTGACCCGGAGAATATTATCAAATTAGCGGTAGAAGGCGGTTGTAATGCAGTTGCATCCACTTTTGGCGTATTGGGATTGATGAGTCGCAAATACGCGCATAAGATCCCATTTATTGTAAAACTCAATCACAACGAATTACTAAGCATCCCCAACCGCTTTGATCAAACTATGTTCGGCAGCGTAAAGAGCGCCTGGAACATGGGAGCGGTGGCAGTGGGTGCAACTATATACTGGGGTAGTGAGGAAAGCAACCGCCAGTTAAAAGAAGTAGCAGAAGCTTTTGAACTGGCGCACGAATTGGGTATGGCCACTATCCTCTGGTGTTATTTGCGGAATAATGGTTTTAAAGTGGATGGTGTTGATTATCATACATCGGCCGATCTTACGGGACAGGCGAACCACCTTGGTGTAACCCTACAGGCAGATATCATTAAACAGAAATTACCGACAAATAATGGTGGCTATCTGGCTATTAAGCAAGGAAAAACAAGCCCCCTGGTATATGAGAAACTTACTTCAGATCACCCGATAGACCTTTGTCGCTACCAGGTACTTAACTGTTACAGTGGACGTGTAGGACTGATCAATTCGGGTGGTGAAAGTAAAGGAGAAGCCGACCTGGCTGAATCTGTTACTACGGCCGTAATCAATAAACGCGCGGGTGGCATGGGATTGATACTGGGCAGGAAGGCCTTTCAGCGGCCCATGGAAGAGGGTGTGGCCCTGTTGAATGCGATACAGGATGTTTATCTCGATAAGACCATAACCATCGCATAAACCTATTCATTTATAACCAGTTAGCTACAGAGCTATCTTAAGTGTTTGGCAGCCGGAAAGGTTACGGATTTATTATTATCTTCGACGCCCCCAACCGTATGAATCTTTATGAAAAAAGAACGTGAAGAAGATTTTGAAGCAAATTTGACAGGTGATGAGAGCCAGGGTGGAGACCCGGCCAAGCCGAGATGGTTCAAACGCATGAGGAAAGGTATTTTAACTTCCACGGCCGATAAAAAAGAAACACCGGAGGGTCTGTGGAACAAATGCCCGAACTGTAATTATATCTGCACTACCACGGAGCTCAGGGAAAATCTTTTTGTTTGCCCTAAATGCAATTACCACCACCGTATCGGCAGCGATGAATATTTTGATATCCTTTTTGATAAACAGGAGTACACCGAACTTTTCGAGAATATCCGCAGTAAAGATGCATTGGGTTTTACAGATCTGAAATCTTACCAGAAGAGACTGGATGATATTCATTCCAAAACAGACCTGAAAGATTCTATGCGTGTAGCCACAGGAACCGTAAATGGAGAAGGTATCGTCATCGCCTGTATGGATTTTGAATTTATCGGCGGTTCACTCGGAAGTGTGATGGGAGAAAAGTTTAGTCGCGCAGTTGATTACTGTATCAAACACAAACTTGCTTACCTCGTTATCAGCAAAAGCGGTGGCGCACGTATGATGGAAAGCGCTTTCAGCCTGATGCAGCTGGCAAAAACAAGTGGTAAATTATCGCAGCTTAGCGATGCCGCTCTTCCTTATATTTCCTTGCTAACCGATCCTACTTTTGGTGGCATCTCTGCCAGCTTTGGTATGCTGGGAGATCTGAACATAGCCGAACCCGGCGCCCTGATTGGGTTTGCGGGGCCAAGGGTGATCAAAGAAACGATCAAAAAGGACCTCCCGGAGGGCTTTCAACGCAGTGAGTTTTTACTGGAACATGGGTTCCTTGATTTTATTATTGAAAGAAAAGACTTTAAAAATAAACTGGCGCAGCTCGTGCTTTTATTCAGAAGTTGACCCCCCTGCCCCCTGGGACGGGGTTTATTTTTTTATTATGGCGGAGATGAATAACAGGCAGGCGTATTTTAACTACCATATAGAAGATAAATATGTGGCGGGGATCGTATTGCTGGGCACCGAGGTAAAATCTATCAGGGAAGGCAAACTCAGTTTTAATGATGCTTTTTGTTTGTTTGACCATGGCGAGTTATGGATCAGGGCCCTGTATATTGGGGAGTATTCGCAGGGCACTGCCAATAATCATATTGCAGTTCACGATAGGAAATTATTACTTAATAAACGGGAACTGAAAAAGTGGGAAACCCGGATGAAAGACAAGGGATATACGATTGTACCGCTGAAAGTATTTTTTACAGACAAGAATATTGCTAAGGTGGAGATCGGCATTGGCCGGGGCAAGAAACTGCATGATAAACGTGAAACGATCAAGAACCGCGATATTGAAAAGGAGATCAAACGGTATTTAAAATAATGTGAGGCGAAAGGTGAATCGTCAATAGTGAGCCCTTGGCCCTGAGTTTTATTTTTTCTCACTACGCACGATCTTAACGCACACATAAATTTTCAGCTCATGCCATTTACCGATAAAACCGTTATTGTAACCGGTGCCGGCCAGGGGATCGGCTTTGAGATCTGTAAAAAACTGGCGGCACAGGGTGCCTGTGTGATCCTGAATGATATTGATAAACAGCTTGCCGAAAAAGCGGCTCAACTGATCACTACCACTACAAACGCAAAATGCATAGCCGTTCCGGGTGATGCAAGCAATATAGATTTTATTGAACAACTGGTTACAACAGCTGTTCAAACATCCGGCCAGCTTGATATTGTGATCGCCAATGCAGGCATTACTTTGTTCGGCGATTTCCTGAGTTATCCGCCGGAATCATTCAGCAGGGTCATGCAGGTAAATTTAGCCGGTACTTTTTTCCTGGCACAGGCGGCGGCCAAACAAATAAA
>JANXRX010000059.1 GCA_025352905.1 Bacteroidota bacterium | reverse complement strand
GTCCGTAATGTGTCGCTCTGGTATAATAAACCGAAATGGCTGTACGAATTAAAAGAATGGTACCGGATCAACGGCGAACATTTTACGGCTGATAACGCTTCTTACACTTCCGTAACCAGCGCCACCCGGTCGGCGGGAAAGTATACGATCAAGTGGGATGGAAAAGATGAGAAGGGCAGTTATGTAAAACCCGGCAGCTATACTGTATGTATTGAAGTTGCCCGTGAACACGGTACCTACCAGATCATCCGGCAGGAACTGGAATGTAAAAAATCACCCAAATCAATTAACCTGGCAGCCAATGTCGAAATAGCAGCAGCATCCCTTGAATACAGAAAAAGAACAACCGACAATTAACTCTCCTGCAACAAAGCCGTGGGTAGGTACGCGTCTGAAGCAATCACTGAAAAGAAGGTTGTCGCGGGCCTCGCGATGGCTGCATATTTATGTATCCATGGTAAGTTTTGCCATTGTACTTTTCTTTGCTGTTACGGGGCTTACCCTGAACCATGCCGATAAATTTGCTTACCAGCAACATACCACACAGGTAAAAGGAAAACTGGATACGGGATGGGTAAGAATAAAAGATACCGCACGCATCAATAAATTGGCTATCGTAGAATACCTGCGTAATACACAGCATGTAAAAAGCCCGGTGAGCGAATTCAGGATCGATGATTCACAGTGCAGTATTTCGTTTAAGGGCCCCGGGTATGCAGCAGATGCATTTATCAACCGAGAAACCGGCGCCTATGATCTGACCATTGTAACCTCCGGTTTTATCGGGTTGATCAATGACCTTCACAAGGGCCGTGATACGGGTACCGGTTGGTTATGGGTAATAGATATTTCCGCCGTATTCATGATCATGGTATCGTTGACCGGTATCATTTTATTACTTTTTATAAAAAAGAAAAGACTAAGCGGGTTGCTGGTAGGGCTGGTAGGTGTAGGGTTATTTTTGGTTCTTTATTTTCTTTGCATAAAGTAAGATGACAGGCTGCTCAATTTCGTATATCCCAAATGCCATTCGTCTTCTGTTCCTGTTGCTGCCTCAGTTATATGCAGTGTGTATTTTTCTATGATGTGTGCAGGCAGGATATCTTCGACCTGGTAAATATCATCTACATCAATTCCATATTTGTCATCGATATGCGAATCAGCGCCTGCGAAACAGGTGTGTTTGTAAAATGCAGTTTGTTTGGCCTGCTGAATGGCATCGCTTTTTGCTTTTCCGGCGATCAGCATTTTATAATGGTATTCCTCGAACTCTTTTTCCCTGTATCCACCGAGATTGATAAAAAAAAGCTGTGCGTTCTTTTCAGCAGTTGTTAAATGGATCTTTTCCCCAACGGTAACAGTATATCCATCTACCTGCGTTACTTCCCGCCAGGCATCTATATGCAGTTTTACCGAGCCGGGCCAGAATGACTGCAGATCAGTTACCAGTTCCGGCAGCGAACCGGCCACACCAAAAAAAACATCATGCTGTTCGGTATTTCTTCCGGCTGGTTTGCAACCCAGCAGTATCATAAAAAGTTTCGGTGAGGGCATATTGCTAAAATAACTTTATTTTAGAACCTATGAAAACTATTGGCATACTCTTATGCGTTCTTTTCCCTTGCGTGGTAAGCAATGCGCAGGAAGCTGCTAAGGATACCCGATCCCTGCAGGCGCAGGTGCAGGCGGAACTGAATGATCAGAAAGGATTTTTTGCGGTAGCATTCAAAGATCTGGCTACCGGCGAAACGCTTTTCTGGAACGAACACGAAACCTTTCATGCAGCCAGTACCATGAAAACGCCGGTGATGATAGAAGTGTACAAACAGGCGGCAGCGGGAAAATTCTCGTTATCCGATCGGGTAATGGTAAAAAACGAGTTCCGAAGTATTGTCGACAGCAGCATTTACCAGTTGAACCCCGCTGATGACAGCGAGCAGGAACTGTACAAGCTAACAGGAGAGCAGGTACCCCTGTCTGACCTGGTATACCGCATGATCATTCAAAGCAGTAACCTGGCCACCAATATCATCATGGGAATGGTTGGGGGAAAAAACGTTACCCAAACCATGCGGCAACTGGGTGCAAAAGATATCGTGGTATTACGCGGGGTGGAGGATACAAAAGCGTTCGACAAAGGATGGAACAATACAACCACGGCCTTTGACCTGATGCTGATCTTTGAAAAAATAGCCCGCTTACAGGCAGTGAATATTCATGCTTCAGAATCGATGATCAACACACTATTCGACCAGCATTTCGGTACGATCATCCCCGCGATGTTACCCAAAGAGGTAAAAGTGGCGCATAAAACAGGCAATATCACCGGCTCACAGCACGATTCAGGGATCATTTACCTGCCGGATGGCCGTAAATATGTACTTGTGATCCTCTCAAAGGGACTGGAAGATGAAAAAACAGCCGTCCCGGCAATGGCAAGGGTATCTGAAATGATATACCGGTATGCATCCAGGAAACCCACTCATCTGGACAATAGTTTAAAATAAGTATTGATTATCAATAAGTTATGTAAAAATGCGACTTTATCTATAGGTTGATATGGAATACATATATATAAGTAACACCTTCCATCCGTGAAAACACCGTTTTTTTAAAGGGATGCATCATTTTTTACTTTCCCACGGTCTCATTAACCGGTTACACTATTTTGCTCCGGAAAATTTTATAAAAAAGGATTAAAAATTAACAAAAATTTTTTTTGGATCAAAAAATGTGTACTTTGTACACGCTTAATAACCAATAAACTGCCATTTATGAATTTAAGAAAGCTTGCCATGCCCATAATAGTGGGTTTAATTGCTTGCTTGTGCACACTAACAGCGCAAGCTCAAAACAAAACTATATCGGGTAAAGTAACCGACTCCAAAGATGGATCCCCTTTGGTTGGTGCCTCAGTAGTTGTTAAAGGATCCAAAACCGGAACACAGACAGGTAACGACGGTACTTTTAAAATTTCCGTACCTGGTTCCGCTACTACTTTGGTTATT
>JANXRX010000039.1 GCA_025352905.1 Bacteroidota bacterium | reverse complement strand
CGCATATCAGTTGGCAGGTTTTCCGTAGAAGCTGCGCCAAGCGATACCGTTACCCTGTTAAAATATTTCCGGTAATCCTGTACATGCGCTTCCAGCAAATGGTTGTAGGTTTTGGCGAGTGCAGCATGCAATTTATCTTTGGCCAGTTTTACTTCATCCTTTCCATCCTTGTCGGGGCATTTATCATACCCGTTAAAGCTGGTTGCGGCTGACACATATAAGATCACTTCCGTGGCATTGCGAACCAATAAGGAAGTATCCGAATTGCCAACGATTCCATCATGTGTAACCGCTTTGATCCGGAACTGGAAACGCATACCCATACAATTACTTTCCTCATTGAACAGGAAAGGTTTCATATTCCTTCTTTCATCATTGGTAATACGCGCCTTTCCTTTCAATACCAGTTCTTTACCGGTCTCCACCATTTTCAGGTATTGTAATTCATGCCGTACATCAACCGAGAAATTCAATGCACCGGGCTTAGCGGCGCGTAAACGAATAATGATCACCTGGTCGGGTGCAGATGAAAAGATCTCCCTTGTATACTGAATACCGTTTGCAGAAAACTTTGTTGTGGATAGGGCGCTGGAAATATTCAGCTCGCGGGAATAACCGGTTACTTCTCCTTCAAACGACTGCTTAATGATGATATCACCCAGCGGTTGGTACATCTGGGAATTGGGGCCCTGTATATTATGCAATAGTTTTACGGCATCATTGATGCTGTCTCTGAATAAAGCGTCCCTAACCGGCTGCAGGTATTGCGGTGCATTGGGGTTAGGATCATGATCTACGGGGCCGCCTGTCCATAAAGTAGCTTCATTTAGCTGGATCAGTTCTTCTTTTACGCCGCCAAATACCATCGCTCCTAAACGGCCGTTCCCGATAGGTAATGCCTCGTTCCAGTCTTTGGCGGGTTGTTTATACCAGAGTATCCGGTCCTTGCTTTGCTGGCCAACCAGCGTTTGCATTCCTAAGAGGGCAAGGGCTAAAAAGAAAAAGCGTTTAACAAGCGGGTACGGGAATAGCATAGCAGTGGTTTGAAGTGAGCGTGACAGATGACGGGAAGCATTTGGCATATTCTGTCATCTGTCTCATGTCATCTTTTTCTTTCCCAAGGTATAATATTTCAGTTCCACCATATCGCCCGGGATGGGTTGGGTGTTCCAGGAAGTGTGGATAGCCAGTGCTGCGCCGATGGCGGTTGCCTGCGATACCGATGCGGCAAATACCTCCATACCAGGAAAAGCAGCTGCCAGTAAGTTCATATACACCGGATTCTTTGCAAAGCCTCCATCCACAAATATCCGCGTGATCTTTTTAGCGGAAAACAAAAGCGAGGTAGACATTTTTTGCTGCCGGATGATATCGTAGATGAACTGGTGATAGGCTTCTTCATAATTTGAAAAATCGCTGAGCGACCTCGCCGCAAAAGCAGAGGTATGCAAACCGGTCGACGCCGATCCCTGTTTATCATGCAGCGTAAGTTTTTTAAGCAGGGAGGGAAGAAAAACAACCTGTTTGTAATAATTGGCCGGCACCCGAAAATGCCGGGCTAATTTTTTTACCTGTTGTTCATGTTCATTGCCCGCAAATAAACGCGACGCTTTTACCGGTTTGCCTTCATATTCGATATAGCATAAACAATCCTGTTGTAACTCTTTGCCCGTGAGCGGATTGGTATTAAACGGATTTAAGCTGATGCACCAGGTGCCGGTAGATATCAGCACAAAGGGCTCCGAAAAACTTGCCAGGTAAGGTATCAGCGCCGCTGAACTATCATGTAACCCCACACCTGCCTGTATCTTTTGTTCATGCAACACTATTTCCATGGTTTGTGCAGAAGGAAAAACAGGTGGAAACTTTTCAGCGATACCCGTGTCAAAAACCCAGTCGTGGTATTTCTTTTTAGTAAAATCCCATAGGCCCGTATGACAACCGATACTGGTGATTTCGGCAAAGGGTTTACCGGTTATGAGGTAGCTGATGTATTGCGGAAGATGAAGTGAATAGCGGATCCGGTTAAAAACCGTCTTTTTTTCCTGCTGTAACCTGTATAACTGCATTCCTGAATTTAGATTACCTAATACGGGAGAGGCAGTAGTAACCGAAAATTTTTCTTCGCCGCCATAGGTACCGTAAAATTTTTCCTGTAAGGCCGGCGGATAGGGTTTTAGATAATTATATAAAGGGGTAACGGGATCACCTTTCTCATCAAGGTGTACAAAGCTGGCGCCGTATGCTGAAAAGTTAACTGCTTTTACTGAGAATTTTTTTAATCCGCTTATTTCTTCCAGTGTCTGCCGTACCCACAGCGTTAGTTGTGGGAGGTTATCACAGGGAAAGCCATCCTCATCTGCCATCTCTTCGAACTGTACGGTACGTTCGAGTACGATCCGGTACTGTTCGTTTAACAGGAAGAATTTTTTGTTGGTTTTGCCGATATCGAATATGGCGATTACGGGGGTTGTTTTCATTTGGGAACAGCGTAGTTTTTATTATAACCCGGTAGCTATTGTCTTCTCACCTCTTTCTTTGATCAGTTGCGCCCGCACTTTTTCTTCCCTGAATAATTGCAGGGGTGCCAGGGCGGCGCCGTTTTGTAACCTGGCTTCAGCCACAATCGGCCGTACATCTGTGCGATAAGCCTGTTGCAGTATTTCCTGTGCCCTGGCCACATCATTTTTTTCCTGTGCATCCTGCAAAGCCTTTGTATCTACCAGCAATGCCTGTGCATAAGCGATCATGATGGCTTCCACACTTTGTAAAAGATCTTCCAGGGGGTCCTTTACATTATGCGAGGCGTCTATCATCCAGCCGAGACCGGTGGCATGATTCATATTCCTTGCATCCATCCCTTCCACGAGTTCATTAAAGATCAGGAACAGCTGGTAGGGATCTATACTGCCTACCGTAAGATCATCATCCCCGTATTTACTGTCGTTAAAATGAAAGCCCCCCAGTTTTTTTTCATTCAGCAACAGGGCCACGATCTGCTGAATATTGGCGTTTGGCAAATGATGGCCAAGGTCAACCAATGTATAGGCTTTACTTCCTAGTTTACTGGCATATAAATACGATTGTCCCCAGTCGCCTACTGTTGTGGAATAAAAATTAGGCTCGTATGCTTTGTATTCAACAAATACTTTCCAGTTATCCGGCAGGGCCGCATAGATCTCCTGTAAACCTGAAAGTGTATTTTCAAATGCTCTCCTGAAATTCAATTGTCCCGGAAAACAGGAACCATCTGCCAGCCATACGGTGAGTGAGTCGGAACCCAGTTCCATACCGTGCCGGATCACTTCTATATTATGTTCTATGGCCTGTTTGCGGATGGCTTTGTCTACATGCTGTAAAGAACCAAATTTATAGCTGTATTTCTGGCCGGGTTGATCCTGGAAAGTGTTGGAGTTAACTGCATCGAAACGGAGGCCATGCTCTGCGGCAAGTGATCTTATTTTTTTGGCATCGGCAGGTATATCCCAGGGTATATGTAAGGAGATAGCGCCACTGGAGGCATTCAGCGCATGCAGCAGGCCCACGTCTTCTATTTTTTCTTCCAGCATACGCGGTTCTCCGCCGCCATTGAACCTTCCGAAACGGGTGCCGCCCGTACCCAGTGCCCAGGAAGGAATAGCTACCTGGAAATCTTTTAGTTTTTGTATGATGCCTTTGATACCGGGAACGGTTTCTGATGCATAGGTAAAGCGTCGGGTATGTTGTGATAAGAGGGGATCATTATGATCCGAAATGGTTTTCTTTTCAATCAGCATGGTCAATCGTTTATTAGCGGAGCTATGGCAGGTAAAATACTTCTTTTAAGGGTATACTTACAGGCGAATTATCGTCGTTGCATTCCATAATATCTTTCATATACGCCCACCATTGCTGCATCACGGGCTGTTTGGGCAGTTCATCCAGTTTTGCCGTATCCGTTATTTTCAACACCCCGAACAGGGCAAGCGTTGTTTCATCCAGGAAAATAGCATACTCGCTGATACCCGATACCGATAAAAGCTGTTGCAGCTCCGGCCATATTGCATCGTGTCTTTTGGCGTATTCCTCTTCGAAACCCTTTAACAACTGCATTTTAAAAGCTACGCGCGGCATGTTATATATTTTATATCTCTTTCTTTACGGCTCTGCGTGCAGGTAAAAGCTCGCAAAAGCGTAAAGAATGCAAAGGGTTATCTAACGAATGCTGTAGCTACTCCTCCATCTACATTTAAGACGTTCCCGGTTGATTTATTAAGTAATCCTCCCACAAAAGCAAAACAGGCATTAGCAATATCACCGGGATCGATGATCTCATTTAACAGGGTTCGTTTTGCATAGAACTCGGGTAGCTCTTCTACTTTTACGTTATACGCTTTCGCCCTTCCTTCCGCCCAACCGCTCTGCCATATTTTACTGTCGCTGATCACGGCATCTGGATTTACCACGTTTACACGGATCTTATCTTTTCCAAATTCGGCGGCATTGAGCCTGCTTAAATGTAACTGGGCCGCTTTGGCAGAACCATAACCGGCATTATTGGGGCCACTCACCAATGCATTCTTACTTACAATATTCAATATATCACCACCCATATCCTGCTTGCGCATGATGGCAACGCCGGCCTGGGTTACAATAAACTGGCCTTTTACCAGTACATCATACAAAAGATCCCAGTCTTTATCCGTATGCTCTTCGATCGGTTTCGAGATTGAGAGTCCCGCACAATTCACCACAATATCTATCCCACCAAATGAAATGGCGCTGAGTGAAAAAGCATCCGTGATGTTTTCGCGGCTGGTCACATCAAGCAAGGCAGACACAAATACATCTTTGCCATATTGCTTTTGAAATTCTTCTGTTGCCGAGGATAAACGCGATGCATCATTATCATTCAGGATGATACAGGCGCCTTCGCTGGCAAATTTTTTAGCGATCGCCTTCCCTATTCCACCAGCACTGCCGGTAACCAAAGCGATTCTTCCCGAAAGTGGTTTTGGTTTGGGCATACGCTGCAGCTTTGCCTCTTCCAGTAACCAGTATTCGATATTAAACGCTTCCTGTCGTGGTAAGGAAGTATACGCTGATATCGCTTCGGCGCCACGCATAACATTAATGGCGTTTGTATAAAATTCTGCTGCCACCCTGGCGGTCTGTTTGTTTGCGGCAAAAGTGAACATACCTACACCGGGATACAGGATCACCACAGGATTCGCATCCCTGATAGCGGGGCTATTTGGGTGTTTGCAGGCAGTATAATAATCTGCATACATTTTCCGGTAGGCAGCAAATGCGGGTATTAGTTTTTCTTTGATAGCCGTAACATCGGAAAGATCGGCGCCTGGTAAGAGATCCAGCACCAGCGGACTGATCTTGGTTCTCAGGAAATGATCCGGGCAGGAAGTACCCATCGGGGCCAGCCTGGCAAGTTCCTGCGAATTGATGAATTGCAATACACGTTCATCATCGGTAAAGTGACCGATCATTTTTGTTTGTGATGAGCAGAAGCCGCGCAATACAGGCGCAAGTGCTGCGGCCTGTTTACTGCGTTGTTCCTTTGGAAGGGCGGTTGTTTTTTCACCGCCAAAAACAGGTTGTGTTTTTACAACGGCATCCTCGATATATTCCGCACAACGTTCTATTACCTCCAATGTATTGATATAGCTTTCGTAAGCCGTATCACCCCAGGTAAACAGGCCGTGCGACCCAAGCATAATACCGCGGATATCCGGGTTTTCGTCAAGGCATTTTTTCAGTTTTAATCCCAGGTCAAAACCGGGTCTTTGCCAGTCTACCCATCCTATTGTTCCATTAAACAATTCCTGCGTGATCTTTTTACCGTCTTTCGCAGCAGCGATGGCGATGGCCGCATCGGGATGCAGGTGATCAATATGTTTAAAAGGAAGGAACCCGTGTAATGGTGTGTCGATAGAGGGGGCACGTGAAGCGAGGTCATAGATGCAATGATTAAAAAGCTCCACCATCTCATCTTCGTGTTCAATACCCCGGTAAACATTTTGTAAACTACGGAGCCTGTCAACATACAAAGCCGCCAACCCATTTGCCTGTAAAGTACCGAGGTCGCCACCGCTACCCTTCACCCACATCACTTCTGTTTCTTTCCCGGTCAGGGGATCACTGGCAATGGCTTTACAGGATGTATTACCGCCGCCATAGTTGGTTAACCTGAGATCGGCGCCTAACAGGTTGGAGCGGTAGATCAACAACGCTACCTCATCTCCCGCCAAGGCCGCCGCCTTTGCCTCATCCCATAGATAACTCACGTGCTTGAATTCCGTTACTGTATTCACTTTAAGATCGTTTTTATTTTCTATTTCGGCAACGAATTCCCATACCCTACTATTAACACAGACCCGATAATGGTCAGGATACCGAGTATGATCGTCCTTTTTGTTTTACTGCTTACTCCTTTCCATTCCTTTAATGCAATACCCCACATATTGGCTACCAGTATAATGAACGACATATGCAGGATCCAGGAGCTGGCGCCATTGCCCATTTTGCTTTCTCCCATTCCATAGAAAAAGAACTGTAGGAACCAGGTGGTTCCGGCCAGTGCACAAAAAAGATAATTGCTGAACAGGGGTGTGCTTTTCGCTGTATAATCACCAAAAGTTTTATTGCGTGCATTCAATATCATGCACCAGATAAAATTGGTGGTGAGACCGCCCCAGAGTATTACCACAAAAATTACATTGTTCTGGAACAGGAAATTGCCCTGGCCGGGATGTAACGCCTGCCAGTTCGCATTTGCCAGGTTAGCCATTGGCTTACCTGCCTCTATTCCGAAATTGAAAAAAGCGCTGAGTATCCCGGAGACTGTGGCAATAATTAATCCTTTGGTAAGGTTGAATTCTTTGATCGCTTCTTTCTTTTTTTCGCCGGGCAGGTCCTTTTCTTTCAGTAAACCTGCGCGTCCGCAAATAGCGATACCCAGTATACATACGAATACACCGAGCAACACGAGTTGCCCGCCTGTATTGTGGAACATATAAGCAATGGTTTCACTTTCTTTACCGGGTGTGGGAACATAGTTATAGTAAATGGCCGGTATGAGTGCCCCGAAAGCAGAACAGAAACCAAGGATCACTGAATTGCCCAGGCTCATGCCGAGGTAACGTACACCCAGGCCATACATCAGCCCGCCAACGCCCCATAAAAGCCCCATCAGGAAAGTGGTACCCAGTATTTGGGAAGAAGTGGCCCGGATAATATCCGCAAAATGCGGTATGGTAAGCCAGGCTGCCAGTGGCGGAACAATAAGCCAGGAAAAAAGTCCCCCAACGATCCAGAAACTTTCCCAACTCCAGCCTTTTACTTTTTTATACGGCATGTAAAAACTTCCTGAGGCAAAGCCGCCTATAAAGTGGAAGATAACACCAAGGATAATACCCATGAGTCAATAATTTCGGGATGGCTAGCAATTTACAAATTAGAACCGTGCAAAACTACATAACCCATTATTTTCTCTGTCATGCACCATCATGGTTAACGAAATGATGGCAAGACCTCAAAAACATACAACTGTTCGTATATTGCGGGAGAATACCTGCCATCATGAAAAAGAAAAATGTCTTTCAGCATTTGTTCATCGACTATTATTCTGCCACGCCCAAATATTTACAGCTGGCTAATTCTATCATCAAAGCCATTGGCGATGGCAATATCCGTAAAGACCAGATCTTACCTTCCATTAATGAATTAAGCTTTGAATTTGAGATATCGAGGGATACCGCTGAGAAAGGATATAAATATTTAAAAAAGATAGGCGTACTGGGTTCTGTTCCCGGTAAAGGGTATTTTGTTCAGGATACCAATCTGAAGCAGCAGCTCAAAATATTTCTGCTCTTCAACAAACTGAGTCCGCACAAAAAGATCATTTATGATGCATTTGTTACTTCGCTGGGTGAACTGGCGTCGGTTGATTTTTATATTTACAATAACGATTTCGATTTTTTTAAACGGCTGATACAAAACACACAGAAAGAGTATACCCATTACGTGATCATACCGCATTTTATGGATGGGGGCGAGAATGCTCATGATGTGATCAACGGGATACCCAGCCAAAAACTGATCCTGCTGGATAAACTGGTTGCGGGTATCAACGGGCAATACGGCGCCGTTTATGAGAATTTTGAAAAAGATATTTATGGGGCGATGGAACAGGCGCTGCCGCATTTAAGCAAGTACCATACCATCAAGATCATCGTTCCTTTCTATACCTATCACCCGCGTGAGATACTGAATGGCTTCCAGCGTTTTTGCCAGCAGTATGCTTTTAATTATAAAGTGGTACATAATATAGCCAATGAACCTATTAAAGAAGGAGAAGCCTATATCAACCTGATGGAAGACGACCTGGTGATCCTGATCGAAAAGATCCTGTCTACCAAAATGAAGGTAGGCAAGCATGTGGGTGTAATCTCTTACAATGAAACCCCGTTAAAAAAGATCATCCTTAACGGCATCACAACAATCTCCACCGATTTTCAGATGATGGGTGAGAAAGCTGCCCAGCTGATATTAGAACAATCTGTGCAACATATTGAAATTCCTTTCGCGCTTACTTTGCGAAGTTCCTTATAATGTTCAAATTATTTCTCTGTCAGCTTCCTGATAAGAGTAACCTCCTCCTGCTTATAAGGCGTTCCATCTTTCCAGAAAATATCATGGAACCATTCTTTGGGTTGCCGGCCATCCGGTAAAGGCGTGTCCCATGCATAAATCGTGTTGGTCTTGCCATTTACAAATCCCCAGTTGATCGCTCCAACATGTTCTTTTTTCAGGATCGGCAGGATATTTTCAAACCTGCTGTTCCGTAAACGCGCCATGTATTCTGTACAAATCAGCGGCCGCCCCGCAATCTTTAATAACTGTATTACACGCAGGTGCTGTGCAGGTTCGTCATAATCATGATAAGTGATAATATCTGAATTAGCTGCCTGGAAAGCATTCAGTTTTTCAAAGTCCCAGTTCCACAAACCCATACTAATTGGCTGATCAGGATTTACATTTCTTGCCCATAGGGTTACTTTCTCCAGCAAGGGAAGCGTGGAATCTCTTTTACCGCTGTTACCCGGTTCATTATACAGGTCCCATAACAGGATACGTTTATCGTGAGCGAATCTTGTGAGTACATCCGTCACATATTTTTCCAGTTCTGGAAACAGGCTGGCATCATTGGAAGCCGGCTGACCGGGATCCTGCATCCACCCTGAATTATGGATACCGGTTTTAGGTTCGGGTTGTTTACCGGGTTTAGGTGTTTTGTTCCAGCAGTCATCAAAGAACACGAACATCGGTTCTATCTTATGTTTGGCAGCGATAGCCAGGAATTGATCCACCCGTTTTTTAAAACCTTCAGGGTCCTGTTTCCAGGCAACACTGTGCAGGAACACCCGCATCGTATTGAACCCGATCTTTTCGGCCCAGCCAAGTTCCTTATCAATTGTTGTGGGGTCAAACGTATCTGCCTGCCACATTTCCAGCTGGTTAATGGCAGTGGCGGGAATATAGTCGGCGCCTGTGAGCCATGGGTGATGGCTGTACCATGCATTCGCTTTTTCGATGGACCAGATCTTAGCTTTGGTTTGCGCATGCAGGGAGAGAAATGAAATGGAGAAAATCAGGACTTGTACTATTTTTTTCATGGTTTCAATATTTTTTGTAACCGGGTAAGCGCTTCTACATAGTAGTAATCTGCATACGTCAGTGGCACATCTACTTCTGATTTACCGGGCAGGCTGCCTACGCTATGTTTCAGTATAAATCCACCATTGGTTCCGAAAGCCGCTTTGTATGTGGATGATGCGAGGTTACGGACAATAGTTTCCGCTACTGCGATGTATTCATCTGACCTCGGCTTGCTCACATATTTCTGCAGTTCCAATAAAGCAGACGCCAGTACAGAACCGGCGGATGCATCCCGTAACGCATTGGGTATATCGGGTGCATTAAAATCCCAGTAAGGAATCTTGTCTTTAGGAAGATTCGGATTGTTCAGGATATAATCAGCAATATGATTGGCCTGTGCCAGGTATTTTTTATCTTTTGTTTCGCGGTACATCACTACATATCCATACAATCCCCATGACTGCCCCCTTGCCCATGCAGATTCATCCGCATATCCCTGGGCTGTCTTTTTTTGCTGAACGGCCCCAGTCTCTGAATGATAATTAATCACATGGTAAGAACTGTAATCAGGCCGGAAATGATTTTTCATGGTTGTGTTGGCATGGGTAACGGCGATCTGGTAAAAGCTGCTGTCGCCCGTGGCCCTGGTGGCCCAGAACAATAATTCCAGGTTCATCATATTATCAATGATCACCAGGAAATCGTTGGCCGGTTTCGAGTTCCATGATTTGATGCAGCCCACTTTCGGGTTAAACCTTGTTGATAATGATTTTGCACTGTTGATCAGTATTTGCCTGTATTCCGCCGAAGGTTGTAAACGGTTGGCATTTCCAAAACTGCAATACATCATGAACCCGAGATCGTGTGTGCCCTTGTTAAACTGTTCCTTAGACAGCGGCTGCATGATCCTTTCTGCTTCTGTAAGCAGTTCCTGTTTTTTTGTCTTCTCATAGAGGTATAAAAGTGTACCCGGATAAAATCCGCTGCACCACCATCCCGAATTACTCACTACCAGCGAATCAGTAGCAGCGTTGTAGGATTTTGGAAAACGGTCAGATGATAACTCCTTTTTGAAAACCGTGTATTGAACAGATGCATCGGCCAATTCTTTATTAACCAATTGAAGAAGTTGCGCCTTTGATCCTGCCTGACCAAAACACGCCAGTGAGGCGGTGAGGAGGCAGAAGAGAGAGAGGGACTTTTTCATAAAACAGGGTGGGGTTTGGGGTTTAGAGTTTGGGGTTAGTTTATGGTTTGTTGTTTAGAGTTGGTCTATGGTTGGTTGTTTAGGGTTGTTTTGGCTGGCCAATCGGATAGAGCTTGCACTTTGGGTTTGGGAGTTGAGGGTTTTCCTTCGGGTGTTAAAACAACTGTTATGGCTGCTTTTGTATTGGCGGGAACTTTTGCTTCAAAGCCGATGAACAGGGTACCGGGATTGGCAGCGTCATATTCATGCGTGGGTGTGGTGGGCCAGGTTTTCAGGACGGCATCAGCGGGCTCAAGCAGTTGGAGCAGCAGGGTTTTCCCGTCTTTGGAAAGTTCGGCAGTATGTTCATCGAGTATGGTTACTTTGGCGGCGGTAACCATGTTCCAGCGGATAGTGGCTGCGGCCGGTTGCAGCGTTTCCACTTCGTCCCTTACAGCTACATAACTGTTATTAATGATCGCGATGCCCCGGGTGGCTTTCGCCAGCGTGGCTTTATAGAGATCCTTCATATCAACCACGGCATTAATAAACAACGGCGTTTTCGAAGAATGAATAATAGCGGCCGATCCTTCCACATTCTGTAACTGGCCGTTTGCAGTAAGTGTATTGTGTGCGAAATTATTATAACGAAACACCTCCCATCGCTGCGAATTCTGTTTCATGTTCCAGAGATCCACTTTTTGCGATTCCAATGATTCATAATTCTGCATGCCAAAATCCATGGCCCATCGCACACCATCTGCATCCATCACAAAAGAACCCACATCCATATGTCCATGGTTTAATGAGGGAGAGCCCCCCTTCATCCCCACATAGATAGCATTTGCATCCCATGCAGAACGCATCAGGGCAACGGGGTTCCTTCCCCCTCCTATCCATACCGTTGATGCGGGCGCCGCGATCTTACTAACAGGAACATTTCCGCCCCAGATCATGATCGCCGGCAATAAAGTATTTCCAAGATATCTTTTTGATTCCGCTGCCGCCATCAGGTCGCGCTCAACCCATAATAGCGAAGGATCTTTGATCTTCGCTGCAAACCAGAACATCGCAGGGTGCAGTTCCGTTCCTTCTCCTGAATCAAAAAAGTTGAATGGCTTTCTGGATGGTCCTGTCATATTTTCCATAAATCCCGCGGTTTGCAAAAACCCCGGAATAGCAGTCAACCCAAAATCATTACCGAATGCTTTTTCAAGCGCACTGATCAGTAATACATTGTAACTGGTTCCATAACCCCAGTAGCCATATCCTTCCATATAACCGCCATCAGGACCATATTCTTTCATAGGCAGTTTCACACTTTCTATCGCCCGGTTGATCACTGTTTTTGCCAGTTCGGGCCGGTCCTCGTATATCGCCAGCGCACCAAGCACCATCCCGCCATTACATACCTGGTTCCAGTTATGCGATACTTTCAGCCAGGAGTTATACTTTGGATCCATCGAGGGTTCGATCCCCTTTTGTATGATCGCCGCACTGATCGTTGCCCGGGAAGCGGGCGACAGATCGTTATATAACCAATCATACCCTATTGAAACGCTGGTTGTCATTTCGGCTACATCTAAAAAATGTGTAGGGTTCCAGTCGCTGAAAGCCGCTACGGCCAGCAGTTCTTTTTCGGCACGGTCAAAATATTTTTTATCCCTTGTCATGCGCCACGCATACGATAAGTAGAACACGCGCCGCAAACATTCCCTTGATTTATCCAGTAACCTTCTGCCGATCTGTATCCTTTCTACGGGTGGAACTAACAATAACCTGTCACATTCAGTTAATATAGATTGATGCACATTTTTCCATGCATTATCAGAAGCGATGGTTCTTTGGATATTGGCCTCCTCCCCTTTCAACAGCAATATTCTCGGGTGGCCGGGCACAGCTAATTTTTCAACCTGGCCATTTAGCGCAGTCATGCTACAGAAACAAAGCAGTGTAAGGATATGTATTTGCCATTTTTTCATTGTGCAGAATATTGCTGTTTATAAGTTGACCTGCTGTCGGCCGCCTTTTAATTTTACTATTTTCCCTTTCCAAATAAATTCGCCTGTAAGGTGTTCGGGTAAACTGATATCGGCGGTTATGCCTTCTGTGCCTTTCCGTTCAAGTGATACGCTGATCATTCCGTCGGGGTGCGGCATGGTTCCGTTTACCTGTTTCAGTTCTCCTAATGCAGGTTCTATCCGAACGGAAGAAAAGCCGGGCGCTGAAGGAACGATTCCACAAATGGTGGCAAAGAAATCATAGTTAGGGCTTGAACTCCATGCATGACAATCTGAACGCGTAGGATCCGG
>JANXRX010000033.1 GCA_025352905.1 Bacteroidota bacterium | reverse complement strand
AAATTATTTGAGCGCATACATCTTTTGGCGTTGCTCTTGTAAATTCCAGTTGAACAGTAGATATTGGCGTTAGTTGTAATGGTACACCGCCATACTGGCTAACTAACCTTAAGTAGTTATAAGCACGCATAAAATACCCCTCACCCAAAGCTGTACTTTTTATGGCGGGAGCTGTGGAAGTACTGTTTATACAATTTTGGATTAGCAAATTGGCATCTCCTATACCTGTATATAAGGCATCCCATTGAAGATTAGCGCCAGCGGTATTACTGTTAGAAGCAACAACCAGCGAATTGAATGTTGCATCATAATTGTTCCATGGCGAATTGGAAGGGTCTCCGCCAATATGAAATTCGTCGGTTCCATAATTGGTTGCCGAATAATTCCATTCCCCGTTAAACGGAACATTAAACACCTGGTAATACGTACCAACAGCTAATTGCTGGATACCGGCATCTGTTTTGTAAAAATCAGTACTTCTTGCCGTTGTAAGTGTTTCATTAAGGAAATCCTTATTGCAGGATGCAGTAAAAAATACTGCCGCAATAATCATTAGCGTATGTAAAAACTTATGTTTATTCATATAATTCAAATTTATTTGTATTAAAATGATGCGTTAATTCCCACTGTGATGCCTCTGTTCCAGGTTGGACTAACCACATCCATATCCAGGTATTTAATTTTAGAGAATAACATTCCTGGATTTGACATTTGCAAATATGCTTTTAAGCTTGAGATACCTGATTTGCCCAGGGTCTTGTTCTTAAAAGTATAACCCAACGAAATGTTCCTGATTTTAATAAAGGAAGCCTGGTAAACCCCTAAGGCAGCATAGTATGGATCGCCCGGCGCATTTCCTGCATTAAATATGGGTTTCTGAAATTGCGCGTTCTGATTGGTTTCCGTATAATAATTAATTTGCCTGGTAACACTACGACCGGCTTCTCCTTCGCCACCTCCATTATACACATAGTTTAAGCGGCCATACAGGAAAAATGAAAAATCAAATTCCCTAAAGGTTACGGTATTTGTCATACCAACTACCCAACGCGGTCTTGTCCATCCTAAAATCTGGCGGTCATTGTTCGGATCAATTTTATTATCACCGTTCACATCAGCCACTTTTACATTACCGGCAAAAAATGAATTACCATTTGCATTAAAACCTTTCGATGCGGTTGAATCGCCGGGATGCCATAAACCTAAGGCTCTATACCCATATAGTACGCCAATAGGCTGACCGATAAACCAGGTATTACTGATATCATCCTGGTTACCGTTTGCCAGGGCTACGATATGTTCTTTTTGCCATGACGCATTGATGGTTGTGGCCCACATCAAGTTCTTTTGCTTAATGTTAATGGTAGAAACATTAATATCGAATCCGTTGTTGGCCGTTTTACCAACATTGGCATAGGTTGTTGTGAAACCGGTTACAGACGGAATGGATCTTTGCATTAATAAATTGGTTGTATTAGAGGTATACACATCAAAACTACCGCTAATCCTCCTGTTGAATAAAGAGAAATCTAACCCGAGATTATATTGTGTGGTTCTCTCCCATCCAAGATCCTGGTTTGCGAGAACTGAATTGGGAACCGAACCGGCCGCATTGCTGGACACATAGGGATAAAAAAGTGAGGTAATCGGACCCTGTGTTGCGTACGGGGCGATAGCTGAATTTCCGGTAACACCCGCGCCGAGTCGTAATTTTAAATCATTTACCCAGTTTATTTTCATAAATTTTTCTTTACTGATTCTCCAGGCTACTGCTGCTGAAGGGAACCAGGAATATTTATGACCCTGCGCCAGTACCGAAGAACCATCCTCACGTGCCGAGGTGGTTAACAAATATTTATCTTTATAGCTATAGTTAACCCGGGCCATATAAGACAATAATTGTTGTTGAATAATATTAGAGCTGGTACTTATTGCACCTGTTACCGTTCCGGTGGTAAGCGCATTCCATTGTTGGGTACTTAAAGGAATACCATTACCTGTTATAGAACTGGTTTCCTGCGAATAAGCTGTTTGGCTCTGTAATAAGGTTACACCAAAAGCATGCGCCCCAATGGTCCTGTCGTAATAAAGCAAATTATCCAACGTGTATGAAAATGTTTTATTATTGGCAAGAGACGCATAGTTTGTGCTTCCACCGTTTGCTACCGAGTTGGCATCGATATACACCCCATCACGATAATAAGAAAAGTCGGGCCCAAAATTCATACGGTACCTTAATCCTTTCAATACTGGAAAAATGGAGCCCAAATTCAGTTGGGTGTACATACTGCCAAATGCTCTGAGTGTTACCCGTTGATCTCTATTGTAGTTCCACTCATCAACTACACTCTTGAATGAGTTATCTCCACCCGGAAACAGAATTCTGGCACCGGTAGAATCATAAGGAACTGCATATGGGAATAATGACCTTGCAGATTCATATAAACCGCCGGCAGGCGTACCTATGGTTGAAACATTAACGGTTGACTGACCATACTCCTGGGTGCTGTAACTAACACTAATATTGCTCCCGAAAGAAAGCCATTTTGTTGCTTCAATATCTACACTGGCTTTGCCTGAATATCTTTGAAATGATTGCCCTTTGATGGTTCCTGAATTATTCAGGTAACCAAATGAGCCATACGATTTAATTTTATCAGAACCACCACTAACACTAATCACATTATCTGATGTCATTGATTGTTGTGTAACCATACCCCGCCAGTCTGTGGTAGCAACTTTGGAACCATCCCAGCTTCCGGAAGCCCAGCCCTTAGCAATATTTGCCCATGCAGAAGGGTCTGCAGTAGCATTAAAAAAGGTTCTGTCAGTAGCCAGCGTTGGCTGATCTCCCCTTGGGTAAGAACTGATACCGGTTGTCGTATTTAAACCAGCATAATAATATGCCCAGCGGCGGAAAGTAATATAGTCAGACGCATTAAACATGTCTTCATTGTCGACTAAGTTTTCCAGTTTTACAGAATTGCTGAAACTTAATGTCGTTCTCCCTGCTTTTCCCTGTTTAGTGGTTACAATAACCACACCGTTAGCGCCCCGCGAACCATAAATAGCTGTGGCAGAAGCATCTTTCAGGATATCAATAGACTCAATGTCGCCGGGATTAAAGTTCTCTATTCCCCCCGTAATTAACGGTATTCCATCCACAACAAACAGCGGTGTATTGGAAGCAGTTAAAGAACGGATCCCACGGATATTGATACTCCCAATTGAACCGGGGCGCTCGTTGGAAGTAATATCTACTCCGGCAACCTTACCCTGCATAGCCTGCAGCGCATCTGTTACCGGGCGTGATTTAATGTCTTGTTGATTAATGCCGGCTACCGCGCCCGTTACATCCTTCTTTTTAACGGTAGCGTAACCGATCACCACCACATCATCCAGCGCTTTCGTATCTATAGCCAAAGATACCTGTATGGCAGCGGATGATTGGGTTATCGTAACTTCTTTATCGGTATATCCGGTATAGGATATAACAAGCACTGCATTCTTATCTTTTACAATAACACTGAACTTTCCGGAAGCATCTGTAACCGTTCTTGTTTTTGTATTTTTTACTTCAACAACAACACCTTGTAACAGTTCGCCTTTTTCATTTGAAACGGTTCCCGTTACAGTATGGGGTGTTGCATTCTGGGCAAAAAGACCCTGTTGAAAAATACTTAATAAAAAAAAGCATGCGAAAAGCAGGTGCTTGATTGATAGACATTTTTTTTCATATGGCAGTTAGTCTGGTAAGGAAATAATTAGAAATAAATTTTTAGAATAATTTTTATTGGTTAGTTGGGTTTAGGCATATAAAAGGGGTTGGTGAAAAAAAAGAATTCTGAAGACCTATTGCAAACTCAGGTGAAATACTATGGAGGGAAGCAAGGTGGGTAGCTTGTAAAAAAGAAGGAAACACGCACAGGCGTGCACTCAGCAGATTAACCCAATATCGTATATTGATTAATGTCATTTTGGCAAGCAGAGAGCTGGTAAACTCTTCAACAATACTAATCTTATGTTAAGAAAGTTAGTAATAGGACAGTCGTTTTTTTTACGCAATCGTTCCCGGTAACGATTGCATGGCATCTTATTTAAAAAATAGGGAATTATGTATCGTTTATTTTAATATATATGAGTATTCCTAATATAATCACCCTTAGAAACAGCCAATCTCAATAAGATACATAACTTGTAACTTTATTTTAATACCAACGCCAGTCATATGAACGAAATCAAGAAAGAAGATATCCAGCAGGAAGTATTTGACTTATATGATGATTTTGCGCACAACCGCCTTGACAGGCGCGGGTTCGTTGAAAAGCTTTCCTTATACGCGGTGGGCGGCATCACTGTTTCAGCACTGATGAGTTTTTTAATGCCTGATTACCACGGCGCCATCCAGGTAAGATCAGATGATCCACGCCTGAAATCTGCGTACATCAACTATGCTTCTCCAAAAGGTGGTGGAACGATCAAGGGCTTATTGTCAAAGCCGGTGGATGCGACCAGTAAACTGGCCGGTATCATTGTAGTACATGAGAACCGCGGTTTGAATCCACATATTGAGGATGTTGCCCGCAGGGCAGCGCTGGCGGGATTTATTTCCCTCGCTCCTGATGCATTAACACCATTGGGTGGTTATCCGGGTGATGATGAAAAAGGCAGGGAGATGCAGAGTAAGCGCAGCAAGAAAGAAATGGAGGAGGATTTTATAGCCGCTTATGATTATCTGAAAAATCATAAAGACTGCAATGGTAAAATAGGCGTGGTCGGTTTTTGTTTTGGGGGTGGTATTGCCAATACAATGGCCGTACGTATTCCCAACTTATCGGCAGCTGTTCCATTTTACGGGGCACAACCCACGGCAGAAGAGGTACCCCAAATAAAAGCGCCTTTACTTATTCATTATGCCGGTTTGGATACCCGCGTAAATGAAGGCTGGCCGGCATTTGAAGCGGCGTTAAAAGCGAATAACAAGGAATATAAGGCATATATCTACGAAGGGGTAAACCATGGTTTTCATAACGATACAACTCCCCGGTATGATAAGATTGCGGCTGAACTGGCATGGAAAAGAACTATTGAATTCTTTAATGAGAAATTAAAAGTATAAGAAGAACCGATTTAGTATCTCCTCAAAATGAGACCCCCAAACTATTTACTGCTGTTTCTTTCTACAGCCCTCCTATTGCTGATTTCCTGTTCGGGTAAAAAGGTAACCATGGATACTGCAAGGCAGGAAAAATAATTCCGTTAATAAATCAGTGTCACGATTAAGTTTTTTTCTCCGCATGGTTTCACCTTTTTTTCTCCGCAAAGTGTCACCTTTCAGAAACTACCTGCATTATTAGCCTATCCCCTCACACCGTCACAAAAAGAGCGGCGTGTTCCCCGACGGGTCTCGCGATAGCTGACCCGGCGGTTCC
>JANXRX010000024.1 GCA_025352905.1 Bacteroidota bacterium | reverse complement strand
CCCGGCTCAATTCAGAAGTATAGGCGCTGTCGAATGGAAAAGGTTTTAACAGCTGGCCGGCTTTTTCCGCCTCCCGGATGCCCACAGGTGTAAGTCCTACATCCGCAATTCCCGTAAACCGGTTCTGGAGGTTCCATTCAGACTGGCCATGGCGGATGATGACGAGGTAAGGCATGGGGCAAAGGTAGCGAGCCCGGGGGATAGTTCATGGATCATAGTTCATGGGGCATTGCAATAAACTATTTCATTGTATAATACCGCCTGAAGATTTTACTTTTGCTACTGATGGGACAAAAAAAACTAATCCGGTTCGAGGCGATCAGGCATTTTTCCAATGTGCTGGAATATCCGAAGGATATGCCTGGAAAATGGGGCGGGTTCTTTGGCAATCATGGCCCGCTAACCCTGGAGCTTGCTTGTGGCAAGGGGGAATATGCGCTTGGACTGGGACGATTGTACCCACGCAGGAATTTTATCGGTATTGATATAAAAGGCAACCGCATCTGGCGGGGGGCGAAAACCGCGCTGGATGAGGGTCTTGGCAATGTGGCTTTTATCCGTTCCCATATCGACAAGATCAGTGACTATTTTGCGCCGGAAGAAATTGCGGAGATCTGGATCACTTTTCCTGATCCGCAGTTGCGGGAATCGCGTGCGAAGAAACGGCTTACCCACCCGAGGTTTCTGCGTTTATACCAACCGTTGCTTAAACACGGCGGTAAAATACACCTGAAAACAGATAGTCCCGATCTCTATCATTTTACCCTTGCGGTGATCGCGCTTTTTGATCTCACTTTACTGGAAAATATGGATGATGTATCTGCGCAAAAAGAGATCCATGCCGAACTGGAGATCAAAACACATTATGAGAATCTTGATATTGCGCAAAGCAACCGCATACACTATCTTAGTTTTTTACTGGATAAACCGATACCCAAAGAAAAGGACGGGATCCTAAAACAGATGTTCAGTGAGCCAGACAATGATTGAAGGTGTGGATTTTTATTACGAAGAGAACGGCTATATCGTTTTCACGGAAAAATACCATCTCGAAAAAGGGCATTGCTGCGGCAATGGCTGCCGGCATTGCCCTTATCAATATGAAGCGGTGCCCGAGCCGGGAAGAACTGAGTTCTTGAAAGCAAAGGCAGATGGCGTATAGTTCATGGTAAAGAAAGAGTTGCTATGACCCATGAACCAATAATTAACTAATTTACTCTTTCTAAACCCTATCATTGAAGAAGCCGAAACCCGAAAAATTAAAACCTATCCTTCCCAGCGGGCGGAAAGACAGTTCATTTTTTGAGCAGGTACATGATGTGGCCCGGCAGATCCCGAAAGGAAGGGTTACTTCTTACGGGGCTATTGCTGCCTATCTTGGAACGAAGATGAGCGCACGGATGGTGGGCTGGGCCATGAATAGCTCCTTCCACGCAAAACCCGCGGTTCCCGCACACCGGGTGGTTAACCGCAATGGAATGTTATCGGGTAAGATGCATTTTGCCACGCCTACCCGAATGGAAGAATTACTAAAGAAAGAAAAAATAAAAGTGGCAGAAGATATCATCGTTGATTTTGAACAGAAATTCTGGGATCCCGCCATTGAATTGTCTATTGATTAATACATACGCAAATGAACAGAATTTTATTTACCCTCGCCCTGTTATTCACCCTCGTCGTTGTTTCTGCACAAAGGCCCAATGCGAATCCGGAAGCAGCCAAGTTTATAAAGGATAATTATACAAAGATCGAACGGTTGATACCGATGCGCGACGGGATAAAACTTTTCACGGCTATTTATATTCCGAAAGATTCCACGCAGAAATATCCTTTCCTGCTCATGCGCACGCCTTATTCTGTGCGACCTTATGGTGAGGAAAATTACAGCGGTCGTGTAGGGCCCAGCAGCCTGTTCATCAAAGAAAAATACATTTTTGTTTCGCAGGATGTACGCGGCCGTTATATGAGTGAGGGCGAATTCAGGGAAATGTCACCTGGTATGTCGGTCAAGAAAACCAATAAAGATGTGGATGAAAGCAGTGATACCTATGACACGATCGACTGGCTGTTGAAAAATATTGGCAATAATAATGGCAAGGCCGGGATCTATGGAATTTCTTACCCGGGTTTTTATGCATCCGCCGCTTTGCCCAACGCGCACCCTGCCCTGGTAGCCGCTTCGCCACAGGCGCCGATGAGCGATGAATTTGAAGGGGATGATGCCAATCACCGTGGCGCTTTTATGCTGATGGATAATTTTGGCTTCATGAACTCCTTTGATCATTCCCGTCCGGGTCCGTGGAAACAATATCCGCCGATCAGCACCACCATTAAGATCGATGATGTATATGATTTTTACCTGAAGACCGGCCCCATAAAAAACCTGAACGCCTTATACTTCCACGACAGCAGCAAAATATGGAACCAGTATATGCAGCATGCCACCAAAGACACTTTCTGGCAGGCAAGGAATATCCGCACGCATTTGACAAATATCAAGCCCGCTGTGTTGATCGTTGGCGGCTGGTATGATGCAGAGGATATGTTTGGTTCACTGGAAACGTATAAGGCTATTGAGGCACAATCGCCTGGTAATAACAACCGGCTGGTGATGGGTCCATGGACACATGGCGCCTGGAGCCGCGGGGACTGGAGTAAATTTGCCGGCATCGACTTCGGAAGTAATACCAGCGCCGCATTCCAGCAACTCGAACTAAACTTTTTTAATTACTATCTCAAAGGAACCGGTGCGTTCAATGTACCGGAAGCCACCATTTTTGTAACAGGAACTAACCAGTGGAAATCATTTGACCAATGGCCGCCGAAAGAATCGGCACCTACTAAATTATTCCTTAATGAAGGGCATGCGCTTTCCCTTACAGCTGCGACAAAAGGCTGGGATGAATATATTTCTGACCCTGCCAATCCCGTTCCGTATATCAATAAAAAATCGAACGACAGGATCAATGAATATATGGCGGCCGACCAAACATTTGCTTCTTTACGTAATGATGTGTTGTATTATGCAAGCGGGGTACTGGATAAGGATATCACTGTTTATGGCAATATCACCGCAAGGCTATCAGCAGCTGTATCCAACACCGATGTTGATTTTATCGTAAAAGTAATTGATGTTCTGCCCGACAGCGCCAAAACACAGCGCCTGGTACGTGCCGAGGTTTTAAGAGGAAAATTCCGGAATAGTTATAGTCAGCCAGAAGCATTTGTACCCGACAAGATAACCCCGATAACCATCGAGCTGAATGATGTGGCGCATACCTTCTTAAAAGGGCATAAGATCATGATACAGGTACAAAGCAGCTGGTTCCCGCTGGTTGACCGCAACCCCCAGAAATTCATGAATATCCCCGACGCCAACGAAAACGACTTTACCAAAGCGGCCATCCGGATATACCATGATGTGAAGAACCCTTCGTTTATTGAGATGCGTATTGCGAAGTGAGGATTACATCATCTATAATAAGGCTTGATCATCAAATAAACCACCGGCCCGGTTACGGCAACATAAAACCATAAGGGCCAGGTGATACGGGCGAGTTTTTTGTGCAATACAAATTCTGCTGTTAATGCACGGTATGCTGTGAACAGGATAAAGGGTAAGATAATGGCCGCTAAAAAAATATGTGTGCCGAGAATAATAAAATAGAGCGTCCGCAGATTTCCTACAGCAGTTTTTTCCGCATCCGATACAATACCATCATGATTACTATCGCCAAACCTGGTTTCTCCCGCCAGCAAATGGTGGGCGATGTAGAATACCAGGAAAAACAAGGACAGGATCAGCGCCGTCATCATTAACTGCATATGCAAAGAGTATTTTTGATTCTTCACAGCTAGTAACGCGGCTACCAGTAATACAGCCACTACAGAATTAATAATGGCATTAATGGTCGCGAAAACATGTACGTTAAACCCGAGGTCAACTTCCAGCTTGAACCGGCTCAGCATTAATATCGCTGTAAATACCGTGACGGAGAATATACCGATGATCCATTTCGCTTTTTTGTCGTTTTTTGCTATGGAGGGCTCGAGCATCTTGTTCTGGTTTAAATTATTTTTTATCCGTTTATTTTCCTTCTTCCCCGCATATATACCATAAAGAAAATAACCAAACATACAATTAACAGCCATAACCAGCTAAGGCTGATGATCTCTGTGAACAGTTCGCTTTTCTGTTTCTTATCCTTTTCCAGCATCAGCAGGCCAATATCGCGGGCCAGTTTGCCTAATGATACAGAATCCAGTCCATCATAATATCCCCGCACCTTATATTCCTTATCGATCAGTACAAAACGGCTGGTATGTACAAAATCGGGGGTGATGGGTTCATCACTGTGCGCATCCACTTTTAATTCTTCAAAAGCGAATTTATAGATGGAACCGCGGTTGCCGGTCAGCATCCACCAGTTATCATGGTTCACACCAAAACGATCTGCATAATCCTTCAGCACATTTACAGAATCATGATCGGGGTCAACAGAGAATGAAATGAACTGCACAATGGAACTGTCTATTTTTTTACGCAGGTCGCCTCCCCGTATAAATGACTGCTGCAGTTTGGCCATATTGGCTGTTAACCTTGGGCAGATCCCCCGGCAACTGGTAAAGAAAAAATCCGCTACGATGATTTTGCCCGGCCTGTCGTACAGGCTAACCGAATCGCCCAGTTGATTCACCAGGTGAATATTGGCCGTGGTATGCCATACCGTATCTGTAACGGTGCGGCCCTTGTCGATCCGCGTTACCACGGTATCCAGTAAATAATGCCTGGGCATATCCACAACATTATCGCTGGCATACTTAAGGGCCAGGTAGCATAGAACGGGTAACAAAAGGGCTACCGATAAACTTAACAATGCTTTTTTATTCATGGAACGGGTGCCTATAAAAAACCATCGCCATAAAAGCGATGGTCTGTAAAATATTGTAAAAGGATCTGCTGATCAACCTTACTCCACCGTTTTCTTTTCTTCTTTTCCCGCTTCTTTGGGCGCTTCTTTCTCTTTGGTTTCTGTATGTTCTTTCTTCTCTACTTTAATGGTGCTCTGCTCTTTAAAATGCGGATCATAGGTGTTGCGCAAATGACGGAAAGAATTGCCATCATATAAAAAAGCGGTGATAAACCAGACAAACAGTGCCAATGGAACCACGATGGTCATGATCAGGTTCTTGATCTCATGTTTCAGGTGCATGAAGTAAGCAACAATGTAGAATGCTTTGGCCATCATCAGGATCACGATGGTGCCTTTTACCGCCAGTCGCGAAGCGCTTTCCAGCCCCATACCCATCATCCAGAAACCAAGGGCGAGCTCAATAATGGTCAGTACACTCAGGATGATCGTTACTTTCCATATTTCTTTGGTTCCGCCGCCTTCATGCTGTTCCGTTGCTTCTGTATGTGTATGTTCCATAATAAACGCTTGGAGTGAAATAATCAGTTAATAAAATCAGATCAGGTAAAAACAGGTGAATACAAATACCCAAACCAGGTCAACAAAGTGCCAGTATAAGCCCGCTTTTTCGATCATTAAATAGTGTCCCCGTTTTTCAAACTTATCCGTCAGTGTCATGATCAGCATAATAATATTGATGAGCACTCCTGAGAATACGTGAAAACCATGGAAGCCTGTGATCGTAAAAAAGTAATTGGTAAAATTGGTGGAAGAAGCCGTTCCGTCATGGTTCAGGAAAGGATTGTGGCCCCACCATGCGCCTTCTGAATGGAGGTGGTTCCACTCCCATGCCTGGCAGCTAAGAAACAGGATACCGCCGATAATGGTCAGGATCAGGTTACGTACAACCCCTTTCTTATCCATATTATGCCCGGCGTGTACGGCCAGTACCATGGTAACCGAACTGATGATCAGGATAAAGGTCATGACACTCACAAACACCAGCGGTGCATTGATCCCTTCGGGTGCAAAGGGAAAGCTCCTGAACACTTCGTTCGGGTTGGGCCATCCATTGGTAGAAAAACGGATGGTGCCGTAAGAGATCAGGAACGCGCCAAACGTAAAAGCATCACTCATGAGGAAATACCACATCATCAGTTTGCCGTATTCTACGTTGAAAGGGCTTTTTCCGCCGCTCCACAATTTGGTGGGTGTAACCGTTGTTGTTGTTGACATAATCTGATCTGAAATTTCGTTACAAAAATATTGGCTACTGCTCAAAAAAGGTGCATAAACACCAACTTTTTCTTAAACTATCCTATCCAGTTGTAAAAGATGAATAAATAGATCCATAATGCATCCACAAAATGCCAGTAAGTGCCCACTAATTCAATAGGCAGGCTGCTGTAATTCTTCACCCTCACCCGGTATGCCCGGACAAAAATGACCAATAACGCGATCACACCACCCAAAACGTGCACCATATGCAAGCCGGTGATCACAAACAGGAACGAGGCTGCTGAATTGCTTTTAGGGCCTGTTAAGGCAATATGCCTGCTCTCCAGGTCGCGAAACCCCCACCACTGCATCAGTATGAACAGTACGCCCAGTATGGCAGTAGTGGTAATGAAGAGCCGGTAACGGCTCATTTCCCTTGCCTTGAATGCCTTGAGCGCCAGGTGAATGGTAACGCTGCTGAGCAAGATGGTAAATGTAGAATACCAGAATATACGTGGCAGGTCAAATTCCAGCCAGCTGCTCTGGTTCTTTTTTACAATATACGCACTCGTTAATGCTGCAAACATCATCACAATACTCCCAAGCGCCACCCATAGGGTGAACTTATGCGGGTGGATGCGTTTGGGCTCAGAGGATTCCTGCAAGGCGGTCATCATTTTTAATTAACAATTAGCAATTAATAATTTCTTGTCTTTTATCAGCTAATTACTAATTATTAGTTATTAATTGCTAATTATTATCTCAATGCACTTTATCTGCCAGCAATGCAAGTAACACGATCGGCAAATAGATATAACTGCTGAACATTACCCTGCGGGCGGCTTTTGCATTCATCTCGTTATACAGGCGGATACTTTGCATGACCATAAAAAGATTGGCCGCTACCAGGATCCACATACTCACCTGTCCTGTCATGCCGGAATAATACGGCAATATGCCTACCGGGATCATCAGCACAGAATACATGATACCCTGTACGGCGGTAAAACGGGTTGGCCCTTTATCTGCAGGCAGTAATTTAAAACCTGCTTTGCTGTAATCGGCATGCGCAACCCAGGCAATGGCCCAGAAATGCGGGAACTGCCAGAGAAACTGCATGGCAAAAAGGATCCATCCACCCGCGTTCGAAAACTCTTTTCCATTGGCCAGTATGGTACCGAACGGGTTAGTCGTATTCGTAGCGGCAACCCAACCGATCAGGCAGGGCAATGCTCCGGGGAAAGCCCCAACCAGCACCGCCACCGAATTGATCTTTTTCAGCGGCGTATAAATAAATGCGTATAAAAACAAACTGAGGGCCGACAATAAGGAAGCGTTCCAGTTAAACGCGTTATCATCTCCTTTAAAGAACCAGCCCATCATAAAAACACCCGCGATCCCTGTTATGAATGCAAATGCATATGCTTCCTGCTGTGTCATCCTGCCGCTGGCCACAGGTCTTGAGGCCGTACGTTTCATCATTGCATCCGTATCTTTTTCCACCGCCTGGTTAATGGCGTTGGCGCTTCCGGTTACCAGCATGCCGGCAATAAACAGCATAAGGATAGAGAACCAGTGATATGATACAATATTCGGCGCCAGTAAATAACAGATCACACAGGAGAACACGACCATAAAACTGAGCGTGAACTTGATCAACTGGAAATAGTCCTTCACTTTGGCAGCGAGAGAAAAAGAAGTAGAATCAGATGTGCTTACAGTATTTGTCATTAATGGTGACTTTCGTCTGCTCCAACCGGTGTGGTCTGCGGTATAAATTCCGTTCCGTCCTTACCGTAATCATAGGGCCAGCGATGCACTTCCGGAATTTCGCCTGGCCAGTTTCCATGACCCGGGCGTAATGGCGTTGTCCACTCGAGTGTATTGGCGCCCCATGGATTTAACGAGGTTACTTTTCTTCCTTTGAAAATAGAGTAGAAGAAATTGATCAGGAACAGGATCTGTGCAGCAAACACGATCATTGCCACAGTACTGATGAACCTGTTCAGTTCCACAAAATTTTTGAAGCTTTCCCAGTTACTGTAATCAAAATAACGGCGCGGCATACCAGCAAGCCCTTCATAGTGCATGGGCCAGAAGATCATATAAGCGCCTGCGATGGTTATCCAGAAATGGATATAGGAAACCGTGTTGTTCAGGTAACGGCCATACATTTTGGGAAACCAGTGATAGATACCCGCAAACATGCCGAACATAGACGACACCCCCATTACAATATGGAAATGGGCAATAACAAAATAGGTATCATGCAGGTGAATATCCAGTGCTGAGTTGCCTAACCAGATCCCGGTTAACCCTCCTGAAATAAATAAGCTTACAAACCCGATGGCGAACATCATACCCGGTGTAAAGCGGATATTTCCTCTCCATAAAGTAGTTAACCAGTTGAACACTTTGATCGCCGATGGTACCGCGATCAGCAGTGTTAGCAATACAAAAATAGAACCAAGGAAAGGATTGAGCCCGGTAACAAACATATGGTGCGCCCAAACCAGGAAGGCAAGAATAGCGATCGCGAACAGCGAACCAATCATGGCCATATATCCGAAAATAGGCTTACGCGAATTCACAGATAAGATCTCTGACGCCATACCCATGGCCGGTAATAAAATAATATATACTTCCGGGTGCCCCAGGAACCAGAATAAGTGTTGATATAATATAGCACTTCCGCCTTCATTAGGCAATGCGCCTACACCGTTCACAAAAATATCGGAGAGGTAGAAACTGGTACCAAAGTTACGGTCGAAGATAAGCAGGATAAATCCTGAGAATAATACCGGGAAAGACAATACACCCAGTACAGCTGTAAAGAACAGCGCCCAGATGGTCAGTGGCAAACGTGTCATGCTCATTCCTTTCGTACGCATGTTCAGGATCGTGGCGATATAATTCAACCCACCGAGCAGCGACGACACCACAAACAATGCCATGGATATTAACCATAGATCCATCCCTGTTTGCGAACCGGGTGATGCGTCTCCAAGCGCGCTTAATGGCGGGTAGGCTGTCCATCCGCCGCTAAAGGGTCCGGTCTCAACAAAAATAGAAGATAACATAACGATACTGGCCGTAAAGAAGAACCAGTAACTAAGCATATTCAGGAAAGGCGAGGCCATATCCCTGGCGCCCACCTGTAATGGAATTAAGAAGTTGGCGAATGTACCGCTCAGCCCGGCTGTTAATACAAAGAACACCAGTACGGTACCATGTGTAGTTACCAACGCATAGTATGCCGCGGGGGTAATATGACCTCCCGGCGCCCATTTGCCCAGTATGGTTTCCAGCCATGGAAAGCTTGCATCAGGATATCCCAGCTGCAAACGGAACAATACACTCATCAGGCCACCCAGTACCGCCCAGAACATACCGGTGATAAGGAATTGCTTCGCGATCATTTTATGATCCTGGCTGAATACGTACTTGGTGATGAAGGTTTCATGATGGTGGTGATGCTCGCCATGCTCATCATGTGCCGCAACTTCTACCGGTGAGTGTATAACCGCTTCGTTACTCATACTTTGGTCTTTAATAGTTCTATTATCAGCAATAACACCGCCTGCACGGGTCATTGTTTATTTTACATTTTTGCTACTGCTTTGGTATTCAAAGCAACCGGTTTGGCGGCTGTTTTGGTACCGGTACTGTCGGCCGGTTTCGATGGGTCCTTATCCGGGAAAGCCGTGAAGTACTGTGGCTTTTGTTTGGCCATCCATACATCATATTCTTCCTGGTCCACCACTTCAATAATTCCTTTCATCGAATAATGGCTGTTACCGCACATCTGGTCGCAGCTGATCTCATACACGAAATTTGGGTTATTGGTCAGATCCTTCATTTCCTTGGTGGTGTATTTGGGCGTGAACCACAGTGTGGTGGGTATGCCCGGAACCGCATCCATTTTCAAACGGAAATGCGAAAGACCCACATCGTGTATCACATCCCTTGAACCAATGATCAGTTTTACGGGCCGTCCCTTTATGAGGTACATCTTATCAGTGATCACATCATCATGCGATAACTGGTCGTCCCAGATCAGGCCCAGGTTATTAGTGGCCTCATCAATGTTCTTGAAATATTTTTTGCCGAATGCGCCATCTTTTCCGGGATAACGGAAGATCCAGTTGAATTGTTTACCCGTTACTTCCACTACCATTGCATTCTTGGGTGGCTCGCCTGTGAACAGGAACCAGTTACGCAAACCATAGATCACCAGAACGGTGAGCACAATGGCCGGAACAATGGTCCATAATACTTCGAGTTTATTATTATGCGGGAAATAGAAAACCTTACGTTTGTCGCTTTCCTGGTATTTATAGGCGAACCAAAACAGGATCATCTGTGTAATAACAAATACGCTGCCGGTAACCCCGATCGTGATCCATAACATGGAATCTACGTGCGCACCTTCTACACTTGCCGAATCAACTGCCAGTAATGTTTTATGGAAATATAGCTTATTACAATACCAAACGCCAATCAGCCCCAGGATCATAAACGCAACCATCAGGAAACCATTGATCTTATTATTCTGCTTACGGCTCACATCTTCTCCCTTCAGCACAGAAACATATTCGCTGGCCTTGGCGATCTGGAAGATCACGATGTAAATCAGTACGATTACGGCTATGGTTAAAAAAATTGTCATAATGATATCTATATTATCTTATTCGAAATCTTTTTCAAATTATACTTCGTGTATCACACTCTCTTTCAGGAACGGGTGATATTTGGTGATCAGTGGTTTACTTGCCAGCGATCGTCCTACAAAAAATATCATCATACCTACAAAGAAACTCAGGATACCGAAATCGAGCCAGCCCAGTGTCACTTTCTCTTTAGACAAACTGCCCATCACCATCTGGTAAAAATCAAGCCAGTGGCCGAAGATGATCAATACGCCCATGAATGTCATGAGTGTATAATTTCTTTTAGCAGCGCGTTTCATCAGTATTAACAATGGGCAGAGGAAATTAATAATCAGGTTCAGGAAGAATATTCCTTTATAAACCCCCTGTACACGGTGTTTGAAATAAACCGTTTCTTCCGGCATATTGGCGTACCAGATAAGCATGTATTGAGAGAACCAGAGATAGGTCCAGAATATAGAGAACGCAAACATAAATTTGCCCATATCCTGCAAATGTTCCTGGTTGGTTAATTCGAGGTATCCTTTGTTTTTCAGGTAGATTACCCAAAGAGCGATCAATGACAGGCCCGATACGAAAGTGCTGGCAAATGTGTACCAGCTGTACATGGTAGAATACCAGTGCGGATCAATACTCATCAGCCATAACCACGGTGCGGTAGACCCTACCGTAAGTGCAAACCATACGATAAACATTGCCGCCCGAACAGTGCCTCTTAAAATAAAATTCTTTCCGGTGGCCTGATCCATCGGCGCATCGGTTTCGCGGCTTAACTGGCGCATCCTCCAGCCTAACAAGCTCCATAATCCAATAATAAGCGTGGTCCAGATCACAAAAAAAGTAGGGTTCAGAAATCCTTTCTTTCCCAACAATATGGGGTCCTTGTCTACCGCTGCCGTATCTAACCAATGATAGATATTATGTTTATGCCCCACAACTACATATATCAGCACCAAAAAAGTGATGGATCCGAAAATAGGTACCATTGTAGAGATCGCTTCTGATACACGGCGGATAGACTGTTCCCATCCGCCCATAGCCAATGTAATGACGCAGATAAAAAACATGGCGGCATTACAAACCATCGTCCAGAAGATCGTATTGTACATAAGCGTACCCCAGAAATGCGCCTGTTCCTGCTCATCGGCGCTGAAACCTTTGGTTACCAGGCCAATCACTAAGGCTATCAACCCTATGCTGATAAGTGCGAGCGACCAGGTCCTCATCTTTCCGGGAATCTCAAATTTCTCTCTGATAGATGTCATCTTAATTCTTTTTTTTCCTGGGCTGAAGCCCGGGGCTAGGGTTTATTTTGTTGGGGCTGCCGTTGCTTTTGCAGCTGCCTGTTTGTGCTTAATATATTTGATCACCATCCAGCGTTGCTTACGGCTTAATTGTGATGCATAGGAACCCATCATGTTCTTGCCGTAGGTAACGGAATAGAACATTTGCCCTTCCGGCATTACCGAAACCACCGCATCGCCTACCAGGTTCTTGGGTGCGGCAGGATAAGGGCCCTTCCCTTCATTGAAGAGGGGGCCGTTGCCATCTAATTTTGCACCATGACAGATACCGCAGTTGATCAGGTATAACCTTTCTGCTTCGGTTTCGTCTTTGGGTGTTAAGGAATCGATCGGGCTTTTTACCAGCTTAGCCGCAACATAATGCGCTGAATCGCCTATCGCATCTTTGGTAAGATGAAACGGCATTTCCTCTTCGCGGGATATCGTGCCGGCTACCGGCATATTGTTGTAGTTGATCCCTTTTTCTGCCAGGTTGCTGTGATCGGCATACGTTTCGTACGCACGGCTATACGCCATATCCGGCATGTACACCGTACCCGGGTTACGTTTTACATCACTACAGCCCGCCATCACTGCAATGGTGGTGGCTACAACAGCTATGATAGATAATTTATTCATCGTACTTCTATTCTAAGATTTAAGCAGCAACGGTTTTGTTTTCAAAAGGAACTTCGTTCTTATCATAACGGCCCAGCCACCAACCGTCTTCTGCAACCTGTACTTCCGTTTCAATAGCGCCGTTATTTGTTAAGAATGCCTGCAGGTCGCTCACATTTGTTTTCTCAGTACACTCAATCACCATTACAAACAGGTCATCGGTAGAGCGTGGATGAAAATGATGTTTTTTTACAAAAGGCGCCATCTGGCAGATATAACAAAAAGTAAGCACCATACCTACCGCTGCAAATAATACGGTCAGCTCAAAAGTGATCGGGATCCATGCCGGTAAAGCGAAATGCGGCTTACCGCCAAAGTTCAGCGGCCAGTCTTTTGCCAGGATCCAGCTGATAGAACCCAATGCAGTGGAAGTACCCGTAATACCATAAATAAAACCGGCAGTATGCAAACTGGTGTCCCTGAGACCCAATGCTTTGTCCAGACCATGCACCGCAAATGGCGTGTACACATCATGGATCTTGTACCCGGTACTGCGAACTTTTTTCACAGCAGGGAACAGAACGGCCTCATCTTCAAAACAGGCTACTACGAATTTCTTTTTTGCCATATTAGTGCGAATGTGATTGTTCGTGAACAAATGTTTCCAGCGGCTTCTCCTCTATATGCCCCATCTTCTCTTTATACCCATCTCCTGTTGTTTTCAATACGTACTTGATCTCCGCTAAGGCTATCACCGGGAAATACTTTGCGAACAGGAAGAAGCAGGTAAAGAACAACCCGAATGTACCGGCATAGAAACCCACTTCCCAGATAGATGGGCGGTAGTAAACCGACCAGCTCGATGGAAGATAATCACGGTATAAAGAAGTAACAATGATCACGAATCGCTCGAACCACATACCGATATTTACGATAATGCTCATAAAGAAGGTCACAAAAACATTCCTTCTCATTTTACGGAACCAGAAGATCTGCGGACTCAGTACGTTACAGGCCATCATACCCCAATAGCTCCATCCGTAAGGGCTGAACAGGTTGGCGCGGCTGTACCAGAAAGTATATCCTTCATATTTGTTCTGGCTGTACCAGCCCATAAACAATTCTGTTAAGTAAGCGATCCCCACAATAGAGCCGGTTAATACGATTACTTTATTCATCGCTTCAATATGGCCAAGGGTGATATAGTCTTCCATCTCGAATACTTTACGGATGATCACCATCAGTGTCTGCACCATGGCAAATCCTGAGAAAATGGCGCCCGCAACAAAGTAAGGAGGGAAGATGGTCGTATGCCATCCCGGAACAACGGAAGTGGCGAAGTCGAAGGATACAATAGTGTGTACGGACAGTACCAGCGGTGTACTTAACCCGGCAAGTACCAGTGATAAACTCTCGTGCCGCTGCCAGTGTTTGGTAGAACCGCTCCAGCCAAACGAAGCGATCCCGTATAAACGTTTACGCAGTTTGGTAAAGGCACGGTCGCGAACGGTTGCCAGGTCGGGCAATAAACCGCTGTACCAGAATAAAAGGGAAACAGTAAAATAAGTAGAGATCGCAAATACATCCCATAACAAAGGCGAGTTGAAGTTCACCCATAAAGGGCCCCTTGTATTCGGGTAAGGCATTACAAAAAAGGCCATCCATACACGGCCCATATGCCAGATCGGGAACTGGCCCGCGCACATTACCGCAAAAATCGTCATCGCTTCCGCCGCACGGTTCACGCCTGTTCTCCATCCCTGGCGGAACAGCAAAAGGATAGCAGAGATCAATGTACCGGCGTGACCGATACCTACCCACCAAACGAAGTTGGTGATATCCCAGCCCCAGCCAACCGTCTTATTCAGGTTCCACTGGCCAATACCATAGGTTACATCCCGGTAAACGGCATATACCCCAAAACATAAGAGCGCCACCGCAATGTAAAAACCAATATACCACAAACGGCTGGGCTTGGCTTCTATCGGGCGAACAATATCTTCTGTTACCTGGTGATAGGTTTTGTTCCCCGTCACCAATGGTTCCCTAAGCTGTGATTCGTACTTTAAATGCATCTCGTCTTGTTTGTCTATGGTCCATGGTCAATGGTCCATAGTATTTTTATTGAATCAACTGTTGTCCTCTACTCATCTTCGTTGTGTCACTCACTTGTACCTCCGGTCCATTCCTCAACCCCAAACTCCAAACTGTTCTTACGCTTCTTCTTCCAAATTCCGCACTTTCGCCATATAGGTTACGTTTGGCAATACATGTAACTGTTCCAGCACATAAAACTGGCGGTTAGGGTTTTCTTTTCGCGTTTTGGTGATCGAACTTTCTTTATCATTCGCATTCCCGAAATTGATCGCATGGGTAGGACATGCCTGCTGGCAGGCCACTTTGATATCGCTGTCGGCAAATACGCGGTTATCTTTTTTAGCGGCTAATTTTCCTTCCTGTAAACGCTGAACGCAGAAAGAACATTTTTCGATCACACCACGTGAACGTACGGTAACATCCGGGTTCAGTACCATGCGTGTGAGGTCATCATTCATATCCAGCACCACATCGTTTACAATTCCCCGCTGGTTATCAGGGAAGCTGTCTGCACCGGAATAATCGGCCCAGTTAAAACGGCGTACTTTATACGGACAGTTGTTGGCGCAATATCTTGTACCGATACAACGGTTATAGGTCATCTGGTTCAGTCCTTCACTGCTGTGGTTGGTAGCGGCAACAGGACAAACATTCTCGCAAGGCGCATTATCACAATGCTGGCACATCATCGGCTGGAACACCACGTTCGGGTTATCCATATCTCCGCTGAAATAACGGTCGATACGAAGCCACTGCATTTCATGGCCACGCAATACTTCCGGTTTACCCACAACCGCTACATTGTTCTCGGCGCTGCAGGCAACCACGCAGGCGCCGCAACCGGTACAACTGTTAAGGTCAACGCTCATTCCCCACTTGATTCCGGGACGGTCGTACACAGGATATATCGTTCCCTGTGATTCATATTTTTCCAGTCCGCCCCATGGTTTCAGTTCTTCTTCGCGTTCATCGCGTATTTCGGTTGGATCTTTTTTATAGGCCGCCAGTGTCAATTCTTTCATTACCTCTGTACGGTTACCCTGCGCGGTATCGTAACGGCTATGTGTTTGTGTTAAAGCAACCGGATATTTATCGCCAGTAGAAGTAATGGTTACATCAGCGTTCATGAAACAAACGGTCGTACCACTGAGTGAAGCGAAAGGAAATGCATTCTTACCCGTACCCACAACAGATTTTCCCAGTTTTTCACTGCGTCCATATCCAACGGCGATACCGATGGTATCAGGATGTGTACCGGGTATGATCAGGGCAGGCAGTTCAACACTTTTACCATTAACGGTAACCTTCACTACTTTCTTAGGAGGGTTTACTTCATAAGCATCTGCCTCTCCGCCATTATTCAGATCAATATCCAGTAAAGTTCTTGCCAATGCAGGAGAAACGATTACATAGTTATCCCATGTAGCACGGGTAACGGGATCGGGCAATTCCTGTAACCATGGGTTAGCAGCGCCCTGTCCTGCACCAATGGCAATTTTTTCATACAATACCATTTCTATCTTACCGCCTTTCTTTGCAGAACCAAGTGCTGCAGTAGCTGCCGCAACGAATCCGCCATTATAAGAAGCGCCGGCAGGTGCAGCAGGCGAAGGATTCACCACACCGTCCTGTAATGCTTTGTCCCAGCCGCTTTCTCCGCCCACTTTTGCAGACCAGTAGGTTTTCAGGAATGCGAGGTAATCCATTGGATTACCTGCCCATTTCAGCAGGCTATCCTGCCATTGACGGGTTTTGAATAAGGGGTAGATGGTAGGTTGTAAAAAGGTATAATAGCCCGTGGATGGTTCTGCATCGCCCCAGCTTTCGAGGTAATGATGATCGGGAACTGCATATTTACAAAGTTCCGTTGTTTCATCCATTTTGGTATTAAAAGAGATGGTCGTGTTTACTTTCTTCAGACCCGCTTTAAATTTATCAGCATCAAACCAGGAGTAAGCAGGATTTGCCCCGTATACCAGCAAGGTTTTTACGGAACCGGCATTCATATCATCCACCAGTTTTATAAAGTCTGCGTCAATACCCTGGCGGTAATTGGCCATAACAGACCAGTTGATGGTTTTACCACCGGCGCCCAGCGCTTCGTTGATCGCATTGACCACGATCTGTACATTCACATCATGGCTCCCGCTTACAACCAGTGCGGCGCCTTTATTGGCGGTTAATGATTTGGCTGCTTTTTCAATGCCTGCTTTCAGTTTGGCATCACTGATACCTGTGATGGCCTGTCCGCTCACAGCACTTAATAAGGCAAGCGCTACCGCGCCTGTTTCAGAAGGGCGGTGTAAATATTTTTCATCGGCGTTGGAACCGGTTAAGCTGGCCACACTTTCAAAATGAATGTGTTTGCTCATCTCCGGTTTCTTTTCGTCCAATTTCTTGCCGGCAGCATATTGTTTTGCGAAGGTTATTGGGTTCAGCCAGGTTCCGAGGAAATCGGCGCCTAAGCTCACGATCGATTTAGCATTTTCAAAATGATAGGAAGGAATCGCTTTTTTCCCGTAAACAGCTTCATTGGCCAATAACATGGCACTATAGGAAACTGCATCATAGGTTACCTGGCGGCTGCCGGGGTATTTTGCCAGGAACTGTGTAATGGCTTCTTTGGTAGATGGGGAAGTGATACTGCTGGTAAGAATAACCACCGGCCCTGCCAATGCGGCGCCAACTGATTTATCAATAGCCTCAAAAGTTACTTCCTTGCCATCAATCATTGGGAAACGCAAACGTGCGGTATCATACAGGTCGAGTACAGATGCCTGTACACGTGCAGAAGTGGCCCCGGATGTAAGCGGGCTCAACTCATTTCCTTCAATTTTAATAGGGCGGCCATCGCGTACTTTAGCCAGGATGCTTACCACATCTCCATCCTGAACATAAGTGGTTGCATAATATTTGGAGATCCCCGGAACAATATCTTCAGGTTTATTGGCAAACGGGATGGATCTTTTTACAGGTATTTCGCAACTGGCAGCAATAGCAGCGGCGGCGGTACTAAAACCTAGATATTTTAAAAAATCTCTCCGTGGCGCTTTGGCATCTAAAAAGCCTTTGCCTTCTTCCGCAACAAAGGGGAGGTCGTCTTTGAACTCGTCTTTTACGTCTTTATTGTAAGCCTCAGACTGATTCAGCTCTCCAAAACTTTGCCAGTGCTTTTTTTGCTCCATAATCTAATTTGAAATTTTGAAGATTACTAGTAATGACATTTCTGACATTCCGTACCACCGATCTTTTCAACCGTAATGCCTTTGGCCGTATCTATCTTACCGCTTTTCAGGTCCTGGTGGTATTTTTCGTAAATGCTGTAAAATTTGTTGTCTTTAAACTGCACCTTGGTTTCGCGGTGACAGTTAATGCACCAGCCCATGCTCAGCTCGGCAAACTGTTTTACCTCATCCATTTTCTGGATCTCGCCATGGCAGGTCTGGCATTGCACCTGTCCTGCTTTTACGTGCTGCGAGTGGTTAAAATAAACGTGATCAGGCAGGTTATGGATCCGTGCCCACTCAATAGGTTTTGCCTTGGTTGCATCCCATGGTTTGCCGGGTTCGAATCCTGCGTATTTATATAGTTTGCCGATCTCAGCGGTTCCGTTCACTTCTTCGCCTTCTTCATTAACGATCTTTTCGCCTTTGTATTCATTGATGGCCATATGACAGTTCATACAGATGTTTACGGCAGGGATGGTGGCCTGTTTACCCTGGTAAACACCGATATGGCAATACTGGCAGTTGATCTGGTTAACGCCGGCATGTACTTTATGCGAATAATAAATAGGTTGTTGTGGCTGGTAACCCTTGCTCCTGCCAAGATCTATGGCTCCCATAGAGGTAAGGTAACCGCCCACAATAAATAAAATAACGGTAAGCATGGCGATATAGCTCTTGTTCTTCCAGAAAACCACGGGTTCAACGGAACGATGGCCATCTTTTTCATCGCTGAGTTTCTTAAGGTTGGCATTTACCTGTAAAAGGGTAAGCGCCACAACTGCAAGTATTAAGGTAAGGATCCCGAATAATAAGGTGTTATCGCTTTCTTCGCCTTTGGCAGATCCGGCCGCGGCTGTTTTTGTATCAACGGCAGGAACAGATTTTACGTAAGCGAGGATGGCATCAATTTCCTTATCCGTAAAGTTGGGGAAAGAAGTCATGGAAATCTTGTACTCGTTGAACAGGCTATTGGCATAAGGATCGCCTGTTTTCAGGAAGGCCGAGCTGTTCTTTACCCAGGCATGGAGCTTGTTTTTATCGTTCCAGCGTTCCTCTACGCCAGCCAGTGCGGGACCGGTTACTTTCTTGTTCACAGCATGGCAAGAGGCACAATTGGTAAGGAACAGGGT
>JANXRX010000017.1 GCA_025352905.1 Bacteroidota bacterium | reverse complement strand
AAAACTGGAAGCCTGATATGCGAAGTACCGGCAATGATATCATCGCGCGGGATCTGATCAATAAAGAACGCAGTAACGATAGCCGGTTTTACACGAAGATCCTTTCCCCTTCAGAAAAAGAATTGTATGATCAGCCGGCATTCGCCGGGATGGACTTCGACTGTTTTGTATGGCTCTGCTGGTCCGTTAAAGAATCGGCCTACAAGTACCTGAAAAGAGTAGATCCTGCATTGGTATTTTCGCCCGTACAGATTATCCTCCAACAGGTAGATCTTCCGGCGCAATCGGGAATAACAGCGCTGGAAAATGGAACCTGGGAAGGAGCCGCTTCCGCGGGATACGATTGCAGGGGAAGTTTATCTGTAAATGGGTCCCTGTACTATTTTCGTTCAAAGATCTGCTCCGAACTGATCGCGACCATCGTTAGCGCGGATGAAAAATTTGAACAAATCTTCTGGGGCATCCGTTCGATTAGCAAAAGCGATACGGACACTCAGTCCAAAGCAGTGCGTTCTTTTTTCCTCAAAAAACTCCATGCTGTTTTACCTGGCAGGGAACTACGGGTAGAAAAAACCGTAGACGGCGTACCCATCGTACTGGATGGCGCAAAACAATTGTCTATCCCTGTTTCTTTCTCGCACCATGGCATATTCATTGCATACTCCTTCCGGTTAGTTTCCTGAAGCGCAACCGCCTGCGCACTTATTGCGTATATTTTAGCGAGCGTACTTAAAACGGGTAAATCAATGCGTAGATATCTTTTAACCGGCTTTCTTCTTTTAGTGATAGCAGCAGATAGCCAGGATAGGGGTTCCAATAAATATAAGAACGAAGTGTTTCCGGATGTAACCATACAAAAAGACCTTTCCTACTCGCCCGGCAAACATCCCGGAACGAAAGAAAAATTTTACAGGCTGGATATGTATGCGCCCACGGGCGATACGACGCAGCTAAGACCGCTGATCATCTGGCTGCATGGAGGCGGTTTTACATTCGGATCCAAAAAAGCGCCAGGTATACAATTATGGAGCGAAACATTTGCCAGGCGTGGGTATGTATGCGCCGCATTGAATTACCGTTTAGGCGGCACAAAGGCGCTGTTTAATTTCACCGCGTTAAAAAAAGGCTGTTATGATGCAGTAACGGATGTACAGGAAGCGGTTGCCTGGTTTAAAAAGAACCATACACAGTTCGGGATAGATACCAACCGGATCATCCTGGCCGGCAACTCGGCCGGCGGCATGATCGCATTACAGGCTGTGTATAGTAGCCAGGCAGAACTGGCGGCCGATGCAAGAATACCCGGTGCAGAACTGCTGCCGGTAACACCTAACCCGGCCGGTGTTGCCGCGGTGATCAATTTATGGGGTGGGTTATTCGATATCAGCTGGTTAAAAAATGCCCATGTGCCCATCTTCAACGTATATGGCGATCAGGACAAAATTGTTCCCTTCGATCATAAAGACACTTCCCTGTATGGCGGTTATGCAATCCATCAGCGGGCAAGGTCTTTGGGGATACCCAGTGGTTTAAAAGTATACGAAGGCTATTCCCACGAGCTGCAAAAGCATTTCAATCCCATATTTACGCCCGGTGCCGCCACCCAACAGCGCTGGCTGGAAGCCGGCCAGCTCGCCGCCGATTTTCTGTCCGAACACCTGTTCCGTTAAATCATGGTATGATATTGGTATATACTCTGTATATAACCCATGAACCATCTAAATAACTATATATGAAAAAGCTATTGGTATTACTGTTTAGTGTAACCCAGTTCTGTGTTGCGGCTTTATCCCAGGAAAAGCGCCCGCCCGCCAAAGAATTAAAGGCACAGGGGAACCATATAAAATCAAGTGGCAACGACCTGCTTCATCTCCGTTTTAAAGCGGCTCACGAAAAACACCTCGCAGAAGCGCGGCGCAGGAACAAGGGTATTGCCAGGGATCTCCGCGGAGAAGGAGCGCCGCCACCCAAACCACCGGCTCCCAGAAGAATTCCTTAATCCGCGAAAATCGTAATTCCAACCTTTTTCCATGCGTGTCTCTTTATGGGTGTATTCCCGGGCCCATTAGGCTGCGTTTGACCGATACTATTTGATGTTAATGCGATGCCTCAAACCCATATTCTATGGCCGTTTCCAATACAGGAATGTTTATGTCTTTCAGCGTTTTGAACTTAATGCAATAGCCGCTCACACTCGCCTTGCCGATCTTTTTTCCATATGTATCGGCCAGGTATTTCTTATCGTTAATACCAAGGATATAGACAGAGATCCCTGTTTTGTTTGCACTGATACCAATCTGATAAAATTCCCTGGTTTTTCCATCGGCATATTGTATGGTGTGTAATCCATATCCTATATTAGGATTAGATACCGTTTTGTTTTCACTGTCTTTACCATCCAGAAACCATAATTTACAGGCAGGCTTTATTTGCAGGATGATGCCGTGCAATGCTTGCATGTCGGTGCGCTTTGGTTCAGGCTGGCCACTAATATAGTTTTTGATTTGTTCTTTTATGTTCATACAAAATTTAGTTGTACGTACTATAATAGCGGTTCAGCAACTATTAAAATATATTCTTGAAAGTTATGAACGAAGCCTGAATATTGAACATCGAGCCCAGCCAGGCAAGTATGCAGTTTATACCAGTTTCCAACCCGGTCTTTCAAAATGACAGGTATATCCGTAGGGATGTTTTTGAAGATAATCCTGGTGTTCTGTTTCTGCATTCCAGAAGTCAGTTGCCGGAACTACTTCGGTAACGATCTTGCCCGGCCAAATGCCGGAAGCCTCCATTTCAGCTATCAGGGACTTCGCAGTTTCGCGCTGGTCATCAGTCAAATAAAAAATGGCTGACCGGTAAGAAGTGCCGGTATCATTTCCCTGCCGGTTGCGTGTTGTGGGGTCATGGATCTGGAAAAAATATTCGAGCAGTTTTCGGTAGGATAATTCAGACGGATCAAAACTAATTTCTATTCCCTCCGCATGGGTACCATGGTTACGGTAAGTAGCATTTTTTACATCGCCGCCCGTGTATCCAACAACAGTGGCAATAACACCAGGCTGGTGCCTGATCAGTTCTTCCACGCCCCAAAAACATCCCCCGGCTAAAATCGCTTTTTCAGTATTCATTATTCTATTTTATGAATATAAAGGTAGGATAGAAATGGATAAAAGACGAGATTTAACGCTGTCAGGCTGAAGGGATATAAATATCAAAGGTCGCACCTTTGTTTAATTCGCCTGTTGCTGTAATAATTCCATTGTGATTCTCTACAATTTTTTTTACAATGGTAAGTCCGATACCTGTGCCCAATATTTTTTCCTGGCTGTGAAGGCGTTGAAATATTTCAAAGATGCGTTCTTTATATTGTGGCTCAAAGCCAATGCCCTTATCGGTAATAGTAAGGTGACAATATTCTTTTTCGGATGAAAGTTTTTGGCCTTTTACTTTACTGCCTTTTATTTTTGTGCTATTTATTATTATGTAAGGTGGGCTGCCCGGTTTTGAAAATTTGAGTGCGTTACTTATAAGGTTTTGCATTAGTTGGCGAAATTGAAAACGAATAATATGGGCATCACACATTTCACCTACTTCAATGGTTGCATGTTCTGCTGCTATGATTTCTTTAAAATCATTTTTTACTGCTTCCAATATTATATTAAGGTTGGTGGTTTCAAATTTTCGTTCCGAAGTAGTTGTTTGGGAGTATGCAAGTAAATCTGTAATAAGTGCCCGCATACGGCTGGCAGCATCCTCCATTCTTAGAATATAATCTTTCCCTTTACCGGATAAGTTTTGTGATTCTTCAGCAATAAGACGGTTAGCAAAGGTTTGTATTTTTCGTAATGGCTCTTGTAAATCGTGGCTCGATATGTAATTGAATGATTCCAGTTCTTTATTAGCAATGATTAGTTCTGCTGCCCTTTTTTCTTTCTCTTCATTCTGAAAAGCAAGTTCCTTATTAGCAATGATTAGTTCTGCTGCCCGCGTTTCTTTCTCTTGGTTCTGAAAGGTGAGTTCCTTGTTTGCAATGATTAGTTCTGCCGCTCGCCTTTCCTTCTCTTCGTTTTGAAAAGCAAGTTCTCTTATAGCATTGGATAATTTTTTTTCTAACATATCAAGTAAACGCGAAATTTTTTTTAGGTGAGTGTTGTTTTGGCCGCATGTAAAGTGTCAACACTGTTTCACTTGCTTTTACTAAAAACGCAAATAATGACGTTTGCGGATAAAATTAATTGGCGCCTCCAATAATGATTATTTAATATAGTTTGGTGATTCACATTCTATCCAATACTCAACTATTTTTTTTACAATGGCAGTTAATTTTTCTATACTGTTAGGTTTGACAAAAAACCCCTGAACTGACTTTGAGTATGCATCAATAACATGTGCCTGATTAGCGGTTGTTGTAAAGAATAAATAAGGAATACATTTTAATCTTAAGTCTTCATTATTTTGAATTTTTTCTTTTAGCTCCAATCCATTTAACTTGGGCATGTTTATATCTGAAAGAATAAGGAAGGGTTCCATTGGATCTTCTGATAAGTATGCAAGTGCGCTTTCCCCATTTTCAAAGTAAAGAATCTTATTTTCAAAATTTAGTTTTTTAAATACATCATTGAAGAAATCCCTATCATCTTTATCATCTTCAATTACTATAATGGGGCCACTTTTATTCATAAGAGTTTGAATTA
>JANXRX010000320.1 GCA_025352905.1 Bacteroidota bacterium | reverse complement strand
TTCCGTTATTTCTGTTTGAGGGGTCCATCGTTTCCTTCCCATTTATCAAAAATAGAACATGTTTCAGGGTAAAACTGGGATTCGTGGAACTTTATTTATGGGTGTTTCAGGCTGAAACTGGGATTTGTGGAACATCATTTCTGCGCACAGGCGAAATCCTCGACTATAAAGAACTGGTCTTTGCCATAGTCCCCATACCCGACTCCAATTTCAACCAGCGACGGATTAAGGAGAGTTTTGCGGTGGCCCAGTTCAGGAAGGCCAATATCGAGGTATAAAAGAAAGACGGACAGTAGCACATCCTGATTTCCGAGCGACATATTCTCGCTTGCACAGTATTGGATACCTGCGTTTTTCATCCTTGCCCCAAAATCCGTCCCATTGGTAGAGGTATGACTTGGCGGGGAAGGTCTCCTGCAAATATCATTGGCGTGTGCCTGGGACGTGCCTATCAGGGTATTGCTGAGCGTAAACATTGGCAGCGGGCCGGCTTTTAAGAGGTCTGCTTTCAGGCTCCTCGATTCAGAGGTCTTCAGGTTGGGAAACGTAACCAACAGGGGCAGTGCGATACTGTCCCAGAACTTTTGCGGATCATTCCGGCAGTAATTGGTCCAGTAAAGAACGGCTTTCGCCTCGCCAGACAGCTTTTTATAGCCTGGCAGGGATCGATCCCAGCTATCTACTGTCTCATCCAGCGTAGCGGGTTTGGGAACGGGTCTTACCATTAATTCAACCGTTGACATCTGGGAAAAGGAAATAAAAGGGAGAAATAAAAGGCAGAGAGCCAGGATCCTACGCATTTTTTGACTGTTTTTGATATAAACGCAAATATTGATCCTCTTTGCTTCTCATCCCTGCGATTTCACTTTTCTTTTTGTCTTTATACCCGCAAAGATGCAGGGCGCCATGAAAGATCACCCGGCAGATCTCTTCGCTAAAGGCAATTTCAAGGTTTTTGGCATTGTCTTTTACCCGGTCAATACTTATATATACCTCCGCTTCAACCGGCTCATTCGGGGCAGAGAGGCCAAACGTAATAATATCGGTATAATAGTCGTGCTGCAAAAAATCCCGGTTCATCTGTAGCAGGTAAGCATCTGAGCAGAAAATATAGGTGAGGGAAGAGAGGGGGCGCTTCTCTTTTTTAAATAGGTTGACCAGGAAAGACTTAATCGCCGTTTTACCTGCCAGGGTTAATTGCCTGTCGGCTGATCTGAAATGTATCGTTGGCATATTAGTATAAACGTTCTGAGGTAGAAAATATTTGCACACGGAGACACAGAAGCACGATTAGGCGCTGCGGTTGTGAGCCCCCCGCTGTCTTCTGCTGCAAAGGGATTACTAAATTCGTAACAAAAACCTATCAGACCAGTTTACCTTTAAACATTCTAATAATAAGGTAATGAAACGATTGTCGGAGTTAGCCGTAGGACAGGATGCTGTGATACACTCTTTTGAGAATGATGATATCTTTATCAAGTTGATGGAAATGGGTTGTGTGCCGGGGGAGAAAGTAAAAGTGGAGCAAGTTGCGCCACTGGGCGACCCAATCTCTATTTCGGTGGCCGGTTACCACTTAAGCCTGCGGCTGAATGAGGCAAACAGTATATTTGTAGAGCCGGTCGAACAAACATAACTAATTGACTATTAATAAGATAGATGAAAATTGGCCTGTATTTTGGATCTTTTAACCCCATTCATACCGGGCACCTGATAATTGCCAGTTATGTGGCCAACCATACCGATCTGCAACAGGTCTGGTTCGTGGTATCTCCACAAAACCCGTTAAAACCCTCTTCCGTTCTGCTGAATGAATATCACCGGCTATACCTGGTGCAACTGGCGGTGGAGGATGACCAGCGACTCAGGGCGATAGATGTTGAGTTTAAATTACCAAGACCCTCTTATACCATCGATACACTTACTTATCTCCAGGAAAAATACCCGGCCCACCAGTTCTCGCTTATCATGGGAAGCGATAGTTTTCAGAACCTGCCGCGCTGGAAAAATTTTGCGCTGCTAATAAAAAATTATCCTTTTATCATTTACCGTCGCCCCGCTTTCCCGGTGAACGATACATTGGGCGCAAAACTGGTTGTTTTGGATGCGCCGCTTCTGGAGATCTCGGCAACCGATATCCGCGACAATATCAAAGAAGGAAGAACCATCCGCTACCTCGTGCCGGATAAAGTAAGGGATGAAATAGAAACAAACCGCTACTACAAATAAAAAAATCATCTTATTCTTTTCTGCAACATCAGCGCATTGTAATAGATTTATGGACCAAAACCGCACTGATGAAAATAAGACTACTCTCTATTCTATTACTCGCCACAACAGTTGTATCCGCACAAACACTTACCGTAGAAAAGATCATGAAGGATGCCAGGTGGATCGGCACTTCGCCTTCGGGCGTATCCTGGTCGCCCGACAGCAAAACCGTTTACTTTAGCTGGAACCCGGAAGGCAAGATCTCCGATTCCATTTACTCTTTTACAGTTGGCGCAACAGAACCGCAAAAAGCCAACTACCTCGAAGTACAAAAAATAAACGCGATCAATAACGGGGTATATAATAATGGCTATACGCAGATGGTGTACACCTACCGCGGCGATTTGTTCCTTGTTGATAGTAAGTCAGGTAAAACAACACGCATCACGCAAACAGAAGAGATTGAATCCAATCCTCGTTTTGTTGGGAAGGATGAATGGATCGTTTATACGCGCAACCAGAATTTATTCGGATGGAATACGAAAACAGGCATCACTTTACAACTCACGAATATTACCCGCACTGCGGAAACAGCTGTTGCGGCCCCTGCATTTGGTGGCGGTGGCGGAGGGGGTAACCGGGGTGGTGGTGCAAGAGGCGGCGGTGGATTTGGTGGTGGTGGCGGACCGGTTGGCGGCAATGCGAATGCTACCGGAACAGGCTCACAGGAGCAATGGCTGCAGCAGGATCAGCTCAGGTTATTTTCTGTATTGCAGGAAAGAAAAGACAAAAGAACACAACGCGAAGCATTTGTAAAAGCAAACAAGGACAACACAGACACCTTGAAAACAATCGGCATCGGCGACAAAGCTTTGCAGGGATTACAGATCAGTCCCGATGGAAGATTTGTGACCTATCGTTTATACCAGGCGCCCACATCATCCAAGAATACGATCGTTCCGGATTATGTTACAGAAAGCGGTTTTACCACAGAAATTCCGGGCCGCACAAAAGTGGGCGCACCGCTGGGCAAATATGATTTTTACGTGTATGATAAAGTAAAAGATACCGTACTGCTGGTATCGGTGGATTCTATTCCCGGCATTACCGATCAGCCGGATTATATAAAAGACTATCCTAAAAAATACGCTAACAGAAGAGTTGTTTCAAGAAGTGTTACCATCGGCGGCCCGTTCTGGAATGAGTCGGGCAGCTATGCGGTTGTTGATATCCGCTCGCAGGATTATAAGGACCGATGGATCATGCGCCTGGATGCAGCTACCGGCAAACTCAGTCCTATCGACCGCCAGCGTGATGAGGCCTGGATCTCTGGTCCCGGTATTGGCGGCGGTGGTTTTGGCGCGAAGATTGGGTGGATCAATGAAAATGTTTTTTATTTCCAGAGCGAAGCATCCGGTTACTCGCAGTTATATAGTTATGATATGAGCACCGGCATAAAGAAAGCCATCACCGAAGGCAAATATGAAGTGCAGGACCTGGTGTTAAGCAGGAATAAACAGAACTTCTACCTGCTTACCAATGAAGAACATCCCGGTAAACAAAACTGGTACCGCTTAAAAACAGACGGATCAAAAAAAGAAAAGATCACCAATATGGAAGGCGGGTACGAGGTAACGATTTCGCCCGACGAAAAATATATTGCCTACCGGTATTCTTATATCAATAAACCATGGGAACTGTTTGTACAGGAAAATGCACCGGGTAAAAAAATCGTGCAGGTTACTAATAAAGCAATGTCGGATGAGTTCAAAGCCTATCCATGGAAAGAACCCAAAATCATTACGTTCCCGGCACGCGATGGTGCGCAGGTGTATGCCCGTGTATATGAACCCGCTGCCGGCAAAAAAAATAATGCCGCGGTATTATTTGTGCATGGCGCCGGCTATTTGCAAAATGTACATTACTGGTGGAGCTCTTATTTCAGGGAATACATGTTTAATAATTTACTGGCCGACCAGGGATATACGGTGCTGGATATAGACTATCGCGCAAGCAGTGGGTATGGCCGCGACTGGAGAACAGGGATCTACCGTTTTATGGGTGGCAAGGACCTCGATGATAATGTTGATGGCGCAAAACTACTGGTTGATAAATATGGTATTGATCCGGGTAAGATCGGTTTGTATGGAGGCAGCTATGGTGGCTTTATTACGTTGATGGCGCTGTTTACCACACCGGATGTATTTAAAGCGGGCGCTGCTTTACGGCCTGTTACGGATTGGGCCAATTATAATCATGGATACACGGCCAATATTCTGAACGAACCGTTTACCGACAGCATTTCTTATGCACGTTCATCGCCGATCAATTTTGCGGCAGGCCTGAAAAATCATTTGCTGATCTGCCATGGCATGGTAGATGTGAATGTGAATTTCCAGGATGCAGTAAAGCTCACCCAAAAACTGATCGAGCTCGGAAAAGACAACTGGGACATTGCCCCCTACCCCGTAGAGGACCATGGTTTCGTAGAACCCAGCAGCTGGACGGATGAGTATAAAAGAATATTGAAACTGTTCAATACCTGGCTTAAATAGATCGCAGATTGCGCGGATTTTTTATGATTGAAGTATGATAGTTTTGAATAGCGCACAAAATAAAAGAGGACCGATTTATTCGGTCCTCTTTTCATATCATCAATCATAAAAAATCTGCGCAATCTGCGATCATCGGTTCATAGACATCAAAAATTCTTCATTATCCTTTGTTCCCCGCATTCTCTTCAGCAACTCGTTCATAGATTCTTCGGTATTCATATCGTTGATGAATAAACGGAGAATGTTCATGCGTTGGAGTACTTCTTTGTCAAGCAACAGATCGTCGCGACGGGTTGAGGATCCGGAAAGATCGATGGCCGGGAATATGCGTTTGTTAGCTAAGCGGCGGTCGAGCAGGAGTTCCATGTTGCCGGTACCTTTGAATTCTTCAAAGATCACTTCATCCATTTTACTACCTGTTTCTATCAGGGCCGTTGCGAGTATGGTTAAGGAACCACCGTGTTCAATTTTACGTGCGGCGCCAAAGAACTGTTTGGGTTTCTGCATGGCGTTAGCTTCCACACCACCCGATAATACTTTACCGGAAGCGGGGGCAACGG
>JANXRX010000305.1 GCA_025352905.1 Bacteroidota bacterium | reverse complement strand
CATGAATACCAGGAATTGATGCGGCAGCGGCTTGTGATTGGCGACCCGAAAAATAACCCCCCGGATGATATTTTTTTGTCCCCAGCCTGAAGGCTGGGGCAAGGTGTGCCCGCCCCAAAAGGGGCGGAATAAGAAATAATTTTATTATACAATTGGCAGTTCTCTAAGCCTCATCCCTTCTCCCATCCCTCCCTTCCCTCAGCCCTTCCCTCAGCCCCAGCCTTCAGGCTGGGGAAAATGATTTTTTGATATTCGACCGAGGCCGATCGGCCGTCTTTCCCGAACAATATTGTCGATAAAAAACAAAATAGCATAATAAAGACAAATAAATGTATTCAAATGACAACTAAATGCTCTTAGGCACGAGCAAATGAATACCGAGTTCAGGAATTTTGAGATGTGAAGAAAATCATCGGATACCGCATCAGGAAACTCAGGCAGAGTAAGGATTACAGCCAGGAAAATATGGCAACTGAACTGGGTATTACAGCTGGCGCCTATGCAAAGATTGAGCGGGGCGAAACCGATCCTTCCGCAACAAGATTATTACGCATTGCAGAGATATTGGGGGTTGATGTGTATACCTTCTTTCATGATAACCAACTCAGGGTAGCTTCCCGCCTGGAAGAACCCGGCTCTTTCTATGGAACAGCTTCCAAAAGTGATATCCTGGGACTGGCCGATATGCTCCAGAAAATGAACCGGGAGATCGAAAAAATAAAAACAGAACTGGAGGGCCTCAAAAAGGAACCAGCTAAAAAAAGCAGGTAAAACCAGGGCTGGTTTACTTACAGGAGCTGTTTTTTCCGGTAAGCTACTACACGCTTCCACGCGTTTTCGCGGATGTTCAGGTAAAACAGGTTCAGGTCTCCAACATGATAATTTTTAGAAAAAAAGAAGAAGCTACCCGGGAAATGAGGTTTGTGTATCCATAGCACTCCTTCGTGGATCGAGGCATCCGCGGTATGGAGTGCGATCTTATTAAAATTCAGCAGGATCCCTCCTTTATTCAGTTCCCTGCCGGCTTCCGGTATGGACGCGTCCCATGTTAAAGGGTTGGTTACGATCGGTCTGAATGGTTCCTGTGCTACAAAAACAGGTTCATAATCTTTCCGGTAGGTACGCCAGCTGATTACGCAACCGGTTTGATCAGGGGTGGTGCAGGGCCCGATCGAACCAAACAACCCGGGTTCAACCGCCATACCAATAATATAAGCGGCCACGAGTTGTTTCTGCAAAGGCTTTCCGTCAAAGAACTCCCGTAATAAACGTTTAGCATGCGTGGTACCCTGGCTGTGTGAGGCAATGATAATGGGCCGGCCATTATTATGGTGTTGCAGGTAATAAATAAAGGCGGCTTTTATATCCTCATAAGCCAGTTCAAAAGCGGCAACAGCCTCTGCGCTGTCTTTGGCGTTCTTCGGAAAATAGCAGGACAAATGTGCCTGCCGGTACCTGGGCGAGAACACCCGCCCTGCCTCATTAAAGATACTTGCCTGGTAAAGTATGGTTGAATAATCTGTTTTAGCATTCAGGTTGGCATCGTCAATAGAAGCATTGGGGCCGAAGATTTTTTCAGGGGCGGTATAGGTAGTAGGGTAAATAAAAAATACATCAACCGTTGAATCGGGATGGTAATTTCCCTGCAGGGGAAGGGGAACACTGTCGGATGGATCCTTTTTATAAGGGTGTGCTGCCCAGTAATCCAAATTGGCATAATCGGGCGATCCTTTTTCGCTCACAAAAGTAAACCGGGAAGCGAATTGCTGGTATTTGTTGCTGCAACCTGTTACCAGCAGGCATACGATGAGTGCCTGTCCACAATGTTTTAACTTCATGGCCTAAAGTTGATAAAAATTTACCCAAAAACCATCTTATCTACACTATCGTTGATATGGGGGTTCTTTTGTAATTTTCCAAACGGTTTCTGAACAACCAATTTTTTCATTTTAAATCCAGTTATTATGGCCATTCCTGTAGTTGACCTGGCAGATTTCACCAATGGTACCCCGGCGCAGAAAGCCGCTTTTGTAGAAGCGCTTGGCAAAGCATACGAAGAAGTGGGTTTTGTAGCCGTAAAGAACCATGGTGTACCCGATGAAGTGATCGCCAATCAATATGAATATGTGCAGCAGTTCTTTGCCCTCCCCTTAGAAAAGAAACTCCATTACGAAATAACCGGCCTGGCGGGCCAGCGTGGGTATACCAGTTTTGGCCGCGAACACGCCAAAGGCAGCGATGCGCCGGATCTCAAAGAATTTTTCCAGTATGGGCAAACGGTGGAGGATAATGACCCGATCAAATCGGAGTATCCGGATAATGTTTCTGTAAAAGACATTGGCCCCTTCAACCAAACCTTATTCAATGCCTATCGCAGTTTTGAAAAAAGCGGTAAGGCATTATTGTCTGCGATTGCATTATACCTGGGCCTTGATGAGCATTATTTTGACGCGTATATAAAAAACGGCAATTCTATCCTGCGGTGTATCCATTATCCACCCATCACCAACGAACCCAAAAGCGCTATCCGTGCCGAACAACATGAAGACATCAACCTGATCACCTTGCTCGTGGGTGCTTCTGCCGATGGTTTGCAGATCCTGACCAAACAGGGCGAATGGGTGAATGTTACTTCCCTGCCCGGGCAGATCGTGGTAAATGTGGGTGATATGCTGCAGCGCCTAACTAATAACAAACTACGCAGTACCACCCATAGGGTAGTTAACCCCTCGCGCGACTTATGGCACACCAGCCGGTTCTCCATGCCTTTCTTTCTCCACCCCAGGAGCGAAATGGACCTGGCCTGTCTCGACAGCTGTATAGATTCAACACATCCCAAAGAATATCCAGACGTAACAGCGGGAGAATACCTCGATGAAAGACTAAGAGAGATCGGACTGAAAAAATAAGGTTGATCGTGAGTTGTGAGGCGTCAGGCTAGAGTTCCCAACATTTCTCACGACTCACGTCTCACGACTCATCTTTTTTCCGTAGTTTCCTTAATAAACGCCCCCCTTGCTTCTATTCCGCCATATCCCCTTTCTCAGGGCTGTGTTCTGGCACAGTATTACCGCTTTTGGCGGCCCACAGGGACATATGGGGATGATGTTAAAGACCTTTGTGCACCGCAGGAGGGATCTTACAGAAGAAGAACTACTGGAATACAATGGTTTTTGCCAGCTGTTACCCGGCGCCTCTTCCACGCAAACGCTGACATTGATCGGGTATAAAAGAGGCGGGATCCCCCTGGCTATTATCACCTTGCTGATCTGGATACTGCCTGCGAGTACCATCATGGGCGCTTTGTCTTTTTTGCTGGATTATATTGACGACAGGAGCCTCAAAGTAGAAGTATTTCAATTCATCCGGCCCATGGCTATCGGGTTTATTGCGTATTCTACCTTCCGTATTTATAACCTGTCCATACATAATACCATTACCCGGGTAATCATGGTAGCGGCCACGCTAACTACATTCCTGGCGTTCAAAACCCCCTGGGTCTTTCCCGCACTGATTGTTGCTGCGGGGATAGCGACTAATTTCAGCGACAGGCGGATCCCGCAAAAAGGGGTTCCGCCCAAAAAGATCAAATGGGGTAATATGCTGATCTTCCTGGCGCTGTTTGCACTGGCAGGTTATCTCTCAGAAACGGCGAGCAGCGACAACTGGCGCGACCGCAAACCCATCAACCTTTTTGAAAATGCTTACCGTTTCGGCAGCCTGGTATTTGGCGGCGGTGATGTATTGATACCCCTGATGTACGAGCAGTATGTTACACGGCCCGAAACCAGGCGGGTGCAGGAAACAAAAAGAGATGTATTACATATGACACGTGAAGATTTTTTAACCGGGTCGGGCGTTGTTCGCGCTATTCCCGGGCCTGTTTTTTCTATCGGGTCTTTTACGGGTGGAATGGTAATGCGGGATGAGGGGCCATCCATGCAGATCCTCGGTTGCCTGATAGGCACGATTGCCATCTTTCTACCCAGCGCTTTGCTGGTGCTGTTCTTCTTTCCAGTCTGGCATAACCTTAAAAAGTACGCCGTTATTTACCGGTCATTGGAAGGGATCAACGCCGCCGTAGTAGGGATCATGGCCGGCGCCACCTGCTACCTCATGAAAGATACCTTCCTTTTTACCCTTTTTGATGGTAAGATGATCGGCTTATGGAACCTGGTGATCGTAATAGCCACTTTCCTGCTTCTCGGTACCAACCGCATTCCGGCCCCCCTTATTGTAATGGGTTGTTTGTTGCTGGGATGGCTTTTGTAATCCTCCCTTTGCTCAATTAAAGAAATCCTGTACATTAGAGGATGGTCACATTAGCACTTTACAACCTCAAAGGTGGTGTGGGTAAAACCGCAGCCACTATCAACCTGGCGTATTTAGCTGCCAAAGAAGGCTATAAAACCCTGGTTTGGGATATGGATCCGCAGGGGTCCTCCTCCTTTTATCTCGGTGCGGAAGCCGGGGTAAAAAATGAGTCGAAAAAATTGCTGAACAGCGAGATGGATCTCCTGGCAGCGGTACAGAAAACCGCTTATGAGAACCTCGATATCATACCGGCCGACCTGTCTGCCCGTCATGCAGATGTTCTCCTGAGTGAAATGAAACAATCCAAACGGAAGATCTCTTCCCTCTTAACTTCTTTGCAGAAAGACTATGATGTGGTGATACTGGATTGCCCGCCGGGGATTTCTTTGCTGCATGATGCCATTTTTTATGGTGTTGACTGGATCCTCATGCCGAATATCCCCACCACGTTATCTATCCGTTCTTTTGAAACCGTGCTGGATTATTTTAAAGAGAACGAACTGGACGCGGCTAAGCTGAAATGTTTCTTTAGTATGGTTGATCACCGGAAAAACCTGCATCATGAAACGATGACAAGTTTTTATAAGGATAAATATTTTTTCAAGAATTATATTCCTTACCTCAGCGATGTAGAAAAAATGGGCATCAATGAGGCGCCGCTCGAAACCTTTGCTGCCAGTAGTTATGCGGCGCAATGCTACCGCGATCTGTGGAAAGAAATAAAAAAGAATTGTATTGAATAAATGTGTGTAAGCGTGAGTCGTGAGTACTGTATGCTTATTAACTCACGCCTCAGGTTTCACGCCTCACGTATTTGCGGGTGGCGGGTTTTAAAATGATAATTGATGAATAGAGAACTCAGTTCCTGGTATAGTCCTGCCCTGGGAAAAGAAATGCCGATCGTTTCTTACGGCCACTATGGCTTTGCTTTATTACTGATACCTACCGCAGCGGCTGATTACCTGGAGTATGAGCGGTTTCAACTGATCGATTCGCTCGCACCCTATATCAATGCCGGCAAGTTGCGGGTATTCAGTATCGACAGTATGAACAAGGAAAGCTGGATGAACAATGAAATGATACCCGAACACAAAGCCATCCGGCATAACCAGTTTAATGAATACGTATTCAATGAAGTGATCCCCTTTATCCGCAATGCCACGAGCCAGGATATAATGATCTATACGTGCGGCGCTTCATTTGGCGCATTGCATGCGATGAACCTGTTCTTAAAACGACCGGATATCATTAACGGCGCCGTAAGCATGAGCGGCGTGTATGATCTCACAGAATATACCAAAGGTTTTTTCGACGACCAGGTCTATTACAACAGCCCCGAACATTACCTGCCCAATCTGACCGATCACTGGTACCTCGAAAAGATCAGGGCCAGCCACCATATACATATCTATACAGGCAGCGGCTCCTATGAGGACCCCGATGCATCCAAACGGTTTGCGGGTGTTTTGTATAATAAAGGCATCTGGTACGACCTGGATGTATGGGGCGCTGATATTACCCACGACTGGCCCACCTGGCGCAAAATGCTGCCGTTTATTATCGACACCAAATTCTGATCGCGGATTGCAAAAGCCGCGTTAATTCGCATTCCATGGCTTGTACTCTGGATGGCCTGTTTTAATATTACAACCTAAACCGTGGATTTGAGAAGAAGGTTACCACTTGTTGTCGTTATAACCCTGCTTGCCTGTTGTTTCTCCCTGGAGAAAGCAAGGGCGCAGTACGTAACCATCAGTGGAACGGTATATGACATTACTGCCCGGAGACCGCTCGAAGCCGTGGGGGTGATCAGTTCCTCAGGGCGGGGAACGATCACCGATTCATTGGGCAGGTACACTATCACCGTATCGGCAAAGGATTCTATCTGGTTCTCACTCATCGGCAAGACCACCATGAAATACCCGGTGGATACGATCTCCAATCTCGATAAATTCAATGTGATGATCCATCTGCGGGCCACTGAACTGCCGGATGTGAAAGTGCGCAATAGTTATTACAAATTTGATTCAACGCAGAACCGCAGGGATTATGCAAAGATCTTCGATTTTAAAAAACCCGGCTTGCGCTTAAGCAATAATCCGGGTTATAACCCGGGAGGATTAACGGTAGGGTTCGACCTGGATGAGATCATCAATATGTTCCGGGTAAAAAGGAACCGAAGCATACTCAGTCTTCAGAAACGGCTGGTAGAGCAGGAACATGATAAGTATGTAAACTACCGGTTCAGCAAACAGTTTGTGCGAAAGATAACCAAGCTGCAATCTCCCGAATTGGACACATTCATGCTCCGTTACCGGCCGGATTATGAACTGGTGACCAAGCTGAACGACCTGGAGCTGGGGTACCTGATTCAAAAAAGCTATGAACAGTACCGCGCCGTAAAATATAACTGGAAAGGGGCTTTGCGCAGAAAGGACGAACAGGAATAAGTTTTTAAGGTTTTCGCCGGGCGCGATGCCCGATTTACCGGTTATCAGCCTGAATTATTTATCCAGCCCCGCCTATCATACTATGTTGGTAAACCAGATATAAAATATTTCTATCTTTAGGCGATTTAAAAACATCAGCCTTTGAAACGTCTGTATATCCCACTGCTTGCTATTGTTTTTGTTACTGCCTGCAAAAGCAAAAAAGAAGAAGCTGCTAAAAGCCAGAAACCCGTAACACAACAAGCGATCGTTGATGTGCTGATAGCCAGCCCGCAAACAATTACCAGTCGCGTGGAAGCCAATGGCACCGTGGTTTCCAACGAATATGTAGAACTGCATCCCGAGGTAAGCGGGCGGCTCACCTATCTTAATGTACCGGAAGGACAATATATAAAACAGGGCACACTCATTGCCCGTATTAACGATGCAGACCTGCAGGCGCAGCTCAATAAAACGAAGGTATTGCTTGATCTTGCGCAGAAAACGGAAGAAAGGTTGGGCAAACTGCTAAAAGTAAGCGGCATTAACCAGGGCGATTACGATGCGGCCCTGAATACGGTAAACGGCTACAAAGCAGATATCGCCTATACACAGTCGCTCATTGATAAAACCGTTGTCAAAGCGCCGTTCAGCGGTGTAATGGGACTGCGGCAAGTAAGCCCGGGCGCTTTTTTAACCTCTGCCAATATCATCGCCACGCTGCAGCAGATGGACAAAATAAAGATCGATTTTACTTTACCGGAAGAATACGGCAACCTCATACATAAAGGGGGCAGTGTTGATGTGCAGGTAGATGCGGGCAAACAGCTAAATACCAGGGCCACCATCATTGCCACGGAACCACAGGTAAACCAAAGTTCGCGCAACCTGAAAGTAAGGGCGATATTACAAAGCGGCAACCCTAACCCGGGTTCTTTTGTGAAAGTATATATTGCCTCCGGCTCCAATACAAAAGCCATCCTTATTCCGAGCGGCGCTATTATTCCTGATGATAAGAATAAACAGCTGGTAATTGTACAAAAAGGCAAAGCAGTATTTGTAAATGTGAAAACGGGTGTAAGACAGGCCGATTTTGTAGAGGTGGTGAGCGGTATCAATCCCGGCGATAGTGTTGTGGTGACCGGGATCTTATTTGCCAGGCCAAAAGCCCCTCTAAAGGTACGCAGCGTGAAAACACTGGAACAAATGAAAGGCTGATAGCCTGCCCGATCTCAAACACCATCATCCCTTCAAACCAGAACAGAGCACGCTATGAATATTTCTGAATTATCGTTGAAACGGCCGGTTCTTGCTACGGTAATGAATCTGATGATCATTTTATTCGGGGTAGTAGGATATACATTTTTAGCCGTAAGGGATTATCCTGCCATTGACCCGCCCATCATTACCGTAAGTACCAGTTATACAGGCGCCAACGCAGATATCATCGAGAGCCAGATCACAGAACCTTTGGAAAAACAGGTAAACGGGATCCCCGGTATACGAACCATCACCTCATCCAGTTCTTTGGGAAGCAGTAATATCACGGTTGAGTTCAACCTGGGCGTTGACCTCGAAGCCGCTGCGAGCGATGTGCGTGATAAAGTGGGTCAGGCACAAAGAAGCCTGCCACAAGATATTGATGCGCCGCCGGTTGTATCAAAAGCAGATGCCAACAGTGATTTTATCCTGATCCTCGCAGTACAGAGTCATACCAAGAGCCTGATGGAGCTGAGCGATTATGCAGAAACCGTTCTTCAGCAGCAATTACAAACCATCAATGATGTAAGTTCTGTAAACCTTTTTGGACAGAAGCGTTATTCCATGCGGATCTGGATGAACCCAGATAAAATGAATGCGCACAAGGTAGCGTTTACGGATATCCGTACCTCACTGAATGCAGAGAACGTAGAACTACCACCGGGCAAGATCTATGGTAACAGTACCGAAATGATCATCAGGGCATTGGGAAGATTAACTACAGAGCAGCAGTTCCGCAACCTGATCATCAAAGAAGATTCAACAGGCATTGTACGGTTGGGTGATGTGGCCAATGTAGAATTGGCTCCTGAACAACTGGAACAGGCCTGGAAATACAATAGCCTGAACGCAGTGGGCCTCGCTATTATTCCCCAGCCCGGCGCTAATAATATCGAGATAGCCGATGAGTTCAATAAACGCCTGGAGACCATCCGCAAATCGAATAAAACAGATATCGAATTCAAGGTGCTGATCGATAATACGGTCAATATCCGAAAGTCGCTTGCTGAGGTAAAAGAAACCCTGATGATCTCATTCGGGCTGGTGGTGTTGGTTATCTTCTTCTTCTTCCGTAACTGGCTGATCGCCTTACGACCACTGATCGATATCCCAATCTCGCTGGTGGCTACTTTCTTTATCATGTATGTTTCAGGTTTCTCTATTAATATACTTACCCTGCTGGGGATCGTACTGGCAACGGGGTTGGTGGTGGATGACGGGATCGTGGTAACAGAAAATATCTTTCGGAAAGCGGAAGAGGGGATGCCTATCGAAAAAGCAGCATTGGAAGGAAGTAAAGAGATCTTCTTTGCCGTTATTTCCACGTCCATTACACTGGCGGTTGTGTTCCTGCCGGTAATATTCCTGCAAGGATTCGTAGGACGCCTGTTCCGTGAATTTGGTGTTACACTGGCTGCGGCCGTATTGATATCTGCCTTTGTTTCATTGACGATCACACCCGTTCTTAACGTTTACCTGAATACTAAAAATGCACACGAAGGCTGGTTCTACCGCAAAACAGAACCCTTCTTTGTAGGAATGGAAAATGGATATAGAAACCTGTTGAAAGCTTTTATGAAGATCCGCTGGGCGGCCTGGCTGATCGTGATCGTTTGTGCGATTATGATCTGGATGATCATGGGTGGATTACAGAGTGAAATAGCCCCGCTGGAAGACAGGAGCAGCGTTCGTTTTAATGTTACAGCGGCAGAAGGTACCAGTTATAATGCGATGCAGAAGCTAACCGATAAAATTACCAATTACCTGGATGATTCTGTTCCGGAAAGGGATTTTACGATTGCGCGTACCGCATCCGGAGCGGGCAATTCAGGCGCTTCTGTAAACACATCCCAGCCAAGGATCGGCCTGGTAGACCCCGAGAACAGGAAAAGAAGCCAGGCGGAAATAGCGGCCGACCTGCAGAAAAAATTATCGCGCTTTAATGATGCACGTGTTTTTGCGATACAGGAACAGACCATTTCCGTAGGGCTGGGTTCCAGAGGCTCGCTGCCGGTACAATTCATTTTACAGAACCAGGACCTTAGTAAGCTGAAAGCCATCATCCCCAAATTCCTGGACGAAGTACGGAAAGACAAGACCTTTTCCAACTCAGATGTGAACCTTAAATTCAATAAACCGGAAATACAGTTAACGGTAGACAGGCTTAAGGTAAAGGACCTCGGTCTTTCCACAACGGATGTAATATCCGCGATACAGGCCGCATTCAGTGGCGGGCGGCTGGCGTACTTTATCATGAACGGTTACCAGTACCAGGTAATTGCGCAGGTGGAAAGGGAAGAAAGAAATAATACCGGTGATATCAGTAACCTGTATGTACGCAATGCAAAGGGCGATAATATTCCTTTGGATGCGGTGATACATCTTGAAGAAAGCAGTAACCCGTCTACTTTATTTCACTATAACCGGTACAAAGCCGCTACCATTTCTGCTTCTCTTGCAGACGGCAAAACAATAGGTGACGGCATTAAAGCCATGCAGGCCATCGCGGCCCGGGTACTTGATGAAAGTTACCAGACATCGCTCAGCGGTCCTTCAAGAGATTACTCAGAAAGCTCTTCCAATATCGTGTTTGCCTTCGGCCTCGCGCTGATACTGATCTACCTGGTTCTTGCGGCGCAATTCGAAAGCTTCCTCGATCCGTTTACGATCATGATCACGGTGCCGCTGGCATTGGCCGGGGCGTTGCTGAGTTTATATGTATTTAAACAAACACTGAATATCTTTTCAGAGATCGGGATGATCATGCTGATAGGGCTGGTAACCAAAAACGGGATCCTTATCGTTGAATTTGCCAACCAGAAACGCATGAACGGGATATCTGATAAAAAAGATGCGGTAATTGAAGCGGCTACCCAGCGTTTACGACCGATCCTGATGACGAGCCTGGCAACCTCATTGGGTGCATTGCCAATTGCCCTTAGTTTGGGCGCCGCCTCAACCAGCCGTATTCCTTTGGGAATTGTGGTGGTAGGCGGGATCCTGTTCTCGCTGATCCTTACCTTGCTGGTCATTCCCGCCATGTATACCTATATCTCGGGTAAACATGAAGCGCGGAAACTGGAAGTTACCGAATAGCGCATTTTCCATCCTTAATGATACCTTTGCAGCGTAAATATACCCTGCGGATGAACCGATCTATTGCTGATATACGCACCGATTATAAACTCAGGTCACTGGATGAGGCGGATGTTACCACAGAACCCATAGAACAGTTTACACGCTGGTGGGATGAAGCCGTTAACAGTCATATCGATGAAGTAAACGCGATGGTCTTAGCTACCGCCAACAGCGCAGGCATTCCTTCTGCAAGGGTTGTATTATTGAAAGGGTATAGTGAACAGGGCTTTGTCTTTTTTACCAATTATGATAGCCAGAAAGGAAAAGAACTGGCTGATAATCCTCATGCAGCGTTGGTTTTCTTCTGGAAAGAACTGGAACGCCAGGTGCGTATAGAAGGCATCATCGAAAAAACAGGCGCAGCGGAAAGCGATACCTATTTCCTGTCGCGCCCCGAAGGCAGTCGTATTGGCGCATGGGCCTCCCCGCAAAGCGCGGTGATTGCCAACAGGCAGGTGATCGAAAATAAATTTTTACTGTACGAAGAAAAATTCAGCAAAGAGCCAGTTTCCCGTCCACCCTATTGGGGCGGCTATATTTTGAAACCCTCACTTATCGAATTCTGGCAGGGGAGAACCAGCAGGTTGCACGACAGGATACAATATTCGCTGGTGGATAATCACTGGAAGATAGTGCGGCTGGCGCCGTAACCATGCCCATCAATCATAAAAAAAGGTAATCTTCGAAACCAACGCCCCACCAGCTGCATCTGTCTCTCTTAACGAGGCGCTGAATGGTTTTCCATTGGTTAAATAACTGTATTGATAAGTGGCGCCCGGAGCAGAAGAGCCATCACCATACTTTATGGTTAAAAGGTTATTGGCCGCGGCATATTCATGATAGGCGATCCGTACAGAATCATAGCAATACTGGAACCCGTTAACGGGCAGGGCCGCTTTACTGGTATCGTAGCTATAACTGATCAGCGTGGTTTGCATATCGGTACTTCCGGCAACCGTATTGGCAAAGATCAGGTTGGTAATATTGGCTCCGCTGTACTGGAAAGTAAGCTGCCGTGAAAAAGTATTGCCATAATCGGCCGCACCGGTGGCTATATAATCTTTTCTTTCGATCAGGAAATAACCATTGTACTGGTATACAGAGCTGTCGCGCTCAGCTGAAGGATCATTACTATTATTTATTAAAATACTGTAAGCTACCCTGCTACCGGAACTATACGAGAAATACATTTTTTTAATAGCGCTGACCGTACCGTTCAATGCAACGGTTATTTTGATACTGTCTACATATCCTGAACTATTCCGGTAATACTGGGCGAGGGAATTTTCTGTACGTACCGGGTTTTTTCCTTTCAGCAATATATTATGCGTAAGCACCTGGCCGCTGGTGTTATAGGTAAAACTGTGTGTGGTAACCCCTGCATCTGAACTCACCACCATTTTCTGTAACAAATTGAACAGGGTGCCATAAGACAGCTCCGGGCCGATATATTTTTTCTGGCAGGATGAAAGGCAGATAAACAGGGCCAGGAAGGAAATACCGGCGCTGTATTTGGACATCATTTTATAGGATCCCGGATAAAGCATGGCAGAACGGTCTTGTGATAAAGGATATGGGTCTCCGGGAAGATACCCCATATAGAAAAGCCGCTGCCTGAACCAGGGCTAAAGCCCAAAATCATCTTGGCTCTCTTTATTTCCTACCCTGAAGGATAGGTCAGATCAGGCTAAAATCTGTTACCAGCTGTTCAAAAACGATCAGCAGTGTTTGTTTTACCTGTTCAAAGAGTTTGGGTATTTCTTCGGGGTAATCATTGTTTTTGCTGTACGCATTGATCGTTTTGATAACGGTTTCCAACGAATGGATCCCCATCGTATGCAGGGTGGATTTCATCCGGTGCGCCACTTGGAAGATCTCGGGCATATTGTTTGCCTCAATAGCTGCTTCCAGCATCTCAAGATCTATGCGTCCATTGGTAACAAATACCGTTACGATCTCCTTGATAAATTGCTGGTCGTTATCGCCAAACTGGTTAAGCGTTGCCAGGTCGTATAATTTTTCCATACTATCACCACCCAGGGTATTTAATTCAGACACGCCGTTTTTAGTAAGCTGATCCAGTTTCATTACCCGTTTAATGACTTCAAAAAGTTTTTCTTCCGTATAGGGCTTCGTAATAAAGTCATTCATGCCCGCCTCAAGGTACCGCTCTATCTCATCTTTAAAAGCCGCCGCCGTTACAGCGATAATAGGAATATTGGCTTTTTTATAATTACTTAGTTTCCTGATCAGCCGCGTAGTTACCACACCATTCATTTCAGGCATATGAATATCCATCAGCACCAGGTCGAAATGGGATCGCTCAAGCATTTTCAAAACCTCTTTCCCATTTTCAGCAATAGCAACCATATGACCCCATCCTTTTAAAATATGTTTTGCGATCAGCTGGTTCACAGGTACATCTTCAGCCACCAGTATCTTTTGTTTTTCCACGATCTTCATCCCGCCGGATTTGCGTAGCTCTTTTTTCAGGATGCTTTCACTGCTTAATTTATAAGGGATATTTACGATGAAAGTAGAACCTTCGCCCTGTTTGCTTTCAACCGTAATCCTGCCACCCTGCATTTCCACCAGGTTCCTGCTGATAGAGAGCCCGAGACCGGTGCCACCGTATTTGCGCGTGATCTCAGGACCTGCCTGTACAAACTGATCAAAGATGGTGGCCAGGTTTTCTTCACTGATACCCATTCCGGTATCTGCGATTCTTATTTCGAAAAACGGCGTTTTTGTGTCGCCGGCTACCTGCTCAACGCTTAATATCACACTTCCTTCCGCGGTAAATTTAAGTGCATTGCTGAGCAGGTTGCTAAGGATCTGACCCAGGCGGTAAGGATCGCCCTCAACAATCAGGTCCTTTTTTAGTTTATTTACAAATCCCAGTTCAATGCCCTTGTCCTCTGCCTTAAAATGAAAAGCCTGTAAGGCGGAGTGGATCTTATCCGTAAGATCAAAAGGTGTACTCTCAAGGTTAAACTGGCCCGACTCGATCTTGGTAAGGTCCAGGATATCATTTACAATATGTAAAAGGTTATTGCCCGATTCGATGATCAGCTTGGTAAACTGTTTTTGTTTGGGCGTAAGATTGGTCTTGTATAAAAGATTGCTGATACCCAGGATCCCGTTCATCGGTGTTCGGATCTCGTGACTCATATTGGCGAGAAAAATCTGTTTGGCCCTGCCGGCTTTCTCCACTTCCTCTTTGGCAAGCCGAAGGATATGTATCAGGGGGTTGGCTACGGAAAAATCTGTTTCAATAAGTTTTTGTGCAGCTATTTCGTCAATGGAATTCAGGTTAGGATAACCGGCAAGCAAGATCCTTTTATCGGTTTCGAGGTATTCGAGTTGCCCCTTCCACCTGTACTTTCCATCAGGGGTATCCAGGATGATCAATTGATGCGTAGAAGCGGCCAGGGAATCAAAACTAACGGGAGACAGCGCAGGCTGGGAAACAAGGAATAAATTAGTAAAAAGATCTCCTGTTTTTACCGGTAGCCATTTTTGCCAGGATTTTCCGCATTGTTCAATAACCAGGTCCTGGTTCAGTACCAGATGGAACGGAAACAGGTTATTCAGTTTGTTGGCATCAAGGCTCAGTTGCAGATCGGGCATTCGCTACCAATTATAGTTTAAATTCAGATCACGAGGCGATCTTTTAAAAAATACAATTTTTCAATGCGGGGATATTGGAGAAGAATTTACGAAGACTTGCTTATTTACGGCTCATCACTTTTTCTGCTGCGGCTACAATAAAGGGTGTGTCGAGCCCGTATTTTGCCAGCAGTTCTGTTGGTTTACCACTTTCACCAAATGTATCGTTTGTTCCGATGTATTCAATAGGAATGGGAAAATGTTTCGCGGCTACCTGCGCAACTGCATCACCCAAACCACCAATCACGTTATGTTCTTCCACGGTAACGGCGCATTTTGTTTTCTGTATAGAGTTGAGAATAGCTTCCGCATCGAGTGGTTTGATCGTATGGATATTGATCAGTTCAACGCTGATGCCTTTTTCTTCCAGGATCCTTCCTGCTTCTATGGCTTTCCATACCATATGGCCGCAGGCAAAAATAGATATATCCGTTCCTTCACTTAAGGGTTGTGCTTTGCCGATATGGAAATCGCTCCCGTCTTCTTTGGTAAAATTGGGCCATTTCGGACGGCCAAAACGCAGGTAAACCGGCCCTTCATATGAAGCAATGGCTTTTGTTGCGGCTTTTGTCTGGTTAAAATCGCAGGGTACGATCACCGTCATACCCGGTAACATTTTCATCAAACCGATATCTTCCAGTATCTGGTGCGTTGCCCCATCCTCACCCAACGTTAAACCGGCATGAGAGGCACAGATCTTTACATTTTTACCACTGTAAGCCACACTCTGCCGTATCTGGTCGTACACCCGGCCCGTACTGAAATTGGCGAATGTTGTGGTATAAGGGATCTTGCCGCCGATGGTCATACCCGCAGCGATCCCGATCATATTTGCTTCTGCGATCCCGCACTGTACAAAACGGGCAGGAAAATCCTTGATAAACGGAGCGATCTTAAGCGAACCGGCCAGATCGGCGGTGAGTACGACTACATTTTCATTTTCTTTCCCGATCTCATGGATTCCTTCACCAAAACCTCCACGGGTTTCTTTTTCATTCAATACCTGTATGTCTTTCAGTTTCATAGTTGCCACATTAGGTGATGCAAAGTAAAGGAAATCTGGTGAATCGTCAGTCGTGCGTAAACACCTTTTCACTCACGCCTCACGTTATTTCATTTCAACGTTCCCCGTTCTTTTTAACACCCCCCAGTTCTGCAACTCTCCTTTGATGGCTTTTCGCATGGATCGGAACAATACAACAAGCATCAGCCAGCGGTAGATCAAACGCTGGGGAATGAGCCAGATCAGCTTCCATGCTTTTTCTTTTCCAAAACCAAATGCGATAGAGGCAATAATGCCATCCACAATGATGAACAAAAGATAATACAGGCCGATCTTTCCGGCATTACCGGTAAAGAGGCCTATCAGCATTAACAGGTCGGCCAGGGGTGTAAAAAAAGGAATAATGTATTTAAACAATAAAATATCCGGAAGGGCAATTAAGCCAAGTGCCTTATGTTCGGTATTAAAGAGAAGTTCCCGGTGTTTCCAGAAAACCTGCATGACACCAAAGCTCCAGCGAAAACGTTGCCGCATAAACTGTTTAACCGTTTCCGGTGCCTCGGTATACGCAACGGCTTTCGGTTCATTGGCAACCACATACCCTGCTTTCAGGATCCGGATCGTAAGGTCACAATCCTCTGCCAGCGTATCGGTAGTAAACCCGCCAACTTCCAGTAATACCTTTTTATTAAAAGCGCCGATGGCCCCCGGAATTACGGTAACCGCATTCAGGTACGAAAACCCCCTGCGGTCAAAATTCTGCCCGGTTATGTATTCAATACTCTGCCAGCGGGTCATCATGTTTACTTCATTACCCACTTTGACCATACCGGCTACGGCGCCAACTTCTTTATCATCCGCATTTGCTTTTGCTATAAGAAAATTATTCATCAGCATACTTACTGCATCAACACCCAGCTGCGTATCTGCGTCTATACAAACCACGTAGTCGGCATCTGAGTGTTCAATACCATAATTCAATGCAGAAGCCTTACCGCCGTTGGGCTTGGTAAATATTTTCATGTTGGGCCTGTCCGCAAAAGCGGCGGTTACTTTTTGATAGGTGGCATCTTTACTGCCATCATCCACAAAAATTATTTCGAAGGCGGGATAATTACATTTCAGGAGATTTTCAATTGATGAAACCGCGTTTACTTCTTCATTGTAAGCCGGTACAATAATAGACACCAACGGAAGCGGGGTATGCGACGCAGGATAAGGAATGGTTGCTTCTTCCTTCTTTTTTTGTAAGACAGCAAGCACCCCTACCAATATTAACCTCACGGCGCTTAACAGCATGAATACAATAAAAAGGGAAACCAGGATATGCCCGCTTAAGTAACCGAGCTCGGCCAGCAGGTAGTTTACCTGTAACATATAATAGCCACGTCCTTTTGAAACAGGCGGCATCATATCATCGGGCTTCTTGCCAAGCAGGTCGGCAACAGTTGTAAAGGTGTATCCGCGGGCCTGAAAGAAACGGATGATCATTCCGGTTGCCTTAACGGTGGCGGTACGGTCGCCACCTGCATCATGTAATAAAATAATATTCCCGTTAACACCGGTAGTATCTTCCGGATCGGGATTATGGTGTACCCGCTTGTCGTAGATGGCCACTATCCGGTTAAAGATCGTGTCAGCAGTAAAATTGGGCACTTCCCCCTGCAGCCAGTCTTCCGGGTCAATACTTTCACCGATGGTAAGGTAATTTTTTGTACGGCTGAGGGCCACCGGAACCAGCTCTTCATTTTTATCGGGCTCGCTGTCTGCATTAAACGGCGCACGGAACATAATGGTGCTGTGCCCTGTAATACATTCGATCAGTAAACGAGTGGCATCCATTTCAAGGTTAGCGCGCTTTGTGCTCACGAGCGCCATATTCGGATGAAAGAAAGTATGGTTACCCAATTCATGCCCTTCGCGGAATATCCTTTTTACGAGGGGGATATTATTCTCTGCCTCAATGCCTACGACAAAAAAAGCCGCCGGTACATGGTAATGCGCCAATGTATCGAGGATCTGTTTTGTATAAACCGGGTTTGGGCCATCATCAAAAGTGAGTACCAGCTTTCTTTTGGTGGTGGTTCCCAGTTTCCTGATCACATACGTGGAAGGAAGCTTGGTATAGGTTTCTTCACTGATCAGCATATCAACGCTGTCTATCTCGGGGGTGATATACCCATCTGTAGGCGTGGCAACCAGGTCGAGCACTTCTCCGTCGCCTATATAATCAGGAACAAAGCCGGGTTGTACTTTACGGAACTCTGTAAAATCAAAGCTCTTCAGCGCCGATTTGGTCATGGGTTTATTGTAGAACTCCCACATCCTGCTGTCCTCGCTGCCCAGACGCCATAGTGCTGTGCCCGCCAGCCGGTATTCGGTTGCAAAACGCAGGGTGTTGAAACTGGTGGCCGCATCCGTAAAATGTACCTCGTGCAACGAATCCACACTATCGTAATACTGGTAATGGAGGTTGTAGGTATCATTGTCAAAATCAACGATCGCATCGCTTTCCCTTGCATTGGCAAGCGCTTCCTGGTAGGTAACAGACTCCGCCTTTTTTTTACTGTGCAGTTTCCAGTCGTAACCGAAACCAGCCATACCCAGGATTATTTTTCCGGCCGGTACCAGGTCATCCATTTTATCGAGAGCGGCCTGTATCCAGCGCTGGGATGAAATTGGCCCGGCCTCACTCTCATCGTGGTGCTCATCATAGGCCATCAGGATCAGGTAGTCATTGTATTTTGCCAGCGCTTTAAAATTGTAATCATCATTGAACGGGATCACGTCCTGTGTTACCAGCAAATTATTGGCGTGCAGTTTTTCATACAATTCCTTTTGAAAACTGACCAGTAAGGTATTATCTGTTTCCACCAATTCTTCCAGATCCACATTGATACCCGCGAAGTCATATTTCTTTAATAAAGCGACGATATCATTGATCAGCTTTTCTTTTTTCGCAGGCGTGGTGAGGATCCGGTGCACGGTTTCTCCCATGAATACCTGTTTGTAATTGTTAGAGAGGATTGGCATGATCTCCACATGGGCAGACTTCATCAGGTCGAGCGCCTTTTTATCTATATTGGTATATAAGGTATCACCGGTAGGGTCAATAAAGAACCATTCGGGTATGACCAGGTTCAGTTTGGAGATATTTCTTTCCAAAGACGCGAGCGACTGCCGGTCCCAGGCCACATAGAAGGCGGCGCGGATGCCAACGCTGTCGCTGAAAAGAGGGGAATTCGACAGATCCAGAACAGAATCTTTCTGGCCCAGTCCCTTGCCGCTTGCCCAGCGCGCATCGATCGCTTTACGGAACCCGCGATAATCTTTTCCCATCTGGCTTTCCCGGTAAGCGGGTATACTGCTGGTCAGCACCTTTTTCATGGCCCTTGCCTCCATAGAGATCCCGGGTTCATTCTTGTCCATATTCCTCAGTGCGATACTCACAACGATCACTCCGATCACGCCGAGGAATAACAGAAACCGGACAGCCCATTTAAAGCTTTGCCAACGGGTTTTAGTAGCGGTTTGAAAGATTTGCGACTGGTTCAACATAATAGATCGGCAACGGTTTCGATAAGTCAAACATTAACAAAGCAAGTTAATCATGTTAAGCCTGATTTTTAATCAATTAAAAATAATAAAAAGTTATTTTCACACAATCAATTCTTATCAATGCGCCCGGCAGTAACCTCTTTTTTCCAAAAGTATTTCAGAGCCATTTTGGCGTTAACCATTACCGTTTGCCTGGTTAGGATAACAGAATATTTTTTAATTGCTTCCCGGTCCTTTGTCACCCATACTTATTGGCTGGAACTGGCTGGCTGGCTATACGATACCTGGGCCTGTTTTATATACAGTTTGGTATTCCTGGTTCCTTACCTGCTCCTTAATTTGATCAGCAAACGTCTTGCCACGGTTGTTTTGCATATCCTGAATGTGTTGTTGATCATCACCTACCTCTCATTGATCGTGGTTTTCTCTGAAAGGAACACGCCATTCGACCACGAGATCTTTACCAGGAGCCTGAGGGAATCCATACTAACCACCCGCCAGATGATGACCAGCGGGCTTTTCTTTTATTTTCCGTTTGTGGTATATGTGCTTGTATATTTCCTTGCCTATAAAAAGATAACAGCTACCCTGACTGTAAAGCGTATCCGGATTTTGCTGGCCTGTTCCCTGCTTTCTGTGATCTTTTTATCCTTTTCCAACCCTTCTGAAAAATGGTTCGCACAAAAGACGGCTTATTACCTCACCGCCAATAAGTTCAGTTTCTGGATCGCAGATACCTATCGCTACTTTAAAACAAAAGATGCTTTTGATGCCGGTAAACTGGATGATAAACAACTGGCAGAGGAGATCGATTTTTATCAAAAAAACCAGCCCTTTGTTTTTACCAGTAAGGAATATCCTTTACTGCACCTCAACAACAGCAAAGACGTATTAGGCAGTTTTTTTAACCTGCAGAAAACGCCCCCTAATATTGTTATCCTTGTGGTAGAAGGGCTCTCGCGCGATTTCAGTGGTGATAAAGCCTATGCCAGCAGTTTTACGCCCTTTCTCGATTCCTTGTCGCGGCAAAGCCTTGCCTGGGATAATTTTTTAAGTACGGCCCCGGGTACATTTGCGGCGCATCCCGCTATTTCCGGATCGCTCCCTTATGGTAAAAGAGGTTTTTCGCTGATCAATGTAATGCCGGATCATTTATCCCTGATCAAAATACTGCGGTCTAACGGGTATCATACCAAGTTCCTGATCGGGTTCAATCCCGACTTCGACAATATGGGCGGCTATATGCGGTTGCAGGGTACTGATATGATCCTTTCACAGTACGGTTCCCAATACAAGGAAATGGGGGTGGGTTCAGAGGGCTGGTCGATGGGCTACCCCGATGATGCACTTTTTAACCGGAGCTTCGAAGTGATGGATTCTTTGCCACAAACGCCTTACCTGAACATTTATCATACAGCAACTACCCATATGCCCTACCTGTTTGCACAGGAGCATGTGTATGAAAAGCTTTTTGATAAAAAAATGAAGACGGTTCCTGTTTCCCCGGCTATTAAAAAGACACTTATCGAAACAAAGACCGTACTGGTTACCTATATGTTTGCCGATGACTGCCTGCGCGATTTTTTTGCCAGGTATGCGAAAAGACCGGATTTTGCGAACACGATCTTTTTTATAACCGGGGATCATCATATCGGCTCCTTTCCATCCACCGGTGCGATAGATGATTACCATGTACCGTTGATCGTGTATTCGCCCATGCTGAAAGCGCCTAAGAAAATGTATTCTGTGAATTCGCATAATAACCTGGCGCCCACGATCACGGCGCTGGTACTAAACAATTATAACCTGCCCAACAAACCCAAAGAAGTACACTGGCTGGCTGATGTAATGGATACGGTTGCCGCTTTCCGGAATATACAGTCGATGCCTTTTATGGCCTGGAGCAGGGAGATGACGGACTATATTTATAAAGACTATCTTATTTCCGGCGACATGCTATACAAACTCACACCGGATCTTTTGCAGGTAAGGGCGGAAAATGATTCTGTGAAAAAGCATATGCTTCGGCTGCTGAATAATTTTAAGGTGATCAATTCGTATGTATGCGATAACAATAAGATTATCCCGGCAAAGGAAACGGTGTTGGCGGGGGAGAAGGAGTTGGTGTATTCATTCTCGGATCCGGTTCTCCGTACGATTTATACCAAAAGCTCGGATACAAGCCTGATACCCGAGTTCAACATCCCTAAAAATTATCAATACCTGTACGTGGAAGTATCGGCGGATATCAATTTGCTAACGCCGGGCGTGGAGGACCAGCCTTCTTTCCGCCTGGCCATGATAGATACCCTTAACCGGGGCAGGAACTTTGTTTACTGGACCCATCACAATATTGTGCAGATGACAAAAGGCGATTATATAGAAAAGAAATGGAACCCCGTATCCACCAATGATATGTTTACCCTCAGTGATTACAAAAAATATAACCACATGGTGTTTGACCTTTCTTTCTACACACAGGTACTGCCGATGAATATACAGATGAAGAACCTGCGGGTGAATGTGTATGGGGTGAAAAAATAATTTTCAAATTGCTACTCAAACGTACTATAGAAATACGGCGTTTTCGCTTCAAATTCTGCACTGCAGGTGTCTACCATTTTGTAGACGCGATTAATGCCGAGTGATTTTCTTTTATCGAACACCTGTTCGTCTGTACAGTCGCCATGTAATATCCTCGCTATCTGTGCATCGCCGAAACCATTTTTCTTGGCGTCTTTGAGTAAATCTGCGGGAATGGTCTCGAGAGAATAGGTAGCGATCTCTTTTTCCATATTTGCGATCAGCTGGATCTGGTAAATGAACCAACGATCTATCAGGGTTGCCTGCGCAATGGATTTAACGGTAGATCCCTGCATCAGTGCGTCTTTGATCCGGAAAATACGATCCCACTTGGGAGTCTTGATGTATTCTACCAGTTCTTCACTTTTCATCAGGCTCTTGCCATAATAACCCAGGCCGATCGCATCGTTCTCGAGGCTCTGGCAGGCTTTCTGGATGGCTTCGGTAAAACTTCTGCCGATGGCCATTACTTCACCCACACTTTTCATTTGTAAACCGAGTGTATCATTGGCGCCCTTGAATTTATCAAAGTTCCAGCGTGGTATTTTTACGATCACATAATCCAGTGCCGGTTCAAAATAAGCCGACGTGGTTCCGGTGATCTGGTTCTTCAATTCATCCAAGGAATAGCCGATGGCTAATTTAGCGGCGATCTTGGCTATCGGGTAACCCGTTGCCTTGGAAGCCAGTGCGGAAGAACGGCTCACCCTTGGGTTGATCTCAACAGCGATCAGTTCTTCTGTTTCGGGGTTCTGGGCAAACTGTACGTTGCAACCGCCGGAGAAATTGCCGAGCGAACGCATCATCAGGATGGCTTTGTTACGCATATCCTGGAAAGAAGTGTCACTTAACGTCATGGCAGGCGCAACCGTAATGGAATCACCGGTATGCACACCCATCGGGTCAACATTCTCTACAGTACAAATGATGACCACGTTATCGTTTTGATCCCTTAACAGTTCCAGTTCAAATTCTTTCCATCCCAATACCGCTTTCTCTACCAGCACCTCGTGTATCGGGGATGCTTTCAGGCCCCTGTCTAAAGCATCATCCAGCTCATCTTTGCTGTGTACAAAGCCGCCGCCCGTGCCGCCCAAGGTGAACGAAGGACGTATCACAAGGGGGAACCCGATTAATTGTGCAAATTCTTTGCCCTCGAGAAAGCTATTGGCCACATGGCTCGGTGCAACGGCAATACCTATTTTCACCATCAGCTGGCGGAATTTTTCACGGTCCTCTGCGGTATCGATTGCTGCTACATCTACCCCTATCAGGCGAACGCCATATTTGCTCCAGATACCGAGTTCATCTGCTTCTTTACAAAGGTTCAATGCCGTCTGGCCGCCCATGGTAGGCAGGATGGCATCTATCTGGTTCTCTTCCAGGATCGTTTCAATACTTTCCGTTGTTAAAGGCAGCAGGTATACCTTATCAGCCATCATCGGGTCGGTCATAATGGTTGCCGGGTTGCTGTTGATCAGTATCACCTTGATACCCTCCTCGCGCAGACTGCGGGCAGCCTGGGAGCCGGAATAATCAAATTCACAGGCCTGGCCGATGATAATGGGCCCGGATCCAATAATTAAAACTGATTTGATGGAATTGTCTCTGGGCATGGCTGGAAAAAATAAATTGTGCAAATGTAAGATTGCCAGGGCAAAAACAGGGCTATTTTTTGTCTAAATGGCTGTAAATAGAACAAAAAGACTATAATAACGTTATCATTACATCCGAAAACATAAAAAGTAACAATGGCAGTATTAAAAGAGGGAAGTAAAGCACCCATATTCAAAGCGTTGGACCAGGATGGGAATACGATCTCGCTGACCGACTTTAAGGGCAAGAAAGTGATCCTGTATTTTTACCCAAAAGACGATACCCCCACCTGTACCGCACAGGCCTGTAACCTGAAAGATAATTACAGCCTGCTGCTTAAAAAAGGTTTCCAGGTCATAGGTGTAAGCACAGACAGTGTAAAGAGTCATAAAAAGTTCGAAGAAAAGTTCAAGCTTCCTTTTCCTTTGGTATCCGATGAGGACAAAAAAATCGTGGATAAATACAATCTCTGGGGCGAAAAAAAATTCATGGGGAGAACCTATATGGGTACTACCCGCACTACGTTCCTGATAGATGAAACGGGCAAGATCGTAAAGATCATTGCCAAACCCGATTCTGCCAATCATACCAAGGAAGTTTTGGATGCATGGAAAGAAGTAGGTGTTAAAGTATAAAATTATCACACGCTGAAATAAAAAAAAGAGCCGTTCTCATCATCGAGAACGGCTCTTTCAATTATAGAGAATCAACTATTGTTTTCTTTCGAGCAGTTTAAAGAACTGGTCTAACTGCGGCAGGATAACGATACGTGTTCTGCGGTTAGCGGCACGGCCATCTGCAGTAGTATTGTCTGATACAGGAACGTATTGGCTGCGACCGGCAGCTGTCATGCGTTTAGGATCCAATCCATAAGTGTCCTGTAAGATCCGAACCACGGTGGTAGCGCGTTTAACACTCAGGTCCCAGTTATCCAGGATACCCGGGGTGCTGTTGATCGCAACTGTATCGGTATGTCCTTCTACGAGGAACTCAATATCAGGTTGTGCATTCAGTACTTTGGCAACTTTGCCCAGTACATCTTTTGCTTTATCAGTTACAGAGTAGCTTCCGCTTTTGAATAACAGTTTGTCTGAAATGTCAACATATACCACGCCTTTATCTACCTTGATATTGATGTCCTTATCATCGAGGTTACCGATAGCGCCTTTCAGATTCATCACCAAAGCCATGTTCAGTGAATCTTTACGGGCGATAGAGCCTTGCAGGTCCTTGATATAAATATCTTTGGCGCCTATATTATCCAGTGATCTTTTAATGCTTTCGGCTTGTGAGCCGGTTACTACAGAAAGATCTTTTAACTGGTTCAGAACAGTTGTATTATTTGCTTTCAGGTATTCGATCTGTTTGTTCAGGTCGGCGATCTGTGCTTCAAGATCAGCTCTTTTGCTGTTCGCATCGGCGGTTTGTCCGTTTGCCTTATCAACAGAAGCGTTGCACTTCTTCAATTCTTCCTGGAGATCCCTGTATTTACCCTGTAATCCAAGGTAATCATTGCTAAGTTGTGTGTATTTTGCTTTTTCCTCTTCCAGCTTCTTAGGACTGATACAGGAAAATAATGCCGCAGAAGTAATGGCGGCGATCAGGTAAACTTTCAGTTTCATAATTGTGCAGTTAGGTGATAAAAATATAGCCAGTTTCTCGGCTGGTTTAATAGTGTGTTGGAGCCGCAAAGATAAATCAACTTAGGATAGTTGAGTAAAATTTTCTACAAATTTTTTTTATACAAAGATTACCCTTCCTGTAACGTGGCTCCAGCTTTCATATTGTGCACCAAATGCCTCATCTACCATTTTTCGCTTGATCTTGAGCGTTGGGGTAAGCAGGCCATTTACTATGGTCCATTCATCGGGTAAGAGGATCAGTTTGGATACCTGCTCATGGTTTTCAAGGCTTTTATTGACCCGAAGGAGCAAGTTTTCCATTTCTTCACCAAGTACCTGGCGCCCCTGTTCCTGGGAGGATTCGGAGAGTGTGGCCAGCGCCATGGCGCTCGTCATTCCTGAACCCACCACGCAAACCTGCGCCAATAACCCACTTTGCAGCAGGGCGCCTTCAATGCGTGCGGGCATAATGTATTTTCCTTTGCTGGTCTTAAACTGGTCCTTGATCCTGCCGGTAATAGTCAGGAACCCATCTGAATCAATCGCGCCTTCGTCACCCGTTCGTAAAAAACCATCTTCAAAAACTTCTGCTGTTAGTCCGGGTTCCTTATAATAACCCAGCATGGAAGCATCACTTTTTACCTGCACCTCATTGTCTTTGGCAAGCCGCACCGTTACATTCAGGTAAGGCTGTCCCACGGTACCGAACCGTGTATTGCCTTTCCGGTTCACATGCGAAAGGGCCACGTTTTCGGTCATTCCATAGGCTTCCTGTATCGGCAGCCCCAGCCGGTTATACCAGATCAATAAAGCCGGGTTGATGGGAGAGGCGCCTGTAAATACATATTTACACCTGTTAAGGCCCAGTTTCTTTTTGAGAAAACCTTTAATAAGACTGGAAATAAGCGGGATAGCCAGTAAACGATCCAATGTTTTGCGCGGGATTTTTTTCAGGATGCCCTCCTGTAATTTTTCCCAGATGCGGGGAACGGCGAGGAAGATGGTGGGGCGTGTATGGGCCAGGTTCCTGGCGAAAGTATCCATCGACTCAACAAAATAGATCGTACTTCCTGTAAAGATGGCGCCACATTCTACCAGCATCCTTTCTGCTACATGGCAAAGGGGCAAATAGGAAAAGAAGGTCTCGTTTTCAATACCCGGAAAACTTTTTAAAAAAGCATCCACGGCAAAAGCAACCGCATGCAGTGTATGCATCACACCCTTAGGCTGGCCGGTGGTACCGGATGTGTACACGATACTGGCCAATGCATGAGAATCAAGATCCGGTATCCCTTCGATACCCGGTTGATCAGCAATCAATGTATCCCAGTTAAGACAACCTGCATTTGGATAAAAAGGAAAACTGATTTCGGTCAGTCCCGCAGGAACGCCTTTGCGCAATTCTTCCGGGTTATCCAGTTTACCTATGAAAATGGCCTTGCTTTCGCTGTGTATAATGATCTCGCGTAAGGCATCGGGTGTAATGTTCGGGTAAAGCGGCACCGCTATACAGCCGGCCATGGTGATAGCGAGATCAGCCATGATCCAGTGCGCGCAGTTCTTGCTCAGGAGTGCCACTTTATCATTCTTTCCCAGCCCCATTCCCTTTAATACTGCGGCCATACGGCGCAGTTCCGATCCCGCTTTTTCCCAGGTAAATTCACGGTAAACGCCTTTTACAGGTTCTGAAAGAAAAAGCTGGTTGGGCTTGCTGCTTTCAAAAGCGCAGAACTTATCAATGATATGCGGGTAATACAGATCCATATACAAGATTAAGATTTTATGGTTAGAAGGTGTGCCAGCCCCTGTTCCGGGTTTCTGCCTTTTATGGGCGCATAAAACCGGATGATCTCCTGCAGATCCGTTTCTTCATCGCCGGTAGGGAAAAAAGGATCGGAGAAGGAGGCCTGTTTTTTTTCAAAGTCAAAAGCCGTCATGATAATGGGCACCCCTGCTTTTTGGGCAATATGATAAAAACCGGAGCGTAACCTGTCTACTCTTTTACGGGTGCCTTCGGGTGAGAGTACTAATACAAAAGATTCATGGGTATTAAAAAGGGTAACCACCTGGTCAACCATATTGGTATTCCCCTGGCGGTTAACCGGGAAACCACCCAGTTTCCGGAAAATAAAGCCAAAAGGCGCCCTGAAGAGTTCTTCTTTGCCAAGGAATTTAGCGTGTTGCAGTTGTAGTTTACTACGGAAGGCCAGGCCCACCACAAAATCCCAGTTGCTGGTATGGGGGCCTACGATAATAAGGTACTTTTTGAGATGAACGGGAAAGGATCCCTGAAGGGTCCATCCTCCCAAACGGAGAAACAGGTTCCAGAATACACGCATGCCAGGCAGTTAAAACGGTAACCAAGATAGTAAGATTTCCTCTGGCGGGAACAGCAGTATAGGAACCCGGCATTAAAACCTGTATTTTCATCTCCTAATAAGCAATTTTCTAATTCGAAACAGCGTTATACCATAAATCATACCCCCCATGACCTCATTCAGGAGTTTTATCGGATCAGAATTAATGTCGATCAAGCAGAATATCGCCGCCGTGCGGAATATGATCCCGAATAATATCAAACTCAAACCGAGTGAGCGGCGAAGCATGTTCAAGCTGAATACCAAACGCCAGGAATTTGTGCAGAAAGCAGTGCAGTATATGCGCAAGAACCCGAATACGGTGCCTTCGTTCGTGGATGTTACGGTCTGCAATAATTACGTTCATTTATATGGCCAGTACTCCGAACTGCTGGAAGAACTGGAGCAGGTAAAGACCAAACTGGAAGACGCCAAGCTGGTGATCGGTAACGAGATCATGAAACAGACCCGGGCCTATTTTCAAAACTCCAAAAACGCTTCTGAATCCGGCAATGAACAGTTGGCTAAGATCTACATAGAGTTAAAGCCCCATTACGCGGTGGGTAGGAATAGTAAGAAGGAGGAGAAGGGGTAAGGCGTAAGGCGTAAGGCGTAAGGCGTAAGTCAGAATTTTTACAGAATAAGGTAGCACAATTTTTCTTGGCGTCTTTGCATCTTTGCGAGGTTTTTTAGTTCGCAAAGGCGCAGTTTTTGGAGTTACTTACGCCTTACCCCTTACTACTAACACCTTTCTTCAACTTTATCAACTCATCAAACTGCTCTATCGTTAATTTTTTGGCGATAATGCGTTTGTCTTTATCGAGGAGGTATAGTGTGGGTGTGAATTGCATATCGTAGGCCTGCCTGAAATTCATCTGGCGGGCTTTTTCTGTAGCATCCCTGATTGCCTGGGTTTCGCGGGTATTTACCCAGCCGGAGAGACGATTGTCTGTGATATATTTTTTCCAGAGCGGTAGCTCATTCTCATTCTGGGTTACATTCACGGCGTAAATAGCCACACCCAATCCTTTCCATTTGGCCTGGTACATCGAATCAAGCCGCGGAATATCTATTTTACAATGACCGCAGGTGGGATCCCAGAAAGCAACTATGGTAAAATCTGATTTCACGCTATATAAAGGAACGATCCTGCCCGCAGTATCTGCAAAATTCATGGGTGATGCGGGTAAACCTATCTGGTTGGCCATCAAATTATAGGCCCTTTCAGTAACGATCTTCCGGTTCGGTGCATCCAGCAGGGAAGTATCTCCCCTGGCATAATAATTCTCGAACAGGAATACGAATACCTTATCCTGCCCCATAAACTTAGGGTTCATGTATTCTTTGGTGAATTTGGTAAGCAGGTAAGGATAGATTTCTTTTCCACCCCTTGCTGCAAGCAGCATATAGTTCACTTCTTTAATAATGGAGTCGGGTTCGATGGAAATATAATATTTGAAATATTCGTCCATCCTTGGTTCCAGGAAGGGTGTATGCAGGATGCGGTCATCGCTGAAGTTCACATCATCCCAATAATGCTCCTTAACAAAATGGTAAGGGTATAAGGAATCCGGTTTTCCCTTCACAACCGGGATCGCGGGCACCACTGGTTTTTTAATGAGATGGAATAGTGTGCTTATCAATGACCCGGGATATTTTTCAAGAATGCTGTCGCGATAATGTTCCAGTTCTTTGTTTATGCGCCCGCTCTTATCAATAAGTTCTGTGGTGTCTTTTTTGGTACGGCTCCCCATGGTCTTAAAATCCGCCTCCAACCCCTGCATATATTTTGTTTTAGACGCTAAAAAATTTTTGTAGGCGATGGAATATTCGTTTTCCGCGGAGCCTGTAATAACCACTTTATCTTTTGCAGCCGTATCTGCCGTGATGCTGAATTGCTGCTCATTATCCATCAGGAAATCAAACTGTATCTCATAGGCAGGAGTAGCGGTAACAATAAAATAAACACCGCCGGTGAGTTTGGTCGGCGCTGTAAACACGCCTTCACTTTTATCATTCAAAAAAGCTGAATCAAATAACGCATTTGTACTCCCATAGTTGCTGCCTAAATACACTTTCGTGTTTTTGAGCGGCGTGAGTTTGATTCGGATATTTCTTCCCTGCGCAAGACCTGTTTGCGCTAACAGGCTGCCGATTGCCAATAGAATCAAAGCACGAATGGGTAACAGTTTCATATGAAAAGATTAAGAACTAAAAGCAAAATATCAAAAAACGCCGGTTACTTAATATCCTTTAATAACGAAGCCACCGCTGCTTCCAGCTGCTGATCCCTCCCTTTGATTACTATTTCATACTCATTCATCAGTTTAATATCCGGAACGGTCTGGTGGTTTTCGAGGTACTGGCCGGTCATAGCTTTACACCCCAACGGGGGTACGCCCCAGCGCAGACTATTATCCTGCAGAGATTCCCACCCGGCAAACGTACAGGTGCCCGGTACAGGCATGCCTACCAGCTTGCCCAGTTTTAATTCCTGGTAAGTGTATGCATAACAATGTCCATCACTGTAATTGGCCTCATTGGCTATCGAGATGCTGGGTTTGGTCCAGCGGAAATTGGGCTCAAAACCATTGCTTCGCGTATCAGTGGAATAATCCATGAACTTTTTACCGCTGAGGAACATAGCCAGATCTGCTACTAGGTCGCCGCCGCTATTAAAACGCGTATCTATCACAATACCCTTGCGGTTGGCATATTTACCCATCACTTCTTCATACGTAGTACGGTAAGCGCCATCGTTCATACCGGGAATATGCACATAGCCCAGTTGGCCATCGCTTAGCCTGTCAACCTCATCCTGGTTCTTGCGTACCCAGCGTTTGTATAATAAAGTATTCTCCTCTCCCAACGAAATGGGTTTCAGGATTAGTTCTTTTTTAGCGGAGCCGTCTGCAATGATCACCAGTGTATTCTTTCCTGCTTTTCGGTTCAGGTATTGGGCAAGGTCCTTATCTGCAGTAAGGGGTTCGCCGTCTATCGACTCAACGATCATTCCTGCTTTTATATTGAGACCAGCTTTATCAAGCGGGCCATCTTTAATCACTTCCTGGATCTTAAGACCATCTCCTTTATAGGTTTGATCATAAAAAGCGCCAAGTGAAGATGTGATATCTCCGGTGGGCGTATTGGATCCATAAGTTGCGCCGCTATGGCTCACATTCAATTCACCCAGCATCTCGCTCAGCATTTCTGCGAACTCATAATTATCGCCGATATGCGGCAAATATTTTTCATAGTCGGGTTTATAGCTGTCCCAGTTAACACCATGCATACTGGCTGTATAAAAAGTTTCTTTGGTCCTTCTCCATACATGCTCAAACATGAACCGGCGCTCTGCGGCAACATCCAGAGTCATCTCACCATTGATACTGATGACATCACGTTTGCCACTGGCCACATCTATTTTTGAGATGCTACCGTCTGCAGAAAGGAAGATTGTTTTCTGGTCCTTATCCCAAACCATGCTTCCGCCGCCTGCATTCAGCGGCACCAGCATTTTGGTTTCTTTGGTACGCAGGTTAGTGGTCCATAAATTACTTCCTTTCTCAAACCTGGCCAGGTAGTATAAGGTTTCTCCATCCTTACTTACCAATGCATCGCTAAGGGAAGAAGAGTGGATAGTTAATTTTTCCTTGCGTTGCACCAACCCATCCCAATCAATGATTACGCTGTCTTTCTTAATGTCTTTTTTCTTAGCGGTATCTGCTTTTGCTTTTGTTTCATCCGCTTCCTTTAACAGGGCCGCATCTTCCTTGCTTAGTTTGAATTTGTCAAAAGCATCCTGTGAAAAAAACAGGGCATAGGCATCTGCCTGCCGGTTACCTGACTGGGCCACGCTTTTTAAACCATCGCGGTTGCTGAACCAGAGCATGGCTTTTCCACCCATGATCCATTTGGCATTACCATCCTGGAAACCGCTCTCGGTAAGGTTAAATACTTTGCCGTTGCCCTCTGTTGAGATCAGACCCACTTCATCCGCCGCGATCCCGGGAACGGCATAATTGAACAGCATCCATTTATTATCGGGCGACCATTGAAAATACTGGTCGTTATCACCCATAGAGAAAAGCTCTTTATCGGTAAGCAATACCCGCGATTGTTTGGATGCGATATTGTAGATCTTCAACGTTGTCCGGTTCTCGATATAGGCTATTTCTTTTCCGTCGGGAGAGTAAACAGGCTGATAATTTTCTTTTTCATTGGAGATCACCGGTGTTTCTTTTAAAATAGTAGACGCATAAAAATAGGGTTCCGCGTCGCGCACTTTTCTTGTTTCAAAGATCTTCCAGGTATTGCCGCGCTCAGAAGCATACAGAAGGGCCTTGCCATCCGGCGAAAAACTTACGAGCCGCTCCTGTTCCGGTGTATTGGTGATGCGCTTGGTGATGCCTCCTTCCACGCTGGTTACAAATACCTCGCCCCTTACAATAAAGGCTACTTCTTTTCCATTGGGAGAAACGGCCACATCCCTGGCGCCGCCGCTTACCGGTATTACTTTTTCATTATTGTTCTTGGTATCGGCAGAAATATGGATACTTACTTTCTGGGGTTTACTATTTCCTTTCTGTGTATACAGTTCTCCATCATAACTATAGCAGAGAAGGCCATCAGAAGACGAACTGAGAAAACGGACAGGGTGTTTTTTAAAAGAGGTAAGCTGTTGCGATTTGCCGCCATCGATATTCATTTTGTGAACATTGAATGATCCACTCTCCTCACTCAGGTAATAAAAAGCCTGGTCGTTATCGGTAAATACGGGCGACCGGTCTTCTCCGATAAATGAAGTGATTTTTTTATGCGTGCCTGTTTTGGTATCGTATATCCAGATATCGCGGGCAATGGCCGAAGTATGGTGTTTACGCCAGGCGTTCTCGCCGCCTTTCTTATCGTGGTAAATAATGTATTGCCCGTTCCTGCTCAGTTTTACATCTTCTGCCGGGGTGCTTAACACCTGTTCTACACGGCCACCGGTAACGGATACTTTATACAGTTCGGGCTGGGAGCCGGTAGGGTAAGTACGGTTACTGGCTACATCCATACGGCTTGCGCCAAACAGGATGCTTTTATCATCGTTGGTAAATTCATAAGGATATTCTGCGGCGGAGTGATAGGTAACTCTTTTGGCCTCGCCACCTTCGGCCGGCATGATAAAGACATCGAAGTTGCCATAGCGGTCACTGGCAAAAGCGATGGATTTTCCATCATGGCTCCAAACCGGCATAAAATCGTGCGCTTCATGCGTAGTCAGCGGCGTAGCGGTTCCGCCGGAAGCGGGAACCCGGAACAGGTCGCCTTTATAGGTAAATACGATCGTTTTGCCATCGGGAGAAATGGCTGAATAGCGTAACCATCCGGGTGTAACCTGGGCAAATGAAAACAAGGCAGGCAATAATGCCAGCAGGAGGCAGATCTTTCTCATAGCAGTTTTATTAGGGAAGGAAGTTAAGAAAGAACTGGGAAAGATGACAGGTGAGAAATAGCAGATAACAGATAACAGTGAGGATAGGGCTCACTAGGTCATTAGGTCATTGGTTCAGGGTATTGCCCCGGAGGGGCTACCGCTTTATAGAAAAAAAATAAAAAGAATATAGCGGATGCCCTGGAAGGGT
>JANXRX010000260.1 GCA_025352905.1 Bacteroidota bacterium | reverse complement strand
TTTATACTTCGGGATCATGGCCTTCTTTTTCCTTGTTTTTAAACTATACAAAAAATGAACACCCAATCCATTTTCGACTATGTAAAAAAACATCCTGGTGGCCGGGTTAAAATTGCGGTAACGGATATTGATGGTGTGCTGCGTGGGAAATATATTTCTGCGGAAAAATTTGCGTCTGTTGTTCAATCTGATCTCGGTTTCTGCGATGTGGTGTTTGGATGGGATATGACCGATGCCGCTTATGATAACGCCGCCTACACAGGCTGGCACACCGGTTACCCCGATGCAAAAGTCAGGATCATACCGGAGAGTTTCCGGAAGATCCCATGGGAAAATGATATCCCTTTTTTCCTCGGTGAATTTATAGATGGTGATGGCAACCCGTTGGCCATCTGCCCGCGACAGGTATTACAAAAAGTGATTGCCGCCGCATCCACGGCAGGATATGTTCCTAAGTTTTCACAGGAATTTGAATGGTTCAATTTTGCAGAAACTTCCCGCTCCTTTGCAGAAAAAGAAGGAAGAAACCTGACACCGCTCACCCCCGGCATGTTCGGCTACTCCATTTTACGGAGCACGGAAAGAAATGATTTTTTTTCTGACCTGTTCAGCCTGCTGAAGAAATTTGATATCCCTTTGGAAGGCCTGCACACAGAAACGGGCCCGGGTGTGTACGAGGCGGCGATCACGTTCGGAGATATACTTACCTCGGCCGACAGGGCCGTACTCTTCAAAACATCCGTAAAAGAAATCGCCGGGAAGAATGGGATCCTCGCCACGTTTATGGCCAAGTTCCATGAGAACCTGCCTGGTTGCAGCGGGCATGTGCACCAGTCGTTATGGGATAAGGGATCAACAAAGAATTTATTTTATGACGCCGCGGACAAACAACATATGAGCCCGCTCATGAAAAGTTATCTCGCGGGACAGCTATTCTGTTTGCCGCATATTTTACCCATGATCGCACCTACTATTAATTCATACAAACGATTGGTGGAAGGTGCATGGGCGCCTACAACGGTTACCTGGGGAATGGATAACAGAACTGTTGCCCTGCGTGCGCTTACGGAAGGAAAAAAATCCTGCCGTTTAGAAACACGCGTAGTGGGCAGCGACACCAATCCTTATCTTGCCATGGCAGCCTGTTTGGCAGCGGGATTGTATGGGATCCGGAAAAAATTAAAACTGCAGCAACCCGCAACAGCAGGTAACGGATATAAGGACCTCTCCAATGGAAAATTTCTGAAAAGCCTGGAAGAAGCTACCCAACTGATGAAAACTTCTGCTATTGCCCAGGAATTATTTGGTGCCAGCTTTGTACAGCACTTTACACAAACCCGCGAATGGGAAGTAAAACAGTTTGCCAAAACAGTAACCGATTGGGAGCGAATCCGGTATTTTGAAATAATATAAAACATATGTCCATTTCACAATTCAATTTCCCTACTACTATCCGTTTCGGCGCGGGCGCAGTTGATGAGCTCCCGGGCTATCTCCAAAAAAACGGGTTACAGAAACCGCTGGTAGTAACCGACCCTACCATTGCCGGGTTAGGATTTTTTAAACAGATCGTTACCGATATGCAGGCTGCCGGTATAACGGTTACCATATTTCATGATACGCATAAGAACCCGGTCAAAAGCGATGTGTACAAAGGAACCGAAGCATATGATGCGGCCGGTTGCGATTGTATCATTGGTATCGGCGGCGGGGCCGCAATTGATGTGGCTCGCGCTATTTTGCTCCGGATCAATCACCGGGAAGATCTTTTTATATATGATGACCTGATCGGTGGTGATGTATATGTGACCAATGAAGTACCCCATTTTATCACCATCCCCACCACGGCCGGAACGGGTAGCGAGGTAGGGCGGTCGGCTATTATTGCGGATGATGAGACCCATCAGAAAAAAATATTGTTCTCGCCTAAGCTGCTGGCAAAAATTGTTTTTGCAGATCCCCTGCTTACCATGGATCTGCCCGCTTTTATTACAGCGGCTACGGGAATGGACGCCCTTACACATAATATGGAAGCTTTTCTCGCAAAGAATTACCACCCTATCTGCGATGGGATTGCGCTGGAAGGCATCCGGCTGATCGCGGGTTCTTTGGAACAGGCTGTAAACAATCCTAGCATCGGCTCGCGTTCCGACATGCTGCTCGCCTCTATGATGGGAGCGATCGCTTTTCAGAAAGGACTGGGCGTGGTACACTCGCTGGCACATCCGATGTCGGCATTGCTGGATACGCATCATGGCCTTGCAAACGCAGTCAATCTTCCCTATGGAATGCGTTTCAATATAGAAGGTTCCGAAGAAAAGTTTGTACGGATCGCGCGCGCGCTGGAATTGAAAAAAGAAACGGGTGATGAGGTGGTCGATTATTTGTTCGACCTCAACAACCGGATCCATATCCCCGTAAAGCTGGGCACTATCGGCGTTGAATCCAAACACATAGATACATTGGCCGACCTGGCTTTTGCGGATTTTGCGCACCCAAATAATCCAAAACCGGTTAGTCGCAATGATTTCAAAACACTTTATGAAGCTGCCCTATAATGCATAAAAAGATCACGATAGGAATTACACAATCTGAAGCCAGGTTTGAAAATTACCAGTCATGGATCCATGGCGGAGACCAGGATATTGAACTGATCACTCTTTCTTCCGAAAAACAAAATACGGATGATGTAAAAAGATGCAATGGCATCCTGCTCAGCGGCGGGATAGATGTTACCCCTGCCTTCTATAACAGCCAGCGAACCCGCTATCCCCATATGCCAAAAAATGGCTGGAACAGGGAACGTGATCTTTTTGAAATGAAAGTATTTCAGCTCGCAGAAGAAAACGGGTTACCGGTACTGGCCATCTGCCGGGGCATGCAATTGGTAAATGTTTTCCTTGGTGGGAGCCTTGTTCCCGACCTGGAAGAAACGGGTAAAGAAGATCATAAAAGACATAAAGAAACCGATGTTGTTCATAGGGTCCGCATTACCCCAGGCAGCCTGCTCTCTTCCGTAATTAAAACCGACACCGGTGAAGTTAACAGTGCGCATCACCAGGCCGTTGACGCGGTAAGCAATTTGCTGTTGGTAAATTGCCTGTCGGCAGATGGGGTGATTGAAGGCGTAGAATGGAAGGACCCCAACGGCAAAGCGCCGTTGCTATGCGTTCAATGGCACCCCGAACGGATGGCTGATAAAAACAATAACCCACTTTCTGAAAATATCCGCAACTGGTTCTTATCAGGAGCAGCTAAATAATTTGTATGCATATTGTTAACCCTGCTACCGGTGAACTGATCACTACCCTACCAACGGATGATCTTACAAGCATCAACCAAAAAATAAATTCTTTGCGGCAGTCACAAAAAGACTGGAACACAAGGCCCCTTTTCGAAAGGGTGAGCATACTCCGGCGGTTCGCGGTATTATTAAAACAAAATATAGAACCCTGCGCTGCTATATTAACTGCTGAAGTGGGTAAGCCTTTGCAGCAATCCAGGAACGAGATCAATGGCGCCTGTTCGCGGATAGACTGGCTCACCGCTAACGCAGAAAAATACCTTGGCCCCGAATGGATGGTGGAAGAAGGCGGCACGCGTGAAAAGATCGTGTATGAGCCCCTGGGAGTTATAGCAAATATTTCGGCATGGAACTATCCATATCTCGTAGGCACGAATGTGTTTGTTCCTGCGCTTCTTGCCGGTAATGCGGTTTTATACAAACCTTCCGAGCTGGCAACACTTACCGGTTTACAGATAGAAAAATATATGCAGGAAGCCGGCGTACCTGCTTCGGTTTTTCAAACAGCTATTGGCGGCAAAGAAACCGGTGAGCTGGTTTTGAATGCAGGGCTTGACGGATATTTCTTTACGGGTTCTTATCAAACCGGGAAACATATTTATGAAAAACTAAGTAGCGGCATGATCCCCTGTGGGTTAGAGTTGGGTGGAAAAGATCCTTTGTATGTGGCAGATGATATTTCCGATATAGCTGCTGTTGCGGCAGGCACTGCAGATGGCGCATTTTATAATAATGGCCAGAGTTGTTGTTCTGTAGAACGGATCTACGTACACGAAAAAGTGTATGATGCCTATATTGATGCTTTTGTAAAAGAAGTGGAATCATACAGGATCGGTTTACCTACCGAAGCAGATGTGTATATCGGCGCATTAACGCGGAAAGAGCAACTGACTTTTTTAACTGCCCAGGTAAATGATGCAAAACAGAAAGGCGCTACTGTTCTGTGTGGGGGATATCCGATAGACCGCGCCGGTAATTATTTTGCGCCAACCGTGATCACCGGTGTTACCCATGAGATGGATATTATGAAAG